>NZ_JAMPKE010000004.1:0-314694 GCF_039961955.1 Trichocoleus sp. DQ-A1
GTCTCGGTTGGTGCGAAAAACCTTGTCTTTCTCCAAATCGTTGGAGAATCACATTGGGGCAATCTGGTACTTTATCCACTACTACAACGCATCATTACGTGTTTAGCACTACCATAAAAAGTTTGATTTTGTAAGAAAAACCATAAATTAAAGGAAATTTAGAGAAATGGCAAAAATTCTAGTTATTGAAGATGAAGAAGCAATCCGCGAAAACATATTAGAACTATTGGAGGCAGAAGAGTTCGAGGCGACAGGTGCAGAAAATGGTCTTGCTGGCGTACAGATAGCAAGAACGATTCGCCCAGATTTAATTATTTGCGATGTCATGATGCCCGATTTAGATGGTTTTGGTGTTTTGATGGCGCTGCGTCAAGATCCTGTCACCGCAACAATTCCCTTCATTTTTCTGACTGCCAAAGCTGAAAAAGCCGATTTGCGTCAAGCGATGGAATTAGGGGCAGACGACTATTTAACCAAGCCTTGTACGCCTGAGGAAATACTCAAAGCGATCGCTGCCCGACTCGAAAGACAAAGAGCCATTACTCAACCCTATACCTTAGCGCTCAGGCAAGCAGCAGAAAGACTCAATCACTTAGTTCATTACGATAGCGTGACAAACCTTCCCAATCGCTTGCTATTGCGAGAGCGGTTTAATCAAGTTATCAGTAAGCGGCAAGATGAACACAAAAGCGATTCCAAAACCCAGGAGAACGAATCGCCTCTTGCCTCTGCCCAGCAGCCACTTAACGTTCAACCTGTCCCGCTGCTGTTTCTAGGATTAGATCGGTTTCAACGGATTAGTGACACCTTGGGAAATCAACGGAGTGACCGATTAATTAAACTAATTGTCGAACGAATCACCACCTGTCTCAGCCGACAGGACACGATTGCGCGATTGAATGTAGATCAATTTGCAATTATTCTGGCAACCTTAAGTCAAAGACAAACGGTTGCCAGTGTCGCCCAAGCGATTTTGTCATCGCTGAATGAACCCTTCTCCTTGGAAGACGGTCAAATCTTCCTCACTGCCAGCATTGGCATTACCTTTTATCCCAACGACGGGCAAGATTTAGATACCCTGATGAAGATGACAGCAGCGGCGATGTCCTACACCCAAAAGCTGGGAGGAAATCACTATCAGTTTTATGCGACGGACATCAAGGCTGATTATGGCGAAGCGCTGGTGCTAGAAGCGAGTCTGCGCCGTGCCTTAGAACAAAGTGAATTTCAAGTGTACTATCAGCCCCAAGTAAATCTCCAAACCGGAGAAATTAGCGGTGCAGAAGCCTTAGTGCGTTGGCAGCACCCGACGCGGGGGCTGGTTTCACCGGCTGAATTTATTCCTATGGCAGAAGAAACGGGTTTAATTGTCCCGCTTGGCGAGTGGGTATTGCAAACTGCCAGTGCCCAAACGCAAAAATGGCGAGACGCTGGATTTATATCGTTCCGCGTGTCAGTGAACTTGTCGGGGCGTCAATTTAGCCAAGCTGATTTAAGCCAGCGAATTGTCCGAGTATTGGAAACTACAGGTTTGAACCCAGATGCTTTGGAATTAGAGCTGACTGAAAGTATCCTCGTGCAAAATGCTTCGATGGCGATCGCTACTTTAAATGAACTGAAACAGTTGGGGATTCACATCGCAATTGATGATTTCGGTACTGGCTATGCTTCCTTAAGCTATCTCAAACAATTTCCCTTTGACACTTTGAAAATTGACCGATGCTTTGTTCAGGATGTTACTAGCGATACCCAAAACCGAGCGATTATGACCGCCGTGATTCAACTCGCTCACAATCTGAATTTGAAAGTTACGGCTGAGGGGGTAGAAACTCGCGCTGAACTGGCTTTCTTAAGCCAGCAGCATTGCGATGCCATGCAAGGCTATCTATTTAGCCGTCCCGTACCCGCAGCAGAATTTGAAACCTTGTTAAGTGCCGGTAAACGGTTGCCGATGCAAGTTGTATGAATTAATCTACGTTTATTTACAAACCGTTCGCTGAATCAATCGCTGGAACCATTAGCAATTCTTACCAGACAATAACTGCATGAATTAGCGCGAGTAAACATGGAACCTCTACAGGAACCAACCAAATCTGGAGCGAAACTTAAACAATTTAGGCAGGCGTACACGGCAGATGACAATGCTGCGAGAAGTCAGATCCATCAAACAGGGAAAAAGATTGCTTCTTCCTTGCTGTTATCAGCTTTAGCAATTCTTACTTCGTGTGTTTTCCCTTTGTTAACGCAGGCACAAACACCACCCACACGGCTGCCTTCTCCCGAACCTTTAGACTTAAAACTACTCGATCCAGAGTCTCGCCCACCGAGAAGTCAAGTCATTAGAGCCGATAGTATGTCCCAAGCTAAACCAACGGTTCCCAGCCTTTGGTGGGCGGAGGAACAGTTTGGTGGCAAATTACTAGAGAACTGGCTAGCGTACCCGGATCGCCAGCGGGTGGATTTGGTTGTAAACCGACAACTCTGGAGCCTTCTGAACTATATAGGACGCTATAGCTTTGTCAACAGCTTTGGGACGGTTGCCAGAGATTATGGCTATAACACCAGGGTGTTTATTGCCAATCAACCACAAGAACCGCTAGCAACCTACACTTGTAATTTCAGTACCAATCCAGTCGTCTGCGATCTGGATATTGTCTCCTCTGGTCAAAATAGTCTGCGAGTTCGTTCTAAACCGTTGGGCGGATTTCCTGCCACAGGGAACGATACGCAAGCGCCGTAGACTGGGGAAGCGGAAACAGAAATTCACTCTTGTCCAGTATCTGAGTATCTGGCAGCAAGATCGAGTTCGTTTTTAAAAATTCAGGTAACTCTGCTGGGTTCATGCCAGCAACAATTGGTGAGGCGGCGCGGCTGAACAGAGAAATTTCCGTAGCAGGTTTGGATTCCCAACAAAAATTAATCCAATCTTGCAACAGAGGATTCGCCGCAGCACCAGCAGGTTGCACCCATAAGTCTGACCACAAGGCGGTTCCAGACACAGGAACCACCGCAGCAATGTTGCGATCGCGCTTCATCACCGACAATACATCTGTTGACCAACCCACCGCCAGCCAGGTGTCTCCTAGCAATAACGGTTGCAGATAGGTATCGGAACTGTAAAATTTCACCTGCTGGTGCAACTTTTGCAGGGTATTTTTCAACTCAGGAATTCTGTCTATCCGTTCCGTGTTGTAAGAATGACCCAACCGTTTTAAGGTTAGACCAATCACTTCTCGCGGTTGATCTAAAAGTGAAATGCGATCGCGCAGTTCTTCTCGCCACAAATCTTGCCAATCCGTCGGTGTCCATCCCAAAGATTTGAATTTGTCGCGGCGATAGATAATTACTGTGCTTCCCCAGCGATAGGGCGCACCCCAAATTTTTCCAGCGGGGTCAGATTGACCTTGACTATTGCGTTTCACAAGTTCTTGCCATCGGATTGGCAATTGATTCCACCCTCCCGCCTGTGTAAGTTCGAGGGGTTGAATGAGTTTCTGCTCAATTGCCTGTGCTAACCAGAAATCTCCCAAAGTCACTAGATCGGCAATGACGGGTTTTTTCGGGGTAATCAGCGGTAAGTTCCGACCCCAGCCCTGGTTCGCTTTACCGGGATTCTGCCAAGTTTCTAGACTCGCAAATAAATCTTTTAACTGTGTAGCTGGCGTAAAATCTAGAGTTGCCGATTGCTTGAGGCTCTGGCGAAATTTAGTTAACAGCTGAGCGGGAATGGAATTTTTCAGAAGTCTAACTCTTAGTGTGGGGTTTTGGGAATTTCCACACCCTGCAAGCATCTGACTCAAGGTCAGCGTTCCAGCACCCAGCAGAAAAGACCGTCTCTTCATAGTTGTAGCAACTAGCAATCCTTCTGATTAGCAATTCGCTATTCGCTGTTTATAGCGCTTGTCGGCGCTCGACGCCAAAGCCGACCAAATCGATTACCGTTGGTTGTTCTCCGGGTTCGGGTCGTTGGTAAGTAATAATCGTTCTGAGCCGCGTATCCGGCGCTACAATCCGCATTTGATCGACCGCAACAGAACGTCGATAATAGGTGATCATTTCCAGCGTTTGGCGAGTGGGCTGATAGGTAAACCGCCCCGCGATCGCTCCCGCTTCTGAGTATCCCTCATCCCGCAGATAAAAACCTTTAATCGCTTCCCCATCTACAACTTCCGCCACGACGGGTGGAGCGGGGATTTCGGCGGGCGATTCCCCAGGCACCACGTAGGCATCCGGCACAAATAAAGCCTTCAAACTCATGGATACTCGTTCGCCCGTTTCCGAGACGGTATCAAAGGCGATCGCAAACCCAGGACAGGCATTTTCTTCTTCGGTTGCTTGGGCAAGATTTACCTTTATGCCATTTGACGAAGAAAAGGACAAAATTTGCTGCTTTTGTTCCCATGTCAGGGCTTTTACCGAATATTCCGTATGAGAGCGTTCAATCTGACCGCTAAGGACAGAATGATACATTCTTTCTGTTGTCCATACCCCCGTGCAAGCGGTAAAAAACTCTCTGATGCTGAGCATTTTTTCCAAAAAAGCAATATTTAACGCAAGTAAAAGGTGATTAGCTTGCTTGATTAACTTAACATACGTCCGTGTTCTTCGGTGCTGATAAAGGTTCTAGCCGTTGCTACAGTTTTTTGCACTGCGATCGCCGTTGCCATCTTCTTTATCTATTCGATAAGTATATTGGATAAGTATATTTTCTGTTCCCCCTTTTGATAGAGGAACTTCTTAGGGCTGAAAATCAAAATAAACGGAATATAGGGCTAGAATCGCGAAAATTTCCAATAAATCTTCAGAATTGAGAATTTAATATTTCTACATCATAAATCCTGCTATAAAAACCGCTTTTCATGTTTATTCAGCCTTGACCTAAAAAGGCTCAATCGATCCCAACTCCAGCTTCATAAATTCATCTTGCTCAATAGTTAAATAATTTGTAAGTAAAACAGTTTTTTAACTATTTTTTTATAACATGAAAGAAATCAAGTTAACGCCTAGTGGGAATTGCATGGATTCACTTCAAAAGCAAGTCATCACTTTAAATCATAAAGTTGATGTCCTTTACGAAATGATTGACCAGTTGAGCGAAAAAGTCTCTGAAGCTTTGTCTAAAAGCAAAGCAGCGGCTATCCAAGGAGGTACACCCGCACCTTTAGGAGTCAGTAATAGCCGCTATGCCTATAAAAGCTACAGCAATCAGTCTCCAGTAATGGAGCACAAAGATGTCTTAGTTGATACAAACTCTGTAGATAGTAACTCTCATAGCAGCGAGAAAGATTTGTCACCGACCATTCAAATCCAACGGCTAACGGCACAGCTCACCGCTGCCTATAATCGCATTGCTGCTTTAGAAGAACAGTTACTCTCTCAGAGAATTCACTCTTAAACAATCGGCAGGCGGGATACAGGTAGAAGGCTTGCAGATAGAGAAGAAAGAATAAAGACTGGCTTTATGCTTCACACTTCATATTTCAGACTTCAACAACGCTCGATTAACATTTCAATGGCTTGGAGTAATTGCTCCTGGTGCCAACCCTGAGTTAAATGAGCCGCGATCGCACATCCGCCCGCACCCATGCCTTCTTTAACGTATCCCTGCTCATAAGCCCGCAGTTGAGGATAACGAGAGGGCGCAAAACTTAGCCCAGTCCCCAATAGGGGGACTGGGCTAATTGTTTCTGCTAAGCCGACCGTATCGCCAGTCGGATCTTCTGCCACCCAGCGAGTCGTTCCCACCACAACTTGTTCGGGTTCCCAAGATAGGGAATATTGACGCCCAAGCGCTTGCATCAAGGCATAGACAGCCAGCATTTGCGTTCCACCAGCCAGCATGACACCGCAAGTGCGACTCGCAGCGATCGCCATCCCCGCAACCGCAATTTGCATCGGATCGCCAATTGCCGCAACCAGATGTAAAGGGTCTTGTGTCAGATGAATGCTACCCTTATGTCCCTGAGCCTCTCTGCTCCTAAAGGCTTTCAGCCCAGCTTCCACCACCGCCCACTTTTGCGCGTGATTGCAGCTAGGATGGCTGCTGTTGACCTTACCGGCAGCGGGGACACCCAAGCCCGTTAAAATTGCCAAAGCCGTTGTCGTTCCCCCTACCACGCACTCTCCCAGAATTAAATATCCATCCGGGATACTTGCCGCTAGTTTTTGCCCCCAAATTAGTCCTTGTTCCCACAGATGTTTCACTGTCGCGAGAGGCAAAGCATTTCCGCCGCTGAGACACTGGGCAGGGGCACCTTCCAAATCAATGACTGGAACAGTTGGCGGCTGGGGCAATCCAGCATTGAATAAATAAACGGGAATACCAAGTGCTTCAACCACCGCGCGGGAGATTAGCACTGGAGAGGCACCCGCTTGCAGAGGAGGCAGAGGATATTGAGGCTGAGGCTGAGGGCCTTTATACAAAAATTCCGCATCTGCGATCGCTGTATATTGTCGATCCTCTGGCGTTGCTCCAGCTGCTGAAATACCGGGGATCAGCCCGGTGGCGGTAAAGCCCAAAAGACAAGCAAACACCGATGGACGTCCCCGATATCGCTGGAGCCATCGATGTCCCTGTTCTATCTGAGTGTAGACATGAATCATCGAGTTTTGGATTTTGGATTGAGGGTTGAGTCGTGGTAAGGCTCAAAGCAACAGGGAAAAGGCAAAAATTGTAACCTTTAACCTTTAACCCTCATTCTTCATAATCCAGCAGCACTTGCACCCAATGCGGGGGGCGAGGAATCGGGTTGCCCAAACGATCGAGTAGCAGCAAAGCCACCAAATGTACGACAAACAGATAGATAACATTATTGAGAATAATCATGCCGAATGCGATCGCTTGAATCAAAGATAGACTCGGCTCTTGCAGTAGCCCGATCTTGACAAATACCCACTCTGCCAGTTCCGTCACCTGGCTAGTCATGTAAACCCAGAGGTCTTCCCCCAATAAAATCGACAGCAGCCAAAACCGAAAAAAGAATCCAAACGTACCAATAATTGTCCCCGTACCAATCGAGAACAGCCAGCTGCTCCTGCGCCGCCACAAAGCCCCCAGTTGGACACCCATGAGACCGTAGGGGATCAGAAACAGAATGCTGCGAGTTGGTCCCATTAGGACGGACAACAGCAACCCAGAAACCAACGCTGCCATCCAAGCCGCCCGGTGTCCCCATCGCAGGTATACGAGGGCAATCGGGATTGGGAAAAACATCCGCAGCAGCGGTCCCATTGGAAAGTAATAATTAATCAGCCAAATCAGACTACAAGTACTAGCCAGAAAGGCAGTTTCCACCATGATCAGGGGAGCAACTGCTTTCACCTGGGGTTCGGAATAATTGTTCCCTTGGGCACTGGTTGCCGGGGGCGTTTCGCTTAGATTCGCCTCATCTTCGATTTTCTGAGAATTCCCCAGACCAGAAGCTTGACCGTCTTCAAAAGGATCGCTCATGCAGATTAAAAAACAAAGCCAGATCCTAAATTTAACCTCTATTCCCGTTTTGAGCCGAGCTTCAGCAGCTTCAGGAGAGAATTACAAGACCCATTACCAATTTCCAGTATCCCTTTATCCATCCGCTATTTCCCCAGTCGCCAGTGATTCAGGATGCTCCGTATCTATGCCCTGAATTACCAACACCGAACAGGGAGCGTGGTGCAGCACATAATTACTCACACTCCCCAGCAAAGCTTCTGTCAATCCCTTGTGCCCCCGACGTCCCATCACAATCAAATCGGCACCCCAATTCTCAGCTGCTTGACATAACATTTGCCCAGCCTCGCCTACTTTGTAATCAAACTCCGTCGGCACTTTCTGACGGGTAGATTTTTCGCAGTAACTTCGGAGCAAATCTTGCACCTGCTGGATTCGCCTTTCGAGCGTGAGGTGGTGATTCTCATAGGATGTCATCATCTGAGGATACAAACCCATCTCACCAGAGAGCCGTG
This sequence comes from Trichocoleus sp. DQ-A1, assembly GCF_039961955.1. Classification (NCBI taxonomy): domain Bacteria; kingdom Bacillati; phylum Cyanobacteriota; class Cyanophyceae; order Leptolyngbyales; family Trichocoleusaceae; genus Trichocoleus; species Trichocoleus sp. DQ-A1. The sequence goes on from NZ_JAMPKE010000004.1 coordinate 7,945, forward strand.
GCGTTATTTCATCGAGTATCTCGCTATTGAGGCAATGTAGCAGCATCATTGCTCCACGATTCGCTTGCGCCAATTCCAGCGCTTGAGCGAAGACAGCCTGACATAAAGAAGAGTCGTCGATAGCAACCAATATTTTCTGAAAACCCATGACTAGGCACCCAGATAAATGGCAGTTGGGCACCCAGAGTGCCGCTGCCGTGTATTTATTAGACGATTAGCCGTTCCAAAGCCGCCAAATCGGGAATGCACAAGATATCGTGGTCGCGCATAATCAGCGCCTTTTTTTCCAGCTTTGTTAAAACCCGTGTCACCGTTTCTCGCGCCAGACCGCTGAGGCTGCTTAACTCACGATGGGGTAAATTGGGGATCATCGTTCCTTTTTGGGCAGTTTTTCCCTGTCCTTCTGCTAAGAATAATAACGTGTCGGCAACGCGGGACATACTATCTGATTCTCGCAATCGGAGGCGACGGTTGACTTGACGCAGGCGTTTTGCCATCAACTGAGCCAAGCGAACGCCTGCTAGTGGTTCGTTATGAATTAACTGAACAAAATCTTGAGCAGGCATACTGCCAATCGTCGTAGGAGTTAGCGTAATTACATCCGTTGAACGAGGAACCTCATCCAACGCTGCCATTTCGCCAAAAAGTTCTCCTTTGCCAAGAATATTCAGCGTTACCTCTTTACCATCAAGGTTGTAGGTGCGAATTTTCGCCCAACCCTCCAGAATAAAGTAGACAGAGCCGCCCCAGTCATTTTCCAGCAAAATCACCTGATTTGCAGGATGGGTACGAGTGACGACATGGGAAGTGGCTTTCTCCACAACGGTCTCTGGTAAGCCGGTAAACAAAGGTGTGGAGCGAATCAACGCATTCATGTTAGAGTTCGGTTCGCGGGGGGTGTATCGGTCTTCCATCGGGCCAACACAAATGAAAAAGCTAAGAACTGATAAAGAGTGGCCCACTGGAGTGGGGCTAGCTGGTAGCGTTTGAATCAAGAGCAACCGTTGAGCCGGAAACTTTCAGCAATCAGGTCGGCATCTCCCGAATATGGTGTTTACGCTCTCGAAGATAATTAGGCTGAACAGGAGGCTCTTGGCAGCGTACCAATCAGAGTTAGGAGGCACCCATTGAGCCAGTGACCCTATCTTTATTATCCTCATAGAGGAAACCCGCGACTCGCTGCTGACGCATCTAGCAAAACTCACATCTTAATCCAAAACGCTTTGATTTTGGGCGATCGCTTTCTTTGTACCCATTGGGTGACAAAACGCTACAACCCAAAATTCTATCTACATTTAGAATTACCAGTCTTGAAATAATTCACCCGGTAGATGCAACACCCTGTTTAATATAAGTTGTTCTTGTTGGGCAGTCTAACATTATAGGCAGTGGCAGTATAGTAACTTCTGATAACTGTGCAATCGTTCTAGCCAGGGATTCCATTGTGACTCACGAGACGGATGCGATTTCTACACTAATCGCTAATATTGACAGCATCCTCCACAAGGCCAGCTCCCGTCGGCCTTGGCTCAGGTCAGTTGATGTCCAAGAGCAGCGTCGGCTTCTGGAGCAGGTTCGTACCTATTTAGTCTCACGGCAACAATCAGGCGCTGGAGATGAAGCTCGGCATCAGGAAAACTATCAACCGCAGACAACAGCACGACAGATTGTGCAAGCGGTTGAGCAAGACATGGAAGCGGTGCGAACCAGCTTGATGCAGTCCTTGCAGGGGGATCTGGAGAGTCTTCGCCAACAGCGGGAATCTCTGGTTCTAGAGATTCGACAGATGGAGAGTTATCGGCTGCACCATCGAACGCTTGCTCAGCAACAAGCGGCACAGCAGCAACTGATTTCCGAATTTTTGCAGGTACTTTCTAGTCGCTTGCAGGAAACTCTCACGCAACAGATGGCTCAAACCCTGAGAAATTTGGAAACTCAGTTTTTGAGTGCTGAGGTACTCCCTCCAGAAGGTCAAAAACAACCCTATAATTTCTCACCTAGCTATTCAGACGCGATATCTAGCAATTCTTTACCTTTACATCCGCGAGAGCGCCTGGAACAACTGCAAACGTTACAGGCAAAATCCGATCAACTGCTAGCAACGCTGGATTCAACCATTCGCACAGTCTTCGAGGCACTGCAACGCAATCTTGTTAGCTATCAAGAGTCCTTGGCCCAAGGACTTGATAAAATGCACAACTTGGGGCAGCAAAGCGAGGTGATGTTTACAGAGTTGGTAAATCAGCTCACCGAGCAGTTCCAGCAAGAAGCCTCAGCAATTTTGCAATCATCTCGGCAGTCACAAGTAGATGCAAGTAGCGCGAGTACGGCTGCGACAACACCAGGGATCGGCGCTCTGCAACTGCCCTATCCCCAGAGGGAACCCCAAACGCTGGATCAACCCCCCTCGCCACCTTCTAATCGCAACGAATTCAATTTCTCGCCGAATGATGTTCCTGTCGCCAGACAGCCATTGCCGTATCCGGGGGTTGAATTGCCCCTCCGCTCGGTGGAACAGGAGCAGCCGCAAAGTCCCCAGTTCAATCTGCCAACGGACCGCTTAGGCGAGTCGGTACAAAGGCAAGCCTCCTCAAAGGATAATCTTTTTGGGACAGCAGCGTCTGCTAGCACTCCATCGAACCCTACCTCTGGTGCCCAGAGTAGCGGTCTGGAAGACTTGAATCTAGAGAACTTGGGCAATCTGGAGATGGCATCGCTGGATGACGATGATATGAAAACTATCTTCCAGACGGAGCCTATCCTTCCCACGATTCCCGACAGGAAGCGCGACGAAATCGACGATTTTTTTGAAAGCTTGTTTGGGACGCCGCCAATCCCACAGAGTCCCGAACAACAAGCTCAAAAAGTTGAGAAACAACCGGAGAATAATCCCGCCGGAGATACCCAAACTCAAGCAGAAAGTATAAATCCAATCATTCCTCAAGATTCAGCCGGAGAGAGGAACCCTCGCCCTTATAGCAGTCAGGACTCTTTAGAGGATGCCCTGTTTGCAGGTTTGGAAGACCCCGCTGAAGATGCCGCGATCGCGCAACCACCTGCGAGAGTCGAGCAAGTTGAGGACTCTTGGGAAAATGTCTTATTTCCCGAAGATTGGGAAAAGACGGTTATCCAAGTTGAGAAGTGGGCGATCGCTCCGACGATTGCCAGTGAAGATCAAAATGTCGAAACCAATGAAGCCTTCAATCCTGAAACAGTGGAAGAAGGGGATCTGGTCATTTCGGCACTAACCGATCTGTTGCAGGAGGATCTGTTTCAGGAGCAGGAAGTAGTGCCAGCGGAATCTCTCTTACCGAGGGTCACACCTCCGAGTCTGGAGGAAATCACTCAAATCCAGAATACTCAAATCCAGAATACTCAAATCCAGGATACAGAGCAACCTGCAACCGAGGAAGCTGCAAGTCTGGAAGAAGATATCTACATTCCCGCTTCGCCAGACGAAAATCTGCTGGCGATGGATACTTTCTCAGTTGACCAAGACGAGTTTTTCTGGCTGGATAGAGATACACTGCAACTGCTGAGTGAAGATCTGTCTAGCTTTGAGGCACCGCAGGAGGGCGTATTTCCGCAATCAGAGGAGCAGAGGAGCCATAGAGAGGCGGATTTTAGCGATAACGCTATAGAGATCCAGACTCAAGATGACTGGTTCGCAGAGGAGGAAGAGCTTTTTGGGACGGAAATACCAGAGGGGACAGTTGACGCTGTTGAAACACAAGCGGAACAAGGGTCAGAAGTAACCCAGGGGACGAGACACCAGGAAGCTCTGCCAGTGACGGAACTGGATGAGTTGTTGATGGAAGATTGGGACGATCTCGCCCTAGATAGCTTTGTGGAGGAGGATTCTGTTCCTGGAACAGATGAGGAGTCCCAAAGATTGCCGTCTGAGGAATTCAATTTAGCAGAAACAGAAAACGCGATCGCTCACCATCCACAAAATTCCCATCAGGAGCAACCGGAAACGGCGCACACGACAACAGCCGATGAAAGAGCGGATTGGAATTTGGCTTCCTTGTTCCCTGTAGAACCCTTAGACCCAGCGCCAGACAAAGCGATCGCTTTTCTTCCCCCCGCTAATCTTGATGAATCGTCGGAAGTATCGCCCTCGCTAAGTTCGACATTAGAAGCAGAACTAGGAATACAGGAGGATCGAGAATACATAGCCAATTCCCAGCAACAGACGTTAGGAATCACGTCAGCAGAAACGCCAGAAGAGATGCCAGAAACCATCGATTTCGATGAATCGTTGGTATTCCCCGAAGAAGTCGATCTGGAGCTACCTACAGAAACGGCGGGGCTGGAACACGAATATGTTGCTGATTGGGAGTGGGAAGAAATGCCACCGCCAGCCAATCCGTCAAGGGAGGCACCAGCCGCCATCGATTTCGACGAATCGTTGGTATTCCCCGAAGAAGAAGTCGATTTAGAGCTACCACCAATCGAAACGGCGGCGTTAGAGCAAGAATACGTTGCCGACTGGGAGTGGGAGGAGTCAGCCAATCCGTCAAGGGAAGCACCAGCCACCATTGATTTCGATGAATCGTTGTCATTCTTCCCCGAAGAAGTCAATCTACTACCCAGCGAAACGGCGGCGCTAGAGCAAGAATACGTCTCTGACTCGGAAGCACAACAGACGCCAGAAATTACTGATGGGGAGACAGCAGTATCGATTGAGTTCGATGAATCGTGGGAATTATTTGCCGATGAGGAACAGAGTCTAGAAACACCCAGAGAAAGGGCGATCGCGTCCGATGCCGATATTGATGCGCTAACTGGGTTGCAGGAAGAAGATTTAGGCGACTGGGAATTTGAGGAAATGCCAGAAATTTCTCAAGTGGAAATAACACACCTAGGGGAATCGGATTGGCAGGAAGAATTATTGCGATTGGAAGAACTGATCGCTCCACCAGACGATGCGATCGCTCAGTTCCCTAACAATCCACCGATGGCAACCGAGGAAGAAGCCGTTTCTGAGCCGACGCTGCCTCAACCTGACGATTTTGATCTGGAGCTGGATATATTTTCAGACTCATCGAACCCGGAAAAAAAAACTCCGTAGGGATACCCACTCAGGAAATTACCCTTGAATCCCCATTCGTTTTAGAAAGTACAAAATTGCTCCCGATCGGGATAATGAATCCAAATTCAATACATTCTTCCACTGTCCTTGAGTCTGCAAAACCATCGCCTGCGGAGAATGTCAGCAAGTATGCCTGGTACTTAGGTATTGACTTTGGCACAACTGGCGTGTCTGCGGTTTTGTTAAATGGTTCGACGGGTGAACGATATCCCATCTATTGGATAAGCCAAGGACAGACAGAATCTACCCAAACCAGCTTTCGTTTACCCGCAGTGACTTACACGGGGCCAGCCTGGAGCAATTCAGAGCAGTCATCGGGGGGTGCGAGTAGCGCTTACGCCGATACACCAGCCGCGAGCAGCACTTACGCGCATACGCCAGCGGCGATCGCAGTGGGTGTTCTGGCGTCTTCTCTTGCCAATCGTAAAGAAGGAGTCTTTATTCAAGGCTTTAAACCGTACTTGAAGGTGGGAATTCCTTACTATTCATCTGCCAAAAAATGGGAGCCGATATTGCAGTGGTCGCTCGACCAGCCAATTTCCCTTTACTGGCTGGGGCGCTCATTGCAAGCGTTATTTGCCACTCTAAGACCTCTAGGAAGGCAGGGAAACCCGCTATCCCCCACAGAACAATCGAGACCTAATTTGGTGGGTGCTGCTGGTTTAAAGCCCTCTACGCTGAATGCAGCGATGGGTTGCTTGAGTGGTGTGATTGTCGGTTGTCCTGCTAAATGGGGAGATACCTACCGCTTTAACATTCGCGAAGCCGTACTGGGTGCCCATCTGGTGGAAAATCCGGAGGAAATCTTCTTTCTTGAAGATGCGATCGCTACTTTGTTGGCAGGAATTGAAGGTGCAACCTTACCGGGAGTCCCCTGGCAAGGCGGGACTCTGGTGATCGACGCGGGTGCCACGACCATCGAACTCGCTGTGGTGAATTTGCCCGAAAATCTTAAAGACTTAACGTATTCTCAGTTTGCTTGTCGGAGTCTTGCCTATGCAGGTAACGCTATCGATCAAGACATCATCGGTCAATTACTCTTGAACGATGAAGAAGGCAAAATGAAAGATGAATTCGAGTCATCCTTCATCCTGCATTCTTCATCCTTGAGCCTTCCCAAAGCCGGGGAACCCGATTTAGCGACGCGCGATCGCTTGGCATCGTTATTGCAAAGTTCTCCCCTGGGACAAGCGCTTCTGGAAGCTGCCAATTCTGTCAAACGAATTCTGCAACAGCAAGACAGCTATACCGTGGAATTGGGCGGAAAGTCCTGTTTGGTGACACGCCGAGATTTAGAAAACCGCGTGTTCAAACCGTTTCTTGAAAAACTGAATCAAGAATTGAATGCGCTGCTAACTCAGGCAGGGATACCCGCATCGGGAATTCATCAAATTATCTGTACTGGCGGAACCGCAGCCGTCGGAGAAATCGCTCAATGGCTGCGACAAAAACTCCCAAAAGCAGTCCTGATTCGAGATACTGGGGCAAACGACTCAACCCTAAACTGTAGTCCAGTGGCTTACGGTTTGGCTACGTTACCGCTGTATCCTCAACTGTTGGAGCAACAAACGCAGCAGTACAGCGATTATTTTCTGCTTTTGGAACTTTTACGCGCTTTACCGGAAGAACCGCTGCCGCTGAATGAAATTATGCAGTTATTAGAGTATCGCGGCATTAATACGCGGGTTTGTTATTCTCGCGTCATGGCGCTTTTGGAAGGAAAGCTGCCTGCGGGTATCGTGCCGTCGGAAGCCGAGTTTGGACTGCTGAGTTCCACCTCCGAGCAAAATCCTGACTATCAAGCGATCGCAGAGGCTCCACTTTTTGAGAAAGAAGCGACCCAGATGTATCGACTGAATGCTCAGCAGGGCGATCGCTATCTTCGCTATTTAAACACTATCCTGACAAGCACTTATCAAAAACTAGAAGAACCATTAGTTTTTGACTTGTTAGTACCGGCAACAGTTTAGCGATGAGATCCGAGACTGCTTGTATTCAGTCACAAGAACATCCCTCCGCAATTCCCCCTACGTGCGGAGGAAAATCGGGAAAAATCTTTGTTTGCAAAAGACTGGGGAGGAGTACTTCAAGGTGAAAAATTATCCTTCTCAATCCTTGCCGGGTAAGTTCTGACCCGCAAGAGACGCGTAACGACGTACTTTCAGGTAAAAAGAATTATCCATTCTCAATCCTCCTACAGGCAGAGGATTAAATAATTGAAATCTGTAGCTTGTCAACCGTACTTCTAACAAAACTTAAAAAAATACCGATTCCCTTAAAGATTCGGTAAAGTAAGGGCTTTCAACGATTCATCTATAAGGGGTGTTGCCTATATTGACATAAGAGCAACCTGATTCTAGAAGCCAACTTAAAAACAGTGATTACTACTTCCCACCTCCCCGAATCCCTCGACGTTGCTTCGTCGGCGTTTGATGAAATCTACCTGGTTGATGTTACAAAACAGCCAAGCTGTCATCCATCTGTCACTAGCAAAGAGAAGCGCCTGATTGATATCTTGGGAGGCGTCGTGGGGTTAGCGATCGCAGCGACAATTACAATTCCAGTTGCGATCGCGATGCAACTGGATAACCCAGGTCCTGTCTTTTACAGTCAGATTCGCTGCGGTTTGAATGGACGCAAGTTCCGCATCTGGAAATTCCGTTCGATGGTTGTTGGTGCAGAGAAGCTCAAGCATCTGGTCGATAACCAAGCGAAAGGGCATATTTTTAAAAACGAAAATGACCCCCGGATTACCCGCATCGGTAAGTTCTTACGTCGCACTAGCTTAGATGAATTCCCGCAGTTTTGGAACGTTCTGATGGGAGACATGAGCTTAGTAGGAACCCGTCCGCCGACCGTTGATGAAGTCATGCGCTACGACGCTCATCACTGGGAAAGATTGAATGTTAAGCCGGGAATTACTGGCGAGTGGCAAGCGAATGGTCGTTCTAGCGTCCAAGACTTTGAAGACATCGTCCGCATGGATATTGATTACCAGCAAAAGTGGTCTGTTGCTTACGACCTCAGCTTGATTTTCAAGACGGTGATGGCAGTTGTGAAGAAAAAAGGTGCTTGTTAAAAAGCGAATCGCGAATCGCTAACTGTAAACTTAGAATTTCAGGCTGTAGACTCTGGACGCGAAACCGTCCGGAGTCTACAGTCTTTTTAACTTATCAGATCGATGCTTGTTATGACGCTACCCAACTGGATTACTTTATCTCGCTTACTGGCGTTGCCAGTTCTGCTTTATTGCCTGGACACCCCAACAACGGAAACTCGCACTGTGGGATTGGTAATTTTTCTGGTTGCGGCGGCTACCGATTGGTTGGATGGCTACTTGGCTCGTAAACTGAATCAAGTTACAGATTTGGGTAAATTTCTTGACCCGTTAGTTGATAAATTACTGGTGTTGGCTCCCCTATTGCCGCTCATTCAACTCGGTCAAGTACCGGCATGGGGCGTATTTCTAATTTTGGCAAGAGAGTTAGCGATCGCTGGTTGGCGCGTTAATAAAACGACAATTAGTGGAGCGAATATTTGGGGCAAGTTAAAAACAGTCAGTCAAATTATTGCGATCGCGCTTTTGATCGCACCTCTGCCTGTCTCTTGGGAAATTCCCGCCATAATTGCTTTCTGGATTTCCGTTGCCTTCACTTTGATTTCTGGAGTTATTTACCTTCTCCCCCAAAAAAGCGAGCAAGCCTCAGCGGTTAGCCAGTAGAGACATGATGAATCGGCTCTCTACAACGACTAATCGCTCTTTCGTGTCTTCGTGTCTTCATGTCTTCGTGTCTTGGTAGTTGATTTAGCCTGCTTCTAGAATTTCGTTATCAATTGAGAAATCTATCTCGGCTTTGTTCCGACCAGAGGCAAGGTAATCTTTCTGAAACGAGTTTTTCAGCCCAGAAATTAAGTCATATTCTGGTTGCCATCCTAGTTCAGCCTTGGCTTTATTTACTGAGGCGAAGAAGTGCTGAAGTCGGAAAGGAAAAGCTTTGCGTTTGCCAAAGTCAAACTTTTTGGGTTCGTAGTGGAGAATTTGTAAATTCTCAGGGGACTTCCCGGCTGCAATCGCACAAGCACGCGCTAGACCATCAAAAGTAACATAGCGATCGCCCGACACATTATAAATCTGTCCCACTGCCTGAGAATTGCCCAAAACTGCTGCCATTGCCACCGCTAAGTCTTTTACATGACCGAGTTGGGTGAGATGGAAGCCATGTCCGGGCATGAGAATTGGGCGATCGCGCACAATCCGGTCGAAAAACCAAGCTTCCAGATCGTTATAATTCTGTGGGCCGTAAATATAGGTAGGACGAATCGACGTAAAAGGCACTTTCTGTTGTGCTAGGTAAGCTTCCGTTTCATGCTTACCTTTGTGACGACTTTTTGGATCGACGGCATCCCCTTCTACATGAGGCATCTGATCTGACTTTTGATACACACCCGCAGAACTCATGTAGATAAAATGCTGCACCCGATCCTTAAAAATTTCTACTAAAGGTTGGGTGTCGCTCAATTCCCGACCATTATTATCAAAAATTGCGTCAAATTTTTCTTGAGATAACTTTTCTTTTAGTTGCGAAGCATCCGTGCGATCGCCCTGAATTTGTTTGATACCTTCAACGGGCGCTGGTTTATTTCCCCGATTGAACAGCACCACTTCATGTCCTTGTTCTGCCAAAATTTTTGTTAGATAAACCCCGATAAAACGGGTTCCGCCCATGATTAAAATTCGCATTTTGATTAATTCTAATTATTTATATCTTTTGCGGATATTTTCCAAGACCGCCCTTCACAGTGAACTTCGTCCCCGATGATTTTAACTCCACCGCGAGCGATCGCAAATAGTTCTTGCCTTTCTTCATCGGTCAAGTAATCATCACCTTTAAGACCACTTGGGCGCTTTCGAGGATCGCCTCCTGCATCCAAGTAGCGCTGTCGAGATAAAGCAAAAAGTTCTTTTATTCTTGCATACTGTTGCTTTTCAATCTCAGTAGGTTTTGTCATCGTTCCGATACCCATTTGATAGGAACAATATCGCTATTTTGCAGGAGTCGAGCATAGGGTAAGACATTGCTAGGGGTTTCAATTACCCAAATTCCTGTGTCTTCATCATACACCGCATTGCTAAGTAGCTCTAAGGTATCTAAGGCGTTGAGAATTAGGTATTGTGCTTCGGATGGTTCCACCACTATTGAGTTCAATTTAACCTTGGCTATCTTACACGAAGGGACTGCATTAAGGGATTTTCGCTAACTCTTATGGGAGCGGTATCTTACCTCACCTTTTTTAAAGTCGCAGCTGAGTTACGGCGATTTTGCCGGAAAAGCAGACATCAACATCGCTACCAGGAGTGCGATCGCGTTTGGCATATTCTCCGACGTAGTAAAAATTATCGCCTTCAACGCGATAGTTAACTGGCAAGGGTTGCCGAGAAGGTTCGCAAAACACCACTTCCGGATCGGGATCTCCGGGTAACAAATGCGGCAAATTCACATTCCAAAACGTTCCCGGTTCAATGGTACGGTTGAGTAGATCGGCTAAAATTCCAGCCGTCCACCTCGCCGCCACATCCCAATCGACATTCAGTTTGCCTTTGCGATAGTGGGAAACGGCAATCCCCGGAACCCCATGAAAGGCTGCTTCGCGCACAGCAGCGACAGTCCCTGAAATGTAAACATCGGCTCCTAAGTTGCCACCGGCGTTGATGCCAGAAAGGACAAACTTGACAGTAGGGCAAAGATGTGTAAGTGCAATGCGAACGCAATCAGCGGGAGTACCCGCGATCGCATATTCAAAATCCGAGCGACGCCGGACATGAATCGCTTGAGTCGTCGTCACCTGATGACCGCATCCAGACAAATGGTCTTTAGGAGCCACAATCACCCCCTTGCCATTCATCGCCTTGTGCAGCGCTCGGATTCCAGGAGCGTCTATTCCGTCGTCGTTCGTTAAAATCAAAGTCATATATTTTTTTGCTGAGTCGGACGTAGCCTAGACGGTTTGCTCAAGCACCCATTGATTCAAATGTGAGAAGGCAACTAGATGGAATTGCATCACCAACCGATTCAGGAATCTTACACCGCCGAAAACCTCCTCCAACAGGTACTCTCACTGAGTGATGACCAGCTCAAACAGGAGTATTTAAATTATCTAAAATGGACAGACCCCATAGTCCAGATGTTACAGCGCTTGGAGGAAAAAGCTCAGGTAGTGCGAGTCGTGAAGTTAGCCTTAGAAGTGGATTTGAGGTTAGGCGCACAGATGGCAGGAGCCGTTAAACCGGAGTTTCAAGCCGCAACCGTCGGTTTAGTTGCTTCTCTAGAAGTTCCTCAAGAGTTGAAATTTCAACTTTTAGGCATCACTGGCTCTGATAGTGCAATCCCCAGCCTACTCCCAGCGCTTCACCACCCTGACGATAAGGTGCGTGAAAGTGCAGCTTATGGCTTAGCTTCCATCGGCACCGATGCAGTCGTGACAGCGCTGCTGGAAGTATTGAACGATGACGACTCTGGTGTTCGCTTGAGTGCAGCTTATGGATTAGGTTCTATCGGCACCGATGCCGCAGTGATGGGGTTGCGGCAAGCGTTGAACGATGAAGATTTTCAGGTGCGCGAGAGTGCAGCTTATGCCTTAGGCGCGATTGGTACCCAGGCAGCCGTAGGGGTGCTGCGGCAAGCATTGAACGATGAGGACTTTGATGTGCGTGGGAGAGCTGCCTACGCTTTAGGTCAAACCCCCACCGAGGAAGCAGTGTCGGCGCTACTGGAAGCGTTGAACGATGCAGATTTTCGGGTGCGTTACAATGCTGCCTATGCTTTAGGTCAAATTCCCACTCAGCAGGCGGTATCAGCGCTACTGCAAGCGTTAAATGATGAAAACTATCGGGTGCGTCAAAAAGCAGCCGAAGCATTAGGTTCGATTGGCACGCAAGAAACGGTGATGGCGCTACGGCAAGCGTTGAACGATGACGACTTTGATGTTCGCCGAAGAGCTGCCTATGCTTTAGGAAAAATTGGCAGCGAGGAGGCGGTGGCGACACTACTGGAAGTGTTGCAGGATCGAGACTATCGGGTGCGCGAGAGGGCTGCATTCGGCTTAGGTCTTACCCGCAATCCGTTGGCAGTATCGGGGCTGCTGAAGGCTCTGAAAGATGAAGATTATGAGGTTCGCAGTTGTGCTGCCTATGGGTTAGGTTTAGTCGGCTCTCCGGCGGCAATGTCAGGGTTGCTAGAAGCTTTAAAGGATCGTGACTTTTATGTTCGCAGGGGTGCTGCCTATGCTTTAAGGAAAATCGGCAGAAAGGGCATCGATCCTGCACCTGCCCAAGCGGCGGTCGCTGGCCTTTTAGAAGCTTTGGACGATGATGATTCGTGGGTGGGTTGGATGGCTGCCTATGCCCTGGGTTCTATGGGCAAGGAGGAAGGCGTAGCGGCGCTACTGAAAGCTTTAAACCATCCAAACTTTGATGTTCGAGAAAAAGCTGCTGAGGCTTTAGGGAAAATCGGCAGTGAAGTCAGCGTTGTCGGACTGCGACAAGCGTTACATGATGAAGACTTTGGAGTTCGTCAAAGTGCTGCCGCTGCGTTAGAAAAAATAGGCTCCCCGGCGGCGGTAGCGGGACTTCTAGAAGCTTTGCACGATACAGACTATCGGGTGCGCGAAAATGCTGCCTCTGCTTTAGGTAGCACTGGCTGCCAGATTGCCGTAACCGGGCTGCTGGAGGCTTTGCACGATACCGACTATCGGGTGCGCGAGAAGGCTGCGGAGGCTTTAGGGGAAATCGGTTCTCCGGCTGCGGTGGTGGGGCTGTTGGGGGCGTTGAACGATGAAGACGCGACTGTGGGTGGAAGCGCTGCTTGGGCATTAGGTCAAATCGGCACTCCAGCGGCGGTAGCAGCACTGCGACAAGCTCTCAACCACCCAGACGCTAGCGTTCGAGGGAGTGCTGCTTGGGCATTAGGTCAAATCAATAGCCCGTCGGCTGTAGGGGCGCTCAGGCAAGCTGTTAACCACGAAGACGTTAGCGTTCGGGAGAAGGCTGCCTATAGTTTGGGGAAAATCGGCAGCGCTGGAGCATTACCTTATCTGCGCCAGATGCTCTTAAAATCGGAGAATAGCGTTGCTCTTAGCACGATCCTCGATGCGATCGCTGCCATTCAAGAGCGGTGCGGTTACTACAATTATGCGATCGCCTAGTCTTGGACTCAATTCGCCAAAAAGAGGCATTTTCAATTCAAAAATTAGTAGAAATTGCCTCTACGGGACAGGTGGGAATGCACTGTTCGCAGACAATACAGCGCGATCGCGTAAAATTAAGCCGAAATGTCTGCGGTTCCAGAGTCAAAGCTTCTGTGGGGCAAACGCCAGTGCATAACCCGCAGTGAACGCAAACGTCTTCATCGATCGCGATCTCGCGACTGGCAAAAGAAACGCTAATATCTTGCGATCGCATCCATTCGATTCCCGCATCTATTGCATCAATATCGCCCAAAAGTTCCACCACTAGCTTCCCAATTTGATTGGGTGCCACTTGGGCACGAATAATATTCGCCGCTACATTAAAATCCTTCGCCAGTCGATAAGTCACTGGCATCTGAATCGCTCGTTTGGGAAAAGTCAACGTTACTCGTTTTTTCACGGCAAAGGTAGCTCTGGAGGGAGTTGGTACACTAAAGGTAGCTCATCTATAACAATCGTGAAAAAATCTTCGATGGCTGTGAATTCACCTGAATCAACTGCAACCTCCCAGCCGCCGTCGCTAGGAACCGGCGCGAAACGTGTCACAAACTTCTTGATTGCTTTAGTAGCGATTGTCCTCAGCGTTTTCCTATTCTTGGGACTGCAAACTGAGACAAGTTCAGTTTCCCTGGACACCCAAGCTGAGCAATCTACACCGTTAGAAGTGGCTTTGAGCAATGGCAAGCCGACGTTGATGGAATTTTATGCGAACTGGTGTACCAGCTGTCAGGCGATGGCAAAGGATCTGGGCGAACTGAAAGAGCAGTATGCTGATTCGATGAATTTTGTCATGCTGAATGTGGATAACAATAAGTGGTTGCCAGAGATGACGCGCTACCGCGTTGATGGGATTCCCCATTTTGTATATTTCGGCAATAACGGAGACGCGATCGCGCAAACGATTGGAGAGGTGCCTCGTCCCGTCATGCAGGCAAACATTGACGCCCTTGTTGCTTCTGTACCTCTGCCTTACGCCCAAGCTGGGGGACAGGTTTCTGCCTTCCAATCACCCGTTACACCCGCCAAAGTTAGTCAGGATGATCCTCGCAGCCACGGTAGCCAAGTAAAAAGCAATTAAGAATTACCAGAACAGTCGCTGTTAGAAGATTTTTGGGGTTTTCACTGATCAATCAGAAATCCATCCTGGTGATATCTGATTGCTGAAGGTAACGCCAAAAATGACGCCCACTCAAGGGTTTTGGACAGGGTTTCTCTAGTTGTATGTCTCTTGTCCAGTCTTGAACAGATGCCCGATCACATACAGCCACAGCCGCAGCCGTTGTTCGTACTATCATTACTACCACTACTACCACCACCACTGTTATTGCCGCGACTTCCGAACAGGGAAAAAATGAGGAATATTGGTAGCCACCACCAAAACGATCCTGAAGATTTTTCCGAAGTAGGACGATCTTTGTTCTTAGGAGTAGGGGTTGGAGTCTTGCGAGGTAGCGGAGAATTTTCGCTTGTTTGAGCCAGTGCTAATTCAGAGCTTATAGAGTGAGTTGTCTGGGTAGAAATCCCTGCTATCAGTAGCGTAGAGCTGCTGATAGTTAGAACTAATATAAATGACAATAGAGCGATCGCTAGGAATTGCCCCAAAGGCAAGCGAGGGAGATAAATAGATGGCAACCAAGCCAAAGTAAAAGATGGTTTGGGTACGAGCCAATACCGATGAGTGTTGACTTGTTTGCACTGGATGTCTTTCCCAAATCGGGTATCGGGTGGCGACCAGATATCGCTAGGAGGTTGCTGTCCAAAGAGTTTTTCGTAGCTAATCAGCGTCTCGTTATAGCACCTATAAAAATTATCCTGTTCGCTGGAACCGCCCTTCGTTGGGTGATGGTGCAATGGTTTTTTTAAAACTTTGTCACAAAACTCATCCCAGTAGGAATGAGTGTAAGTTAAGTGCAAATGCCAAACTCGATCTACTTGATCGGAAGGCGTGACAGGATGCCCAACTACAACCGCAAGAAAAATAAATTTTTTGTATTCATTAATGGCACGCTGAGTATATTGAACTGTCCAACCGTTTTCTCTTGCTAACCTTTGACTAAAGGGAAAAGTAGCCCCAGGATCGTCAAGAGAAAATTCTTGAATACTTTGGTAAAATTCTGCCTGCTGCGCCTTCATTTATGACTCTTTTGTGTTTTTGAATTACCGATTTACTTTTTATTTTTGTTAATCAATAAAATCCACAATTCCAAGTTCGCGATATTTTTTAACTGACGAAGAGTTAGAAATGATTGAATCTGAATTCGACACTTGAGACTTTTGCTAAATGGTGACTTGCTGCTTTTCAGTCAAACACATAGCAACTCCTTTTTCATAGTAGGCTGCTTCATTGATAAAGACTGGATAAACTGTTGCTTCACCTTCATAAGCGATCGCTTGACCATCAAACGTTAAAAACATGAGATCGCCGGGATGAAGCGCTTCATAATCTCTAAATTGAAGCTGGGGATGAATCATTGCCTGAATCTCTCCAAACTCATTCCTGGGATAGTCTATTGTCTGGATGCTGTGATAAACGGTAAGGGTATCTCTTACAGGAGGTGGCGTTCCCTGGTTATAGGCTTCCGTGTAGTCTAAAATTGCGTGGACGAGTTCCTCCGTTTGCTGAAATAAAGTTGCATCCAATACCCCTTGAGCCACCGCACCGACTTCAACTGTGCAGCCGAATTCACAAATTGAGTCCAGATGAGGGGTGCCTTGATTTCTGGTTGTCGAGTAAAGTACCTTCACTTTTGAATGAAAAGATGTGAGATAAGCCGCTAATTGAAGGTTAAAAGGTTGCTTGCTAGCGAGAATAATTGTTAGCTCCATGTTTGCTGTACTGCTGTGTAAATCAACAACCAAATCTGCCTGATGGCTCCCCCCAGAGCCAAATTTCCCATAAATCTCCTTGGCTCGTTGCGCTTCGTAACTAGAAAGACTCGAATTCTCCAAATCCTGGCGAAGAAAACAGCGATTAAGGTCGGTATCAACATACCGTTTCCCAATTTCATAGGCTTTGGGATTCGCTAACAAGGTAAGACTTTCAAAGCTAGGTCGCTGAATCAAGTTTGGCGATCGCTCAAATTTCTTCACTAAGTAAATTCCGGTGAGTTCGTTTCCGTGCGTTCCCCCCCCAATGGCAACACGCTCGATCTTCTTCATAAAATAATGGCTCCCTATACCTATTTACAACACTATCTATTAACTTAGATGTGTTGAGGTTGATAACGTCTTTTCATCTAGATTAACGAAGGGTTTACTAGATGTCTAATACTTTCTTGACTAGGCAACTATATTGCAAAGATATAGTGTTTAAAAACTGATATTAATTTGACATTTGCATTCCTATCTTGCCAAGATTAGGGCAAAGACATAGTGGTGAAGAACGAATGGAGCTTCGGCATTTGCATTACTTCATCGCGGTTGCAGAGGAGTTAAACTTCTCTCGTGCTGCTGCTCGTCTGCATATCGCGCAACCTCCCTTGAGCAAACAAATTCACGATCTCGAAGACGATCTGGGAGTGCAACTGTTTGATCGCACCCAGCGACCGCTCCAGTTAACCCTAGCTGGAAGAGTCTTTTTAGACGAAGCTCGAAGCGCGATCGCTAGCGTAGATCGTGCGGTCAACATGGCGCAACGTGCTAGTCGTGGAGAAATCGGGCGATTGGTAATCGGCTTTACTAGCTCAATGGCAAACAGCTTTTTGCCAGACATTCTGCGAGTTTATCTTGAACGTTTTCCGCTTGTGGAACTCGTCTGGCGAGAGTTAGCAACTTCCTTCCAATTGCAAGCACTGCGCGATCGCCATCTGGATGTTGGCTTTTTCCATTTACCATCATGCATGGAAGAGGAAGTTGATTTATCTTGGATGACGATTTGGCATGAGTCTTTAATCGTCGCATTACCAGAGACTCATCCACTGGCGCACCAACCTCAAGTTTCATTGAAAGCACTAGCACAGGAAGTGTTCATCCTCCCTTCTCGCCAATTCTCCCCGGTCTTATCTGAACAGCTCGAACATCTGTGCCAACAATCTGGTATTTCACCCATTGTTATCCAAGGAGGAACGCTGATGCTGACGATACTCGGCTTAGTCGCTGGTGGGGTTGGAGTTGCTTTGCTACCGGCTAATGTCCAAAATCTTCAACGCAAGGGTGTCTTATACAAAAACATCGCTGAGTCAACACCAACTGTCCTAATGGGGGCTGTATGGCGACAGGACGATGCCTCAGCGACTTTGCGCGAGTTCTTGGAAGTGACAAAAGCGATCGCGCAGACTAACTCAAAAGCGTCTTAATCAAAACATAAAAACGCCTATACGCGATCGCTTGCCTCCACAGTTTAAGGCATACCGATAGAGACAGCCCAGAGGCTTTTTACGGCAAAGTTCTTTAAAATGCCAGCCCCTGGTACCAAAAATGTTTAGACTATCCTAAAAAAGAGGTTTTGGACAATAGTTCCAGTATTGTGCAGGCATCGATAACCCCTGTAGTTTCAAGTTTTGCAGCCGGTACAAAAAGCCAGCACCAATCATTATGTGATCGGCAACATCAACTACACGACGATTATTCGCTTGAGCCAGATAAGAACCCTTCACCCATTCATTGAACGATCCCATCGAGGGGCCACACCAGATTTGATAATCCATTTCACGACCTTTCTCACCCGCATTAGACCAACGGGAGGACAAGCCCAAATACGAGCGGAAAATCAGAGCCATTTTACGTTTAGGATTGTTATCTGCTCTGGTTATTTGATCCGGGTCGCGTTGAGAAAAATAAGCAACCGTATCTTCCCAAACTGACTCTAGACTCTTCCTGAAGATTTCTTTTTCTAATTTCTCTCTTTCCACAAGCGGAATTTCTTCAATTGAGTCATAGTTCTTGTAGAAATCAAAGAGTTTTTGCGCCCGCATTGGGAAGAGACTGCCACGTTTCAGGACTTGCAATTTCACCCCCATTTCAAACATATCCGCCGCTGGTGCCATACTCACATCAGCCATAGCCGCTTGAGCTAGCAAGTTTTTGGTATGAGTAGAAGCTCCAGCTTCAAGACAGGATTGGTTAATGGAGCCTGTCACCACATAAGCGGCTCCCATCATAAATGCCCCTAATGCTGACTGCGGTGTACCAATTCCTCCAGCCGCTCCAACTCTGACAGGTTGTTCGTAACCATATTTTTCCTGAATTTCATCCCTAAGAGCCAGAATCGAAGGTAGGAGACAAACTAGGGGACGATTATCTGTATGACCGCCAGAATCGGCTTCTACAGTGATATCGTCAGCCATTGGAATTTTTTCAGCCAAGGAAGCTTGCAACTCAGTAATTAGCCCTTGAGCAACCAATTGCTTGAGCATTTTAGTGGGTGCTGGTTGCAAAAATTTAGTTGCAACTTCTGTCCTAGAAACTTTGGCAATGATTTTGTTTTTGATCTCGATTTGATTCGCCGAATTGAGACTAAGTCCAGCCGCTCGATAATAGACAATGTTGGGTGTCAAATCGAGAAACGCTGAAGCCTCAACGGTAGTGACGCCGTATTTGAGATATAAATTGATTGCACCCCGCTCGATTGCAGCTTCGCTAGGACTGTGGATCAAATTAAATGCATAAGGCCCTTCTGGAAGTGCTTGCTGAATGCGGTGAATAGCAGTTTCAATGCGAGAAGGAACTAAGCCCGCGGCACCAAAGGCACTGAGAATCTTTTCTTTACCAAGGGCAATTACCATTTCTTCGGAGGCAATGCCATTCGCCATTGACCCCGTACTATAAGCATATTTTACCCCGTGGAAAGTCAGGAAACTGGGGTCTCCCAACTGTTGAGGAACTAGCGGTGGCACTGCTGTCAAAGTTTCCACGGATTCAGTTTTGCCGTTATTAGCATCCCCTAAATAACCTTCGTTCGTGACCCCAATTTGGCCTTGCTTGCTAACGATGTAACAGGGTTTATCTAAATTCAGCAGTTTAGTCTTGATACCTTCTTCATCAAAAGCTACAGAATTTAAAGAACCCTGCCAGACTGGATTTTGATTGTTCGGATTTCCTGAGAAACGAAGACCATTTTTGTTTTGCGTTAAAGGTATTGCCAACATAGTTTCTTTTTCCAATTCAAGCCAATAACAGATTGTAGATTGTCGGTTGGGTTGACTCCCCAAATCCCTCCCCTAGGAGAAGAGGGGCTTCCGGACTCCCCTTCCCTACTAGGGAAGGGGGCTGGGGGTTAGGTTCTTAATTCACCAACAGTACTAACTGAACCATAGTGTGAGTTTGATAGATTTTAATCAGACTCAACTAAACAAAGAGCGATGTCTTTAACTTCATAGATTCTCAGGTTGGGTTTCCACAAACTGGCATCACCGATTAAGGTGACTTTGTTTGGAGTAATATCCACTTTGGAAATATGAACCTCTAAATACATCTCGGTATGACCATGAGGAATTTGTCCGCGATATTTCCAAACGATTAGATGGTCGATGGCTTGGACAAAACGGGGAGATTTGAATTGTTTACCAAGATCGTTCTGTAAGGCATAGACTTGCATCGCTTGCAAAATCCCCTCAATTCCTAATGAACCAGGCATGACCGGGTCAAGGTAAAAATGACACTTGAAATACCAGTCATTCGGCTTTACCTCTTTTCGGGCATAGATGTAGCCTTGCTGATAGTTCCCTCCTCCTTGAATAATTCGTACTTCATTCAGGAGGTCTAACTGATACTGAGCAAGCCGATAATGGGGTCGAGCCTGATTAAGGCGATAAAACTTGGCTCTACTTTCTGGACTCCTTAAGTCGATTTTTGCTTTCGCGAGTCCGGTGGTATTTTCAGTTTCGTACCAGGGTGGAACATCCTTACCGCGATCCAGTCCTACCTGATTTGCTAAAGATTGGGGGCTAAAATGACCAAATGCGGCAGTTCCTTCATAAAACGGTTCGCCATCGCAAACCATTTGAAAATCAAAACTCTGAATAATCACTCCCTGGATATTGGATGAAGACAGTAACCGGGCTGTATTCGTAATCGTCTTTCCTCGAATATCTATATCCTTGAGAAGGCGACCCTGTCCATCAAGATTGCGGAAGTACAAGTCTTGATTTGGATACAACAAAGTAGTTCCTAAATAAGCAGAGAGAAAACCACAGGGTTGCAGAGCTATCTCCATTAAAATTGAGTACGGTATTGTCGGAGAGGAGTTTTGGCGATAATACCAAGGCTCTGTGGGAACGTCGTATTCAGTAACAATACTGGAATGTTTTGTTAGTTCATGGCGCTTACCATTCACTTCCAAAACGCGATGCACCAAATTGAGATGAGTATTGGGCATTCGCGAAGCTTTGACGCCACCGTTGTCATAAATCTCGAATTCTGGGCCAAAACACTTAGCAACCGAACCCAGACAAAATTCGTTGACTTGATCTTCATTTAATAAGGCTGGTTTCCGGGGTAATCCTGCCTTTTGTTGAGAGTTGTTTATCGCTTGTTCAACAGAAATTGAATGATTAGGGTTCTTTTCAGATAGCTGCAAGCCTAGGTCTTGGAAGTGAACAACAATTTTGCCGTTCAGGATGACTTCAACATTACATTTTGCATAAGGTTTTGGTGTAATGCCAATTTCAGTGATTTCCATCCGATAGATTAATTTGCCCGAAATGGGAGTCACCTGTCCGCGACAACGGACGACCTGTGGCAAACCGGGAATCGGTTGAAATCTAGCATCAACCGTGTAGGTTTGCAATCCTAAATAGAGAAGATAGAATTGCAAGAGTTGACCGCACCCTTCTGCCATCAGGGAACCAGCCATCACCTGATCGTCTTTGAAGTGGCAGGGGAAATACCAATGATCTGGGTCAAGAAATTTTTCGCCGATAATTAGACCTAAACCCCAAGCCCCTCCTGTCGGTTCTACTGATGTGATGCGGTCGATCATGAGCATTGCCTTCGGGGGCAAGCGCAGGGAGGGATTTAAGCCATCTTGCCAATAATGGTCTCCTAAGCAGGCAGCAATATTACCCTCGGTGAGGGATAACATATCTGACTCATCTAGGCTTGATTTTTGACAGATTAGCAGAGGCTCAAACTTTTGCTTTGGAATCTTGCTTCGCGCTTCAAGTTCTTTATCGGAAACAATAATTCCCTTACCATTTTCGAGTTGTTCGTCGGAAAAGAATCCGGCACAGCCTCCGTCCATTTTGAGGATCATTTTATCCCCAACAAAGCACTCGTAACTAAAGAAAAATAGTAGGTTATCTCCGCTTCGCACAAAAGAATTTATGCGGATGTCATAACGCAGGGTTTGTCCTTCTTTGGGTAAATCATCTAGGAACGTCAGGGTGCAATCAAGCAAGCGATAAACTAGGTCGCCTTTATTCTCAAAATCAATTCCTAGGTAGCTGATTAATAATAAATCGCATTGACCAGATTCTACACTTATTGCCCAAGGAGCTTGACCATCAACAGCGTACCAGGCATTCTGTGGAATATCGTATTCGGTTGTGATTGAAGAGGGTTTAAAGCTATTTATTTCCCCATCAAGTTTAGTAACCCTGCTCACCAAGAGATAGGGCGGAACTGGCAGCCGCACTCGCCGGGAATAGGAATCGATAATTTCATAGTCTTTACCGAAAACACGGGAAATTTTCCCTTCAGCAAATTCCAGTAAATCTGCTTCATCCCAAACAATATTAGAAGGCTTTGTGTAACTATTGCGCTGAGGATCTGAAGTTGTAGGGGCTATCTGACCATTGCTCTGAGCTGATATATTTTGATTCAATAATTGTTCGGCTACAGCTATTTGTAGCTGAAATATCTTCATCATTTGGTTTTGATGATTAGTTGTCTGTTGGGGTTCTTTTGCTATTGTCATGGCTTTTGCTTTATTACCTCTTGTTATCTCTTTTCGGAAACTCTCACAATTTTCAGCGGTCAAAATTTTAGAATAAATTCGGCTTCCACCCAAAGTAACTTTTTTAACAATTGATTGACGTTGGATAGATTTTTCTGGCACTTGAGAATAAAGTGGGGACAAATCCACAGAGACACCGTGACTCACAAGTTTTGCTAAAACCCTGACCACTCCAGTATGGTCATCAACGCCTTTGGTATTGATGGATATGGCAATATGCTCTTGTTGCTTAAGCGTTTCGCTAATCCATCGAGAACAGTTGTTTCCTGCGCCTACCTCAATAAAGATTCTGACACCATCTTCGTAGACACGATGAATAATTCTAGGGAAATCAACCGTTATACAGCAGATTTTGGCGGCGTTATGGGCCAGAGAATTAGTATTTAGCTTAATCGGAGCGTAATTTACTCCAGAATAAAACTGAATATCGGGTACATTTTGGATGGGAATTGTGTGTAATTCAACCAATCCCTCATACTCAGTATTTGTTGGTTCGCAGTGCAATACACTGTCAAAATTGATGGGGAAATATTTGCACTTGAGAGTTGCAATTACTCTTAAGCAAGCTTGCGGATCTCCACCAATTACTACTTCTTCTGGAGTATTGATAAAGGAAAGATAAACACGTTCT
Organism: Trichocoleus sp. DQ-A1; assembly: GCF_039961955.1. Classification (NCBI taxonomy): domain Bacteria; kingdom Bacillati; phylum Cyanobacteriota; class Cyanophyceae; order Leptolyngbyales; family Trichocoleusaceae; genus Trichocoleus; species Trichocoleus sp. DQ-A1. The sequence continues at coordinate 30,808 of NZ_JAMPKE010000004.1, forward strand.
TCCTGCTTTAGGACTTCCTTAACTGTCGATACGGGCGCTTTGAGAACATAGGAAATCCAAAATTTTTCCGAACGATCGCTTTCTGACAAACCCCAAAACCTACGTCCTGCTAAACAGGGACCGCATAAATCAGTTCTAAATAGAGGAGAGGACACTAAAGCTTCGCTTAATTTCCCATCATCGCGCCAAATGTCAAGGGCAAACAGCATACTGCTAGCTTCACCCAAGCTATACCCAAATGCAACTTGGGGTTGGACTTGGAAATACTGTCTGAGAATCAGGCTATATAGCACTGCCAAACTGATTCCGGTTTGGCACATTGCTACTCCGTCACCCAAAAATTCTGCCTGTTTCTCTGCTTGTGCTTGACTGGAAAGTTTTTCTAAACTTTTGGGATAATGAAGTTTCTCGTGCATGACCTGACCTGGATAGGGAGTCAGAGCCGAGAAGCTATCGTAAACTTTAGGAAATAGCTGGAAAATGTCCCGTCCCAGCCCCAGACCAGAACTAGCCATACCAGGGTAAACAAAGGCAACTTTACCCTCATTTCCTAAAGGTTTCGGTGTGAAATAACTGCCAAGCGGTGTTTTCCATTCTCCGCCAGTTTCAAAGCTTTTTTTGATACCTGCGATCGCTAAGTGGATTTCCCGCAGGATTTCCTGTTTATGAGAACCGACAATCGCTAGGGTATAAGTCGCCTGGGGCGATTTCCCAAAAGCTGTAAAGGTCTGTGTTGCTGCAACGGATAGATCGTCACCCGTTTCAATCAGATTTTGGAGCGAATGCAAGCGTTCGAGCAACGCAGATTGATGATTAGCGGTGAGGGGAAATAGATAGAAGGGCGTTTGTTCCAGATACTTGCTAGGACGCTCTTTTTGGCTCAATTCTTCCGAGAGGATGATGTGAGAATAAGTACCATCTATGCCTAAGCCGTTAATTGCAGCCACTCTTTTCGACGCTTCGGGTTCCAAGAACCAAGTTCTCGATTCGGTGGTGACGTAGAAGGGACTTCCTTGCCACATCTGAGGCAGTTTCGGTCTAGACCACTGGGGAGTCGCAGGAATATACCGATGATACAGGCAGAGGACAGTTTTGATTAAACTCGCCATCCCGGAAGCGGTATAAGTATGACCAATGTTGGCTTTGACACTTCCCAGGCAACAACCCAAACTCGCTTGGGAAGTTTGATAGGCAGAGAGTAAACCTTTGATTTCGGCTTCATCTTCTGAGGCGACGCCACTGCCAAAAACTTCCAGATACCCGATGTCTGTAGGGTGAATACCTGCTAAATCGAACGCCTGCTGACAAGCTTGTGTGAGTATGCGATCGCTCGTCGATTGATGATTGGCATTATCCTGAATTAAGCTGATGGCATCAATAACGGCATAAATTCGGTCTTGCTCCTGTTTGGCTGTTTCGTGCCGCTTTAAAATGACGGCACCTGCACCTTCCCCGACCATCCAGCCATTCGCGTTTTCATCAAAGCTTAAGGTAGGAATCCCTTGATTAATCGGTGCTAACTGCTGGCGGAATAATACGTTTTCCAATCCACCAGAGAGATCGACCGCACCAACGACAACAGCATCGACTTCTTCATTAGAAAGAAGTAATTGAGCGACTTCTAAAGCTTTAAAAACTGAATTTTCTTCAGCAGAAATGGTGAAAGAGGGGCCAGTGAAATCCCACTGGGCGGAAATGCGACTAGCCATCACATTACCGATGAAGCTGGTGTATCGGTTGACTTGCGCCGGAGGATGCAAGCTATCTTTGGTAATGGCTTCCAGTTCGGCAAGTTTTTCGGGAGACAAAGAAATATTCGCTTGTTCCAAGCTTTCTTTGATTTGCCAAGATAAATCGCATCGACCGCGATACTGGTGCAAGGAGAGTTCTGTCCCCATCGCCACAATTACGGCGACATTTCCCCCTTGAGCGAGTTTTGCATCTTTGATGGCGTTGTCCGCCACCTTTAGCATCAATAGCTGTTGAGGAATGAGTTGATCTTCGTCGCGGGGCGGGATTTTGAAATTTAAAAAATCGAGTTCAAAATCTTGGATGTAGGCTCCCAGAGGCGCTTCGCCATTTGCCAAGCCATATTCTTTGAGTAATTGGGGTTGCTCTTCGATACCTTGCCAGCGCTGAGGCGGAAGGGGGATAAAATGCTGCGTTCCCTCATAAATCGTGCGCTCGAAGGCATCTAAACTTTTACAGGAGCCAAAGAAGGCATCCATGCCGACGATCGCTAATGAGTGTTGAGTGTTGAGTGTTGAGTGTTGAGTGTTGAGTTGAGGATTGGGAATTGGGGATTGGGAATCCTCACCTTCTCCAGCCGTTGCCTCTGAAGATTCTAAAATCAAATGAGCATTAGTACCACCAAAACCAAAAGCATTGATGGCGGCACGTTTTGTCGGTTGTTTTTGAGGCCAAGGTGTCGGGGAAGTGACCATCTGCTCAGCAGCGATCGCGCCTTTTTCTGAACGGAGGGGGTCAATTACGTCGATTGTCGCCGGGATGACCTCTTCACCCATACTCAAAATCACTTTGATAAGACCCGCGATTCCCGCAGCCGTCAACAAGTGACCAAAATTGGATTTGACAGACCCAATCAGAGGCACCGTTTGAGACTGACCGAAGAAGGTCTCCATTGAGTTGAGTTCGGTGATATCTCCGACTGGAGTCCCCGTGGCATGACACTCAATGTAATCGATACTGTTGGGATGAATTCCGGCTTCGGTATATGCCCGTTCAAAGGCTAAGATTTGCCCTTTGGGATTGGGACTGAGGACGAATTTCCCTTTCCCGTCATTCGATAAGCCAACGCCGCAGATTGTGGCGTAGATGCGATCGCCATCTCGCAGCGCATCGCTATATCGTTTCAGGACAACCATTCCGGCTCCTTCTCCAGCTACGAGTCCTCCGGATGACTTATCAAAAGGACGCGATATCCCATCTTCTGGATAAGCGTGGAAAATAGAAAATCCCATATTGATGAAGAACGGATCGGCGCAACTCACCGCACCCGCTAACATCAGGTCAGCTTTGCCGGATAACAGATAGTGACAAGCTAATTTAACTGCATACAGCGATGTCGCACAGGCTGCATCCAGAGATAAATTAATTCCAGATAAAGACAGCGCTTGAGCAATGACTGCTGCCGGATACCCAGCTAACATTCCATTTAAAAGGGATACGTCAGAAGGTGTTTTTTTTAGTTGGAAAGATTCTTCTTTTAAAAGTTGCTGAAGGGCTGAATCCAGAAATTTTTGATAGATTGGTGCAAAAAAACGATGGGAAAAGCGGGTGGGAAAAGAAAGATTCCCCAGAATTACGCCGCACTTTTCCAGAACCGATTGATTTCCTAAATAACCGCTATCTTTTAATGCTTGTTTTGAGACGTATAAAGACCATTGATAAATTTCATCTAAGTTTTTCAGGAACTCAGGAGCCATCTGAAACTCGCTGGTATCTAACTGAAAATTTCGGATATATCCTCCCTTCAAACAATAGTATTTATCTAGCTTTCCTTTTTCTGTCGAATAAAACTTTTGGGGATCTACTCCCATTTGTTCGGCTGTTGCCAAGCTTTTAAAATCTTTTTTAGCAATTAAATTCTGCCAGTATTGCTCAGGACTTTCTGCACCTGGAAACAAGCTAGATAAACCGATGATTGCAATTTTTTCCATTCAATATTCCTAAAAGATTTAATCAAAAACGACTTTATTTTAAATAAGCTCTAGCTAGCGTGCTGTAGCAGCGATCGCTACTACAGCACGCTGAATTAGTTTTTAACTTGCCATTACTTAACTCCTACTTTTTCAGAGTTAAAGAATAGACGGTTCAGTTGTTTACTAATCGTCACTTCTGCCCCAAATACTCGCGAGTAAACTTTTCCTTGGATATCGTGGGAAGTGATGTTCGCCACTAACTTAGTTTCATTGCTAGAAATGACATCCATCGACACGTAAAATGGTTTACCCAAGGGAATCATTTGGAAATGCTCTCCTTTCTGGCAGCGTAAAGGGAGACTAGCCGCCTGATAAAAATGCCTTACCCAAATCAACATGCACTGAAATTGCACATCTTTGGCGACAAAATCGAATGCCTGTGCCGGAAACTGTCCCCGCTGTTCTTCAGTGATTTGGGGTAAAACACATTCCATCGTCAGGGTTTCTGGCGTAATATTTAAAACTTGTTTGACCCCTTTAAAACTAGGGCCATGAAACAAGGTGCCATCCTGATAAGGCGATAGGAACGCAAACTCTTGACTTTGAGTTGCATCAAATTCATAAGTGGGAGCTTCCGGAATTTCTTTCAGGAGTTTCACCTGCCCGTTGTAATGATAGCGGCGTTTTCCGGGTTCCGCTTCACTCCATATTGTCGCTGCGAGTTCGAGCTGCTCGTTCTGGGATTTATTGACTTCCTTCACTTCCAAGATGTATTCGCTTGCCAATGTTTCATCGAAAACAATGCCTTTTAAGACTTTGAAGTTTTCGCAGCTAAAAAACTTGTAGCCAGAATATAGCTGTTCGCTAACATTGGCAAGCCATACTGAACCACAAACGGTTGGTAATACCGCTTGACCACCAATCGCATGATCTTGCAAAAAGGAATTTGCTTTCAGGTTTAATTTTCGATGAATTTGGTAAGTCCGGAGTTCTGAATCTAGCTCTCCAGACACGACTACCAGAGGACTCCCCACCAAAACTTGCACTGTTTCCCGTTCGCCAAAATCTAGTTCGTCAACTAGCATCTGAGTTCCCACTTCAACGGGAATTACCTCAACCTTGCGTTCGGCAAAAATCTGTTTTAACTCAGGCGTAACCATCCCGCCATCCCAAGGTCCCCAATTAAAGGAAGCTACGTGACATTCGGGATGGAGGCGCTTAAAGTGATGGGCAAATTTATTGAGAATCTCATTGGCGATCGCATAATCCGATTGACCAATATTCCCGTAAAACCCAGCCGCTGAAGCGAACAACACCAAATGCTTGATTTGATTCGGATTGACACAACTCAGCAGATTTTCCAACCCTTTGACTTTGGCAGTATAAACGGCTTCAAAATCCTGTTCGGATTTATTCTCAATCAATTTATCTGCCAAATTGCCAGCGCCATGAAGAATTCCGGAGATCGCTCCAAAACGCTGGACGGTATCTGCTAGTTTTTCCTTTAAAGCGATCGCATCGGTAATGTCGGCGCTGAGATATTCTGCTTTCCCACCCGCTTTCTCAATCGCTTGCAGCGTTTGGGCGATTTCTCGTTGGGATAAAATCGCCTTCAGTGTCTTTTGGACTTTGATTGGGGTGGGTTTCTCTCCTCGTGCAGTAATATCTGCCATAATCCGCTTTTTCAAATCAAATTCATCAACACAGCCTTTTGCCCATGCTGGCTCCGGATTGATGCTTGAGCGACCGAGGAGGATGAATTTGCATCGGTAGCGTTGCGCTAGCTTGATGACACACTGGGAAGTAATCCCGCGTCCACCGCCGCTGACGAGAAACACCGAGGATGGAGTAATTTGATGTGTTGTGCCGCGAGCGTTCTTCTTAACCCTACACATCTCGGCTACCAGGGTGGTTCTCCCCTGGGAACTGTACCCGACTTCGGTAATCAACCGATTGGGGTCGTGAAGTTCCGCGACAATCGATTGGGCGACAAATTCTTCATCGAAAGCGGGACTCAAATCGATGGCGCGACAAAACACCCGTTCCCATTCCAGGTTGAGGGTTTTCGTCAAGCCGAACAGCCCCCCACCGATGGCGCTAAACTCTGTTTTGCGACTTAAACCGAATTGCCCATCCAGGCGGCTCACGGTGAGGAAACAACTGCGTCCTTGACGTGCTGCTTCATTCAGTGATTTTTTGAGGTGCTTAGCAATCAGAAAAATATGCTTGAGGATGGCTTTTTCCGATTCCTGCCCAAGACTTTCTTGAATTGAGGGATGCAGATGAACGAACGCGCCAATCGAGCCGTAGTTTTGCGCGATCGCCATCAGCTGTTGTTTCAAATGCTCCTCGCTCAAATCTGCCAGCACCACACGGCTAATTCCTCCCGGTAACGGTAGCCGTTTGGCAATAACAGATTCGGGGAAACTTAATACAACCACTTTCCACCCTCGGTCTGAAAGAGACTTGACCAATCTGATACTGGCAGGGCTACCGTCATCAGTCAGCAAACAAATGTGATGGTCGGGCAAGGTGAAATCCAAATAATCTGCCTCACTCAGAGGTTGGAGCCTCGCCCGACCGCGTTGAATCTTGTGTTCAGCTTCAGTTGAAGCTTCAGATGAAGCTTCAACTTGCTGCGATTCTGGGGTTAAGTTTTTTTTTCAGCCACCCGCGATTCCTGGCTCATATATTCAACAATTTGAGCAAGGGTGCGGAGTTCGGCTAGCTGTTCTGGATTCACCGGCGGCAAATCAGGGAATAACTCCTGCATTGCCCCCAAGATTTCCACCCGCTTGATCGAGTCAATCCCCAAATCTGCTTCCATGTCCATCGAAAGCTCTAGCATTTCCGTGGGGTAGCCAGTCTTCTCACTGACTACTTCTAACAGGGATTGGATCAGAGCATTCGCCTTCTCCTGGGAGACAAATCCGTTTTCTGCCTTCGCTGAAACTGCTGCCGCTGGAGCAGAAACCTCGACCTCTGTTGATGGCGCTTTGTTGCCCATATATTCAACAATTTGAGCGAGGGTGCGGAGTTCAGCTAGCTGTTCTGGATTCACCGGCGGCAAATCAGGGAATAACTCCTGCATTGCTCCCAAGATTTCCACCCGCTTGATCGAGTCAATCCCCAAATCTGCTTCCATATCCATTGAAAGCTCTAGCATTTCCGTGGGGTAGCCAGTTTTCTCACTGACTACTTCTAACAGCGCTTGAATCAGGGGGGTCAAATCCACCGGCGCGATTACGGACGCACTAGGGGTATTTTCGATGAAAGAGGGCGCAACTTCTGTTGGCTCTAATTGAGCGATTTGAGTTGAAACGCTGTTTGTCTCTACTGAGCGAGCCTGGGCTGCCTGCGAACCATTGCTGGAAACGGGTTGGGAAATTACTGGCACCGCTGTAGGGACGGTTTCTGGGGCAGCTAGCCCAGAATGTATCAGCTTCTCGGGTGTCGGTACGACAGTCGTGGCAGTAGGGGAAACAACCGAATACTGTGGTTTGTCAGAGGTTCCTTGTCCGTTTTGTCCTTGCTCAAAGTTCCGAACCGGCGCGATTGACGCCTGACCATTCACAACTGACCCATTCGCACCATTACCAGCCCCCAAAAGAGAATAATGTTGCTGCATGAGCTGGAAAAATCTTTGGGAATATTCCAACTGATTTTTCAGGTATTGTTCGTGAACTTGCTGGCTGGCAGCTTGATGTTCGTGAAAGCGCATCATGTTGCGCTCTAAACTTTCTAGAAGACCCTGATTATTTACAGAAGATTGTTGCATGGGTTGCGCCTCTGATTTGGTTGCGGGTGGAACTGGTATCGGCTCTGGCATTTTGACTTGGGGAATTACGGGTACGGGAATTACGGGTTGAGGGGTAGGGATTGGGGCGATGTGTGGTGTTGGTTTCGGGGCTAAAGATTTCTTCGGCTCCTGTGTCAATTTCCCATTCCTGTTTTCCCTTTCTGGATTTCCCTTGATTTGGTGTCCGTTTTGCAAAGCGTGTTCAAAAGCAGCTTTGGTTTTCTCACTGACATAGTTAGCGCCGTTTAAAGGCACATTCAATCTCTTCTTTTGCTGAGAATTGGATGTTTTTGATTTAACTAGGTAAGGATCGAGGTTATCTAAAGACAAGCCAGCCACGCGCAACTGAACAAAGGCTTCGCACAACTGGCGCTGGCTATCTCCTTTGCTACTGGCATTCAAGGCGATCGCTAAATGGGGTCGATCTTCGAGGATATTCTTCACCAGATTGGTCAGGATATTCCTGGGACCAATTTCGACAAAGAAATATCCCCCGGCTGCGTAAATATTTTCAACTTCCTGCTTAAAATGCACAGGATTGACAATATGTGCAGCTAAGGTTTGTCCGATGGTATGGGAATTGTCTGGATAAAGATTTCCGGTTGTATTGGAGTATACCGGGATTTTCGGCTGATTAAAAGTAACGCGATCCAGCACCTCTGCAAACCGTTTTTGAGCGTGAGCGACAAACGGTGAATGGAAAGCTGCGGAAACGGGTAGTAAAACAACCGAATACCCAAGCTGCTCCAATTTCTGCTGGACTTTGGCGATTTCTTCCTTCGCCCCCGCTAATACCACCTGATTGTTAGAGTTCCAGTTGGCAATGGTGATTTTGGGGAAATTCTCGACAACTTCTTTGACTTTATAAATATCCCCTTTCACCGCCAGCATCATGCCGGTATCAACTTTTGGATCGTCGGGGAATGCCATCGCTTGACCTCTGGCTTTGACGAGGAAAAAGTAATCTTCGTCATTCAGAACGCCCGCCGCCCATAGTGCTGTCAGTTCCCCGAAGCTGTGCCCTGCCACATAATCAGGCTTGAACCCTGCCTCTTCTATAATCTTGTAGAGACCAAAACTCAAGGCACCAATTGCGGGTTGGGCATTTTCGGTCTGTTGTAATGCCGCAATTTGGGCATCCTTTTGGGCGTTGTCAAAAACAGGACACGGGAAAACGACTTGGGAAATGGGTGGCAACCCATTCTTACCCAGGTATTTGTCCATATCGCTGTAAGCTTGGCGAAGCTGAGGGAAGTTAAGGACAAGTTCCTTACCCATCTCCAAATACTGCGAACCTTGCCCCGAAAACAGCGCCACTACCTTCCCTTGGGGGTTCAGGCTAGTTTTGCGGTAATAGATTCCTTTGGGATGCTCCCACGATTTGGCTTGCTGTTTGTTTTTCAGTAAGTCAATCGTAATCTGCAATAATTCACGGGCTTCTGCGGCAGAGGTGGCGACAAATCCCACTCTGGCTGAGGCAACGGGAATTTTTAAACTCGCAGCGCTGACAAGTTCTGTGTAATGTTGTGTGCCGCGATCGCTTGCTAATTGCGACTCTAGGGTTTCACACTTCGCCAATAATTCTCCTACTGTTGGAGCATCCAGCAGAATGGTCGCTGGCGTACTGTGTAAACGATAAGCCTGTTGATGTTCCCTTTGATATTCTTCGAGGACGACATGATAATTCGTGCCTCCAAAGCCAAACGCACTGACCCCTGCTCTTCTTGGCGTTTCATCATCAATGCCAAGCCAGGGTCTGGTTTCGGTATTCAAATAGAAGGGTGAGTCTTCTATTTTAAGTTTAGGGTTGGGTTGGGTGACATTAATCGTCGGGGGTAATATCTTGTGGTGCAAAGCCAAAGCCGTTTTGATCAGGCTGGCTGCACCTGCTGTTGCTTTGGTATGTCCAATCTGAGACTTAACGCTCCCCAAGGCAATATGTTGTTTTTGGGAGTTGTTTTGGCTAAAAACTTCATTTAAGCCTGCAAACTCTGTCGGATCGCCAGCGACGGTTCCTGTACCATGAGCTTCAATCAGACCGACTGTTGAGGGTGCAAATCCAGCATCTTCATAAGCTCGACGCAACGCTACGGCTTGCCCTTCCGAACGAGGAGCATAAATGCTCTTAGATTTGCCATCGCTGGAGGTGCCCATTCCCTTGATGACGGCATAAATGCGATCGCCATCTCGTTCGGCATCTTCAAGCCGCTTGAGAACCATCATTCCCATGCCTTCACCCAACAGCATCCCGTCGGAATTTATATCGAAGGGACGGGAATTCCCTTCTTTAGAAAAGGCAGGCGTTTTACTAAAGCACATATACATGAAGATCGAATTGTCGGCATCCACACCGCCCGCGATCATCATGTCGCTACGATACTCGGTCAATTCACTCAAAGCCATCCGCAGGGCGCTTAATGACCCGGCACAGGCTGCATCTACAACACAGTTAATTCCTCCTAAATCTAGGCGGTTGGCAATTCGTCCGGCAATCACGTTCCCCAACATGCCCGGAAAAGAATTTTCCTCCCAGCCGATATAGGCAAGTTTTATCTTCTCAATAATCTTTTGGGTATCTTCGTCAGATACACCACTGTTTTTAAGAACCTTCTCCCAAACGGGATATTGCAAACGGGCAGTTAGCGGCGTAATTAGTTTCTGCCCGCCCCCTACGCCCAGAATGACGCCTGTGCCTTTCCGATTAAAATCTCTGGATTCACCGTAACCAGCGTCTTCCATTGCCTGTTTGGCAACTACCAACGAGAGCATTTGGGCGACATCTGTCACCTCTAGAATATTGGGAGGCAGCCCAAATTCCATCGGATCAAAATCAATATCCGGGATGAATCCGCCTCGTTTGCAATAAGTCTTATCCGGTGCCTTGGGATCTGGATCGTAGTAGTCCTCAATCCGCCAGCGTGAGGGAGGAACATCAGAGATACAATCGGTTTTTGTAATGATATTTTCCCAATACTCTTCTAGAGTCCTGGCTTGCGGAAAAATGCAACCCATTCCGATAATCGCCACTGGTGTTTGTTGCAGTTGCCGCTTAATTTTGTTGTTTATCAATGATTTATCAGACTTCATTCCTCAACCTGACGCTAGTGACGTTCCTGGTTCAAAGGGTTATGATACCAAGTTATTCCGCTTTAGTGTAGTTGTATATCCACTCAATTTAAACCTGTGGAAGTTTGCTGTTTATTTTCACACGAGTGGGTACACCCAGCTTCATATTCTCAGCTTGGGCGAAAGCTTTGTAGGCTGCACGGAGATAGGCAAAATCAGGAATTTAAATAATAGCAATTTCAGTCCCTTGAAGCAAGTTAACTATTTTAACAAATTTTCTTATGGTTGAAATTTTATGGTATAATAAACAGTTTTTTTGAGATTCCCTACCCAGCCTTGGGTAGAGGGTATAAAGCTAAGGGATCGTGTTTAAAAAAATTTTTAGGGGTTAAAACCCAGGCACAGCAAAACTTAGAGTATTTAAAATTGGTAATTTAGAATCGCAAGTAGGCTGGAACTACAGGTTTCAATTTTTTACAATTTAAATTGTATTCAATTTGAAAAGGTAGAAGAGTGTATTTATTTTAGTTTTGATTTTAGAACCTATAAAAAAATAGGTGAGTTCTCTTGGTTTAACTTTTTATTAAAACAACGGTAAAAACAACAAAAATACTTTTTAAATTTATTAAGCGTTGCAGCAAAAATAATGTCTGCTATCACTTTATATTTAGCTATAATTTATTTTTATGCATGAAGAAAATCTTTAAATAAATGTGGTGCCATTAACCGCTGATGCCAACTAAAATATGCTTACACATAGCTATTTTATTTCCAGCTATGTGTAAGGGCAACTACCAAATTGTTGAAATGCCGCTGTTCTTTGTGAATAGTTGTGCTGTAGTTTAAAATATATCTCCAATAGAATGCAATTCGAGTTGAGGGATGGGGGGACTGACTTGGCGTTTATTTTTTAGTTAAAACTTGATAATGATTGCGTACACTCCAGACCCTTCAACCATCAAGTAAACAACGTCCTTCAATTAGGCGCTTTGTAAATCAAGAAACCAAGCCACAGGTATACCTACGCATTCTTACTGAATTACTCCGCGCCAAGCTCGCCAAATTTTGGCGACCACCAGTTACCTTTTTTACTCTCAAAGAAGGCTACCTCTTTGCATTTATTTTGTTTGGTTTTCGGGTTAGAGCAACGCAACATCACCTTATCTTGACCATTTTTGGTGTATTTGTAACGCTCTAGGGAAGAGCCACAAATCGGACAAGAATGCTGAGAAGGCTTGTCAGAACGCGGCGGATTTTTCCGCTTAGCGTCAGGCAATTCATACTCTAGCGTGGATACGTTAAAAAACATTACAGCACCGCAGCCATTATTGCGCTCATCACAGCTCAAAAAATGGTCTGTTTGAAGTTTTTTAGACTTCGAGTAAACCCTCGTCATTGGATGTTTGCATCTCGGACACCGAATATTAGTAAGTTCAGACCGAGTCTCCGTGCTAGTATCGGTGCGAGTATCCGGGGGTTCACAAACAGGTGGAGTGACCTTAACTCGGCTTGGATTCGTTACAGTCGGCATAGAAACGGGAATTTTTGCCCCGGCTTTCTTGAGTGCTGGGGCAAAATAGTCGCGGTTCCAGCTAGTCAAATACTTTTGCCAGTCCAGCTTACCGTGAGCGATCGCATCCAATTCCCGCTCCATCTTTGCCGTAAAATCTGCTTGAATCAGCTCAGGTAACACCCGACCCAAAAACTCATCAACTTCCATCCCTAGCTGGGTCGGAACGAGCAACCCCTTCTTCAGAACCACATACTCCCGCTCTTTCAAAGTCTTTACAGTCGGAGCATAGGTGCTAGGACGCCCAATCCCCTGTTTCTCCATCACCTGAATCAACTTAGACTCAGAATACCGGGGTGGTGGCATCGTCTGCTTCTTATCGGCATCCGCATGGGTACAGGTCAGCGGTTGCCCTTCTTTGAGAGTCGGCAACACTTGATCTGAACCAATATCTCGCCAGTAGCGCAGATAGCCCTCAAACTGTAGCACCTGACCCAAAGCTTGCCAAGTAACGCTACCAGATTTGGTGACAATTTTCGTCTTCAGGAGTCGCGCTGGTTGACACAGAGAAGCGATCGCGCGTCGCCATATCAAATCATACAATCCAGCTTCTTCGGGTGTTAACTCTGCTTTAATGACGGATGGTAGCCGGGTAATCTCTGTCGGTCGAATTGCCTCGTGCGCCTCCTGGGACAGCGCTGCACTTTTACGAACAGTCGTCTTTTGGGGGACATTCTCTGGGTCATTTTGCTCCAGATACTTCCGCACCGAAGCGCAAAACTCCTCAGATAAAGTTGGGCTATCTGTACGCATATAGGTGATGTATCCTTGTTCGTACAGCTTTTGCGCCACTTGCATTGTTTTCTCTGGATTCAGCTTTAGACGCGTTCCTGCTGCCTGCTGAAGGGAACTGGTAGTAAATGCGGCGGGTGGTTTTTTGAAACTCACTTTACCTTGGGTGCTGACTACCTGATGCGGATGACTCTTCGCCATCGCTACCAGTTGATCCGCTTGAGTTTGTGTTGTCACTCTGGTTCCTTCAGCAGCTTTTTTGCTGTCAGGAGACTCAGAATCATCGGTTTCCTCTACTTCAGGCTCATCGGAACGATTCACTTGTCCGGCATAAAAGGCTCGAAACCCCTCGGCGTAGTCAACGTAAACAGACCAGTAATCTTCAGGGACAAAGGCTGTAATCGCTCTCTCGCGATCGCATAATAGGTGCAAGGTTGCGCTTTGAACCCGACCGACTGACTTGGCTCCGTTTTTGAGCGACCAAACGAGAGGGGAGCCTCTGAAGCCAACCAGCTTGTCGAGACACGTCCTCAAAAGAGCTGCATCTACTAAGTTCTGGTCGAGGGGACGGGGTTTGCTCACTGCTTTTTTAATCGCAGTTTCTGTAATTTCGCTCGTCACTACTCGCCGGGGATTTTTTACCTTGAGTTCTCGTGCCAGATGCCAAGAAATGACCTCCCCTTCGCGGTCTGGGTCTGTCGCAAATATGACTTCGGTTGCTGATTTGACGGCTTGTTTTAATTCTGTGAGAACCTTTTTGCCTCGGTCGCCACGGGGGACAAATCGACAAGTAACGCGATCGCCTGATAGGTCAAATCCCAGTGCATCTTCCCCGTCTTTAGCCAGCTCAACGACATGACCCATGCTTGCCATCACTCGGTAGCCAGAACCAAGACTTTTCTGCCATTTCTGCCGTTTTCCAGGGCTTTCTATCAAAACAAGTTTCATGTTCTGTCCTCCAAAAATTTTTAATTCTTGCTTTAAGAAGGATGACTTAGCTAGGCATTTTAGGGTATAAGCTACTTGCTGCATGAACTCAGGTAAATGACATCACCTCCCCCCGATCCACGTTCCTCTCGGCTTGGCTTTGATGAGTTGATTGGCATTGTTGTTGCCTTCGGCGTGATTGGCACGATTTTCTTCTGGTCAATTGGTAGAAGGGAGCCAGGGTTGAATTTGACCGGATTGCCGACTCCTGACGCCACGGCGAGTCCAAAGCCAGCAGCGCCGCTACCAACGGTGATACCCGGAGAATCGCCCACCCAGCAAACGGTTCCGGCACCTTCTGCTTCACCGAGCGACCCAAACCGAACACTACTCATACCCGACGATCCAAACACGGTATCGAGAAGCGTCCCGATTCCCGTACCCGTACCCGCGCCTTCCGCCCCAGCGCCGTCAGTCGCCCCCGCCACAGTACCCGCGCCTGCGCCTTCTGCGCCAGCGGCGGTTGTTCCCGTACCCGTACCCACGCCTTCCGCCCCAGCTAAACCGATCAACTTTTCCGATATCCCCGACAATTACTGGGCGCGTCCTTACATTCAAGCGCTGGTTGAGCGCAACATCCTCGCGGGTTTCACCGATGGCACTTTTCGCCCCGATCAACCGATCACGAGAGCGGAATTTACGGCTCCGTTGCGAAAAGCTTTTAGTCAAAAACCGGCTCAGAATGCTTCAAACTTTCAAGATGTCCCCGCTGGGTACTGGGCTGAAGCTGGAATCAAGCAGGCTGTGGCAACGGGTTTTTTGAAAGGATATCCGGGAAATCGGTTTCTCCCAAACCAAGAAATTCCGAGAGCGCAAGTTTTGGTTGCGCTTGCTAGCGGCTTAGGGCTGAAACCACCGTCCAATCCGGCTCAAGCTTTGCAGACTTATCAAGACGCCAAGGAGATTCCTAAGTACGCGACCCAAGGTGTCGCAGCGTCTACAGCCGCCGGTCTTGTGATTAACTATCCGAATCAAAACTTGCTCAAACCGAATCAAGCGGCGACTCGTGCTGAGGTAGCTGCTGCAATTTATCAAGCTCTAGTACAAGCCGGACAAGCACAACCCATTTCCTCTCCAGCCGCTGTGCAGCCACAATGAGGGAACCATCGGAGGGGCATGGCATTGTTCGTTTGAGCGAAGCGTTTGGCGACACGGATCAAATTCGGTTTTGGAAGTTGCGATCGCCTTTATACCCGGATAGCTCGGCGAGTTCTTCTAAAGAAAGCAGACCTGAGTAACGCCGCCCCTTAATTTCCCAAGTGGGAAAGCCTTTAATCTTTGCCTTTATGCAGAGGTCTGGACGCGGATTTTTACCGCCCGCATCGCACTCAATGTAGTTTATATAGCCAAGCGCCTCTTTTGGAAACAGTTCTTTCTGTTTTGTGCAGAAAGGGCACCAATATGCACCGTAAAATTTGGCTTTGGTGCGTTTCAAGTGACGTGCTAAACCCACTTCTGCTGTAGTAGCGGCGCGATTCGAGGATTTGGTTGGCTGGAGTGCTGATTCTGTATAGGGATCGGATGAACAGCCAGCAATTAATGCCAGTAGAGCGATCGCAGTAGTGCGGATGATAACCGCGCTAAGGTCAAATCTTTGAACTTGCATAGCTCTCAGTTGGGTAGATGTTCGGCAATCAGCAAAGTTTACCTTTTGTTTTCATACCATTTTGCTTTACTGTTGCCCAATCTAAATTTCTGAACTATCGATAAATAGAGACGCAATAAATCGCGTCTCTACAATCTAAACTCAAAATCTTAACTCAAAAAACTCCTCAGCCTTAGCGACCATCAACTGACCAGTGGGGCGGGTCATTTGCTAGCTTAAATACGCCATAAGATGCACCCACACTATAGAGAGCCGTATTGTTGGCACCATTCGTGGGAGCGCCAATATTCACCAGGGTGCCATCTCTCTTTTTTATTTTTAGAATTCCTTCCCAGGTAATGTTCCAATCGATGGCTAGCCTTTCAGTATGGCGAGATCTTAGAGCCACCGGATTCCCCCCAATGCCGAATTCATCTACCATCAGTTGTGCGGCTTGCACAGCTACAGCGTTCGTATAATGTACCCATTCAATGTCAACTCCCGCCATATTTGGTACATTTTCTGCTCTGATTTCTCCTCGACTAATCCGAGCCGAATAGTGCATCATATAAGCTCTTTGTGGAGGTCGATAGGTAGCGGCAATAATGGTTTGGGCACCCGCATCAATTAAAGCTTTTTGAAAAGCTGCTACCTTTTCTCGGAAAGGCGAAGCTAAATCAGAAATCGAGCGGCTAGTCGGAAAGTTGTCATACCAATGCGGACCACTCAAGCGAAATCGAATTCTTTTGGCATAGGCGTTGAGGATATCCATTGCTGGGATAAAGTCTGCGCCTAATTTCTGCTTAGTCGTTGCAGAAAGTAGATTTTCCAATTCATCACGCAAGCGCACATCTCTTTGGAGATAAGCTTGGGCTAACCCTTGGCTACTTCTAGCTCCAAAGTCTCCATCTACGGTTAAGTCGGGAACCAATATAGTATTCAAAGACTTTTGTAAATCTTTAACCTCTGCCTCGCCAAAGCGCAGATAAGCAAGCAACATTGCTGCCGTAAGATTGGGAACTTTATAAAGAAAACCGTCGCTCAAAGCTTTGGTGTAGGTGGTATTATCCACAACTCCATTAACCGGCAAGTTATTCCTTTGCTGATAACTACGGGTAGCTGTATCGCTAATCTTGCCAAAGTCTCCATCAACGGTTCCTATCGGATAACCAGCCTCTTTTAAAAAGCTTTGCCAAGCACTGACTGCTGCTCCATTAGAGCCGATTTTGAGTGTAGGTAATTTCAGCGCACTGATATTAAAAGCCATAGATTCCACCTGAATTCAGTATTGCTAACTTTTCTGTTAACTAGCCAAAAAAAGCCATCGATCAAGTCTAGCTTTTGTGCTATTTTAACGCTACAAAATAACGCAGCCAATGAGAGTTACACTGCTTGTGCGATATAGTTGCATTTTATAACTTAATGCTTAATAAGTTTCGATAATATAACTTTAGTTATTATTTCCATCTTCTGTCTATCTTCTTATTTAATTCTAATAATTACATTATTGGAAAATACATTATGCCTAAAATCAATCCTCTAACTTATGATAATTAATAGTTAATTAATTATCTGGCTTTTTTATAAAATTAAATTTTCTTGAACTTGAGGTAGCTTTTATAGTAAAACCTCTACCTAATCTTCTGTCCAGTTTTCAAATAAAAGATTTAAATATTGTTACAAATTGCTACAATATTTAATTGAATCTTATCGTCTTAGAGATTCTACCGGCTAATTTGAAACCGCTGCTGATTTAACACAAATTCCGGATTTTATCTCATCGGTTGTGGAGCATCTGGTAACGAATGTTCGCTTTTTTTAATAAGGAGACTTTATGGCAGACTCTGGAAATCGAATGCGCGATCGCACGCCAGACGATGTAATTATTCAGGCACAGGCGCGAAAACCCATTACAGATCCCAGTCTGGGCATTGCCGTTGAAGTGAGTAGACAAGGAACTCCTAAGCATCGGCTAGTCACGATTGGGGACTCTCTCTCTCACGGCTTTCAAAGTGGGGCAATCTTTAATACTAGCCTCTCCTATCCGATGATGATTGCCAAGGAAATGGGCTGGTCTAACCAGATGCGTTATCCCACCTACGACGGGCCAGGAGATGGGTTTCCGATCAACCTAGAGCATCTGGCTCGACAACTCGATCGGGAGTTTGGTGATATCAACTGGTTGGATTTCGCTCCAGCGCTGTTGTTTATACGCCACTACATGGACGATATAGAGGATTATTGGGAACGTGACGCAGGCTCCCGCTTCCCAATTCAACGAGGGATTAATCACAACCTGGCGGTCTATGGTTGGGATTTGCGGAATACCCTGTCGCGTACTGCGGACATTTGCCTAGACATCATTCGGAAAAATCCGCCCAAAGACGATTATCTCCGGCAGGTTGTTGAGTACCATAACGAACGCGCTGCTATCCGAGTTTTGAATTCGGCGCGGGATGCACAAGGCAACGCGCTGACACCACTGCAAGCGGCGGCAGCACTGGGCGCTGAGGGGACGCAAGAAAGCGATGGTAACGGCATTGAAACGCTGCTTGTTATCATCGGTGGCAACAATGCGCTGGGTAGTATTCTGACATTTAAGGCAGCTTGGACTGCTGAAGGTTATGACGATATGGCGGTCAACGATCGCTATACTGTCTGGCGTCCAATTCACTTTAAGGCTGAACTGGACAAGCTGGTTGAGGAAGTTAAGCAAATCCGCGCTCGCCATGTAATCTTGGCAACGGTTCCTCACATCACCATCCTTCCTTTTGCCCGTGGTATCAATAAAGACAATGAAGGGAAAAAAGCTAAGCCGGGATCTCGATACTTTCCTTACTACTCCTTGCCTTGGCTTACCGAAGAAGACTTCGATCCGAATAAGCACCCCTACCTGACAGAGGAAGAGGCACGAGCAATCGATAGTGCGATTGACCAGTACAACGACTCTATAACCGAAGCGGTGCATCAGGCTCGACAGGAAGGCAGAGATTGGTATCTGTTTGAAATGGCTGGACTACTAGATCGCTTGGCATCCAGGCGCTATATCCAAGACCCGGAAGCCAGACCGACTTGGTGGGATGAAGTGGGTGGTCAGTACGAGTTGCCACCTGAGCTTCAGGCACTTTCACCTGTACCAGATTCCCGCTTTTTTAAATCTGATGCAACAGGTCGCACTCAAGGCGGCTTATTCTCTTTGGATGGCATTCATCCCACCACGATTGGCTATGGCATCATGGCGCAGGAGTTAATCGAGATTATGCACAAGAAGGCGGGGGTCAAGTTTTACGAAAGCGATGGGAAAACCGAGCGGACTGGTGACATCAAAGTTGATTTTAATCGCTTGATTGCCTTAGATACGCTGATTTCTAACCCACCGCGATCGCTCTCTAATGCTCAGAGTTTAATCGGTTTGATTGATAAGAACTTTAATATCTTCAGCGGGATGCTCAGGGCGAGTTACTAAAAGCAATCTGAGGTCGGGGTGGGCTTAGGCGTCCCATCCCCAAGGTTCCTGCTTAAGATCGAAAGTAGGAACCTTTAATCTCTCTGGGCATGAAACGCATTGTTCTAATTGCTGGGTTTGAATCATTCAACGCTGACTTGTACCGGAAGGCAGCTCATTTGGCTCAGGCTAGGTGTCCGGAGTTGGATATTCGGGTGTTTAGCGATCGCGCCCTCACCACAGAACCAGAAGCCGTAGAAGCCGCACTCCAAGGGGCAGATGTCTTTTTCGGCAGTCTGCTATTTGATTACGACCAAGTCATGTGGTTGCGCCAAAGGGTGCAAAATATTCCGATTCGCCTCGTTTTCGAGTCAGCCTTGGAATTGATGAGCCTCACTCAGATAGGCGCGTTCAAAATTGGCGACAAACCCAAGGGGATGCCCAAGCCAGTTAAATTTATTCTCGACAAATTCAGCAACGGGCGAGAAGAAGACAAACTTGCCGGTTATATTAGCTTTTTAAAAGTTGGGCCAAAATTATTAAAATTTGTGCCAGTGCAAAAAGTGCAAGACTTACGCAACTGGCTAATTATTTACGGTTATTGGAACGCTGGTGGAACAGAAAATGTCGCGTCGATGTTCTGGACGCTGGCAGAGAAATATTTGCAGTTAAAGGTAGGAGAAATTCCACCGCCAGTTGAAACTCCAAATATGGGATTGCTGCATCCCGATTATCAAGGCTTTTTTGAATCTCCAAGGGCATATTTGGGATGGTATCGACAGCTTCGCAAAGGAGAAGATAAAAACAAAGAGAATTCACCAATTTCCAATTCCCAATTTCCAATTCCCAATTTCCAATCCCCAGTCGTCGGCATTCTGCTTTATCGCAAGCACGTTATCACCAAACAGCCTTACATTCCCCAACTCATTCGCCACTTTGAGAAAGCTGGGTTGATACCTTTGCCAATCTTTATCAACGGCGTCGAAGGTCATGTGGCGGTGCGGGATTGGATGACAACAAACTACGAAATGCAACAGCGACAACTCGGTAATCTTGAAACTCCATCTCTGTCTGAAGATGCGGTTCCAGTAGATGCAATTGTCTCTACGATTGGCTTTCCCCTCGTCGGTGGCCCTGCCGGGTCAATGGAAGCAGGGCGACAAGTGGAAGTAGCCAAACGCATTCTAACTGCCAAGAATGTACCCTATATCGTCGCTGCACCGTTACTAATTCAAGATATCCATTCTTGGACGCGGCAGGGTGTTGGCGGGTTACAAAGTGTTGTTTTATATGCTTTGCCAGAACTGGATGGGGCAATCGATCCAGTTCCTCTCGGCGGTTTGATGGGAGAAGATATTTACTTAATTCCAGAACGAGTTCAGCGTTTAACAGGAAGGTTAAAAAAATGGATTTCCCTGCGACAAAAGCCAACGGCTGAACGTAAAGTCGCCGTAATTTTATATGGATTTCCGCCTGGATATGGCGCGACGGGTACAGCGGCTTTATTGAATGTACCGCGAAGTCTAATTAAATTCCTTCACGCCCTCAAAGACCAAGGCTACAACGTAGGCGAATTACCGGAAAATGGGGAAGAATTAATTCGCTTGGTGAAAGAAGCGGATGAGAACCCCACCCCAACCCTCCCCGTTCACGGGGAGGGGGCAAGATTATCTGGAGGGGCTAGGGGAGGCACAAACGTTAATGCTAAAACCCTAGAAGAATGGTTGGGCTACCTACTCACCAGCCGCATCGAAAAACAGTGGAAATCCCTCACTGGAACTGGCATCAAAACTTATGGAGATGAATTTCAAATTGGAGGGATACAACTAGGAAATATTTGGATAGGCGTACAGCCACCCTTGGGAATTTCCGGCGACCCGATGCGGCTAATCTTTGAGCGCGATTTAACACCTCATCCTCAGTACGCCGCCTTCTATAAGTGGTTGCAAAACGACTTTCAAGCTGATGCTGTCGTTCACTTCGGAATGCACGGAACGGTTGAATGGTTGCCCGGATCTCCGCTCGGTAATACGGGCTATTCTTGGTCTGATATTCTGCTAGGAAATATCCCCAATCTATATATCTATGCGGCGAACAATCCTTCTGAATCAATGTTGGCAAAGCGTCGCGGCTACGGGGTGCTGATTTCCCATAATGTGCCGCCTTATGGTCGTGCTGGATTGTACAAAGAATTGGTGTCGCTGCGCGATTTAATCGCGGAGTATCGGGAAGACCCGCAAAAAAATTACGCCCTCAAGGAAGCGATTTGTAAAAAGATTGTAGATACGGGTTTGGATGCAGATTGCTCTTTTGAGGATTCTAAACGCTTAGGTATTAACTTCTCGCCTGAGAATGCCAGACTGTTCAGTGCAGATGTTTTTAATTCTTACTTAGTAAAACTGTACGAATATCTGCAAGTTCTAGAAAATCGTCTTTTCTCATCTGGTTTGCATACATTGGGGGAACCGCCAACTCCAGAAGGGCTAATTAGCTATTTTGATGCTTATTTTGAGTTACCAAAAGACATTATTGAGGCAGTTGCTAAAGGCGCAGACAAACAGGCAGCACTGTCAGCACACTGGGAATCCTTAAACAAAACATATCCTAATGTTAAATTTCGCATCAATCCTAATCTTCCAGAGTTAATAGATGAAGCGATAAAAATACGTGATTTATTGCAACAAAATAGTGAAGAAATCACTAATTTGCTGCGGGGACTTAATGGCGAATATATTCCGCCTGCGCCGGGTGGTGATTTGTTGCGGGATGGTGCTGGTGTGTTGCCAACAGGCAGGAATATTCATGCTTTAGATCCCTATCGGATGCCTTCCCCAGCCGCTTACGAAAGGGGTCGAGAAGTTGCTAGAAAGATTATCGCCCAACATCTTAAGGAACAGGGTTCTTATCCGGAAACTGTGGCGGTGATGTTATGGGGATTGGATGCGATTAAAACGAAGGGCGAATCTCTGGGAATTTTGCTGGAATTAGTGGGTGCTGAACCTGTTAAGGAAGGTACGGGAAGAATTGTCCGTTATGAATTGAAACCAATTGCAGAAGTCGGTCATCCGCGTATTGATGTGTTAGGGAATCTTTCGGGAATTTTCCGCGATACCTTTATCAACATTATTGAATTGTTGGATGATTTGTTTCAACGTGCCGCTGATGCTGAGGAACCGGAAGACCAAAACTTTATCCGCAAACACACTTTAGCGTTGAAATCTCAAGGCGTAGAAAATGCCTCAGCGCGATTATTCTCTAACCCCGCCGGTGATTTTGGTTCGTTAGTGAACGATCGCGTAACCGATGGTAACTGGGAATCTGGCGATGAATTGGGCGATACTTGGCGCGATCGCAATGTCTTCAGCTACGGTAGAAAAGACAAAGGACAAGCTAGACCAGAAGTGCTGACGCAGTTGTTGCAAACAAGCGATCGCATTGTCCAAGAAATCGACTCGGTTGAATATGGTCTTACCGATATTCAAGAATATTACGCCAACACTGGCGGCTTGAAAAAAGCCGCAGAAAAACAACGTGGTAAAAAAGTTAGCGCCAGCTTCGTCGAAAGCTTCTCTAAAGACACCACTCCCCGCAACTTAGACGATTTACTTCGTATGGAGTATCGTACCAAATTGCTGAACCCCAAATGGGCAGAAGCAATGGCGAATCAAGGTTCCGGTGGTGCTTATGAAATCTCCCAACGTATGACAGCGTTAATTGGTTGGGGAGGGACTGTTGATTTTACCGATGATTGGGTTTACGACCAAGCAGCAGATACCTATGCTTTAAATGCAGAAATGGCAAATAAATTGCGTGAGGCGAATCCCGAAGCTTTCCGCAATATTGTTGCGAGAATGATAGAAGCAAATGGGCGAGGTTTCTGGCAACCTTCTGAGGAGAAATTACAGAAGTTACGCGAATTGTATGAATTATCGGAGGCAGAAATTGAAGGTGTAAGCATAAGCTAATCGGATGATATGGTAGTTATTATGTAACTCATAAGCTTTCACCTAACCCTACTAGCTTATGGTTCTAGGGTATAGGTTTAGCTTTAAGTTTTATTACCAAGGAGTATCAAAGGTGGCAAATTTAAACAATGAATTTCCTTCTCCTATAGAGTTTTTTCTGGAAATTCCTCTTTATGGTTCTTTTGAAGTAGAGCCTAATTCCGAACTAATTAAGGAAATTGAAAATTTCAAAGGTTCGATTGATGCTTTCTGCCTGAATTGTAAAAAGCCAAGTACCTTCAAGAAAATGGTTGGTATTAACGAACCTATATTAGGACATTTGTCAAAATCGATTAAAGACAAGAAAATACTTGCTAATGCTAAAAATCAAAATCCTTTACTAATTCGTTGGCAAGAATCTAATCTAAATAATAGAATATTTAATGTCAATTTTTCCTGCGCCAGGGATAACAGTCATAGGATGCATTTTTGTTTTAAAGTATGCGAAGGTACAATTCAAAAAATTGGTCAATATCCTTCAATTGCTGATTTGAATATGACCGAGATAGGAAAGTATAGAAAAGTATTAGGTGAAACAAAATATAAGGAATTCAGTAGGGCTATTGGGCTTGTCAGTCATAAAATCGGTATTGGCTCTTTTGTTTATTTAAGAAGAATATTTGAAAATTTAGTCGAAGAAGCTCATCAAGAAGCTAAAAAAACAGATGCATGGGACGAAGAATTTTACAACAGTAGTCGAGTTAATGAAAAAATCGGTTTATTGAAAGATATTTTGCCTGAATCATTAGTTAAAAATACAATTATTTATTCAATTCTAAGTAAAGGAATTCATGAGTTAAGTGAAGAAGATTGCTTGAATCATTTTAGTAGTCTAAAAAAAGGGATAGAAATTATTTTGGATGAGAAATTAGAAAAATTAAAAAAAGAAGCAAAAATCAAAGAAACTGAAAAGTCTCTGTCTGAGATAAAAAGTAAACTTAAGTAAATTAATAGAGTATAGCAATATACTCGATGAGAGGTAAACTCGGTTGCATAAACCTAAACGCCGCTTGCAAAGTGTAACCTAAAAAATATCACTGTGAAGACTGTATAGAAAATGCAGATGAAACTTGAGACTTATAAATATAAAAGTAGCTTAATAAAGTTTTACTCGGTTTTATAAATTAAGAAAACTGAGCCAATTGGATTAGAGTTTTCTACATAGATTTTGTCGTTATAGTAAAAAGCTGTTGAAAACCCACCATCAAATAACATCGCTTCCTGAATATTTCCTAAACAGTGATTGTTAGAAATTCCTTTCAGGACATCATCAAACTTATCTGGATATAATGGCCCATCGGTTTCGACGTTGTTAACCAATAAAATTACATAGCCTTTAGAAGTAATTGCTGCCATTGAGCGACTGGTTTCGTGTTTACAGGCATATTCTCCCAAGTCATTACAAATATCTTTAAATATTCCATCTTTATAAAATCTTCCATTTCCTCCTACTAAGTTATAGTTTAAATTTTGCTCGTTTCTTTTCCCAATCTGAATTGTCGCTTTTCGCTCTTCTGCACCTCCTGAAATTCCAAAAGAAGACCGCTTATCTTTAAATAAACCAGAATATTCTACCCCCCTCGAAATGTTCAAGCCTTGGGGTTTATTCTCAGGATCTATATAATCCCCGTTAATGGCTGCAATCGGTTTTTTGCCATTTAGTTTTGCATTATCATCGGCTATAATTTCATGAAACTGTTTTGGAACATATTCTTTGCGGAATCTTCCTTTAGCATCTTTAGCATAAATTTCATGGGCTAAAGCAAGACTAACCTTAAAATCTAGTTTCGGAGATTTTGGATCAAAAATAAGAACATAATTTGCACCTTTAGCCTTTGTATTTCCTTGATGATCCGTTCTGATAAATTCTATGCTGAATTGGCATTCTTGGCTTTGGCAATCGCATAAATTATTAGCTGTATTTTCTCTGTTTATTATTTTTTGTACTTGAACTTGAAGAATCTTTGAAGCATTTTTGGAATAAATATGAATAGCGGATACAATAATGAATGTTACTAATAATATGCTTAGAAATTTTGCTTTTGTAAGCATACACCAAGAATTTACAAAAAATGTATGTTTACATTTTAAGCCTAGCAGTACCTAGGATGAGGGTAAAAATCGACTACCCTACAAGTATTTTAATAAATAATAAACACGAGGGAATTGTCAGTTGTCATGAGCTTTTAGGTGTTTGCTCAGAATTCCTGACCAAAAATGAATCCTTAATGACGAATGACGAACGATCAATTACCGCTAACTAAACGAACCGTAGAGACTGATGAGACCCAGTGGCGCTGTTGTAACTGATGCATATGGTTAAACAGTTGCCAGCAATACTGTTCTGGAAGCCCGCAGGTTAAGGCACCGCGCAGGACAACGTTGAAATACCAGTCGTTGGGGGCGAGTTCTTCTGCTAATTTGTTAACGACAACGTAGGTACGAACGCTGGTATATGTCCGACCTTGGCAGGAAACGTTGACCATTTCCTGGCGATAACCGCCTTGAGGGACTTCTTCGCGTTCATCTAAGCGATCGCTCAATCTCCACGGTAGTCGATACAGAACTCCTTCAACTGAGGCTGATGGATCTTTTACCATATCTAAAACACCACAGTTGCGAAGCGCTGAGCGACGATAAAATCCTAGCCGATATCCTTTCAGTGTGGCAGCACCAATCACGTAACTATGGGTGTTCTCGCCGAATGTACGCTTTAAATCGACCGGGCACATACAAGAACCGTAAGCAAAATAGTAGAACATCGGCTCTGTTTGTTGCTGTTGTTGCAATCTCAATGCTGGATGTGAAGGATTATGAGATTGTACCCAGGTGTGTTTTAAGTGTCCAATGCGATCGCTCATCTATCTATAGGTATAGAAATGTTTTTACTATGGACATGATTCTAGCAGAATGTTTTTATTGTATACCTTCATATCCCGATAGGCAAACCGTAGATTAAATTTTTGTTTTCTCCTCCGGAAACCGGATAAAGATTGGTAGGGTTGAAAAAGCCAAATGTTTTGGAGTTTCCTTGCGGAAGTACAAATACAAGGTTGGGTTTCATTCCCGCACGGAGCCAACGAAACACTGGCTGCGGTTGGGTTCAACAGCGTGAAACCCAACCTATACGGAAAGATTTGTCAGCTAACCCTAACCCCTCACCATTGATGGAAAAAAGAGCTTTTGTGTACGTCTGTGCCTCACTTTAGTTTCGCCAGCGTGCCCGATAGCTTCGCGCATCAAGATGACACAGGTTCGGAAAGCTGGTGTAACGACCCAAACCACCGGGCCACCAAGGGTCGAGAGACCAGTAAAGTTGATCGCCAGAAAGACCTTCGCAGAGAAAGTCTATTGCATCTCCAACAATATGACGGCTGTATCTTGCCCCACCAACTGCACGATTGATCGCTGGAGGTCGATACCAGCTAGTGATGATGAAGGGTCGCCCAATGCGATCGCGTGCCCTTTGTGCGAGTCTCGCAATCCGGATCATGGCATCCAGCGTCGCCTGGTTAGGAGGCATCCGGGTGCCGCCGTGGGTAGCTTCTGCCCAGGTAAAGTTGCCATCCGGAACGATGGGGGCAGACAGCTGAATATTCCTTAGCGTCCACCTGTCGGGACGCTTGGCGACAGCGATTGGGACAGGCTTGGGTGCGGCGTCCGGAGAATCTTTCCGTGCCTGATTCATGCGTTTGAGATCCTCAAATAAGGAGCGAATGGCTTGATCTCTGGTTGCCAAATCGCGCCAAAGTTGAACCAGGCGGATTAAAGCTTCTCGTTGGTGGTCGATTTCTTTATATTCAATCGGCAGACGCCGAACAAAATTCAGCAATTCTCGATCTAGCTGGGCGGCAAGACTCGATAACCTGGTGCGATCGCTTGTCGTGCCACTCAGCAGTAGAGGGTCGATTCCCAATGATGCCAGCGCGGAAGCGCGAGAGTCCAACTTTCGCCAGATCCGAACTAATTCAGTTAGCGCGTTGCGTTGGTTGCCTGAAGCTTGATAATACTGCGGGATGCGCTGGATAAAGGCAATCAGGGCCGGATCGACAATTTTAATCCCTGTATCGGCGGAGGTGTTGTTTTTCAAAGAAGCGATCGCAACTTCCCGCGATTCTAGCTGACGCCACAGCTGAGCTAGCCGCAGCAGGGCTTCTCGCTGATAGGGATAACCGGAGTAATTGGGAGAAATTCGTTGGATAAATTGCTTGAGAGGAACATCCATCTGGGATTCCTCAAAGTTATCGCCAATAACAGTGCCAGGAGACAGCAAAGACCCGATCGCGGCTTCTTCTGTATCCATCTGACGCCACATCCGCACCACTTCCAGGGCAGCATCCCGTTGATGAGGCAAGCCAGTATAGTATTCTGGAACTCGCTCCACTAGGGTCAGTAGCGCCTTATCCAGGTAGGCAAGATTCTGGGGCAAGCCTTCCCCACTGAAATCAGTTTCGATGTCTTTTAGATACGCTTGCAATAACGTTTTGGCATCGCTGGCTTCCAACCGTGCTGCTGTCGGTTCGCTGGCAGGCGGTGCATAACCATCAGCCACAGCTTGAATAAAGCGATCGCTGTAGCGCCCTTTTTCTGCGTCCCACAGATCCGCTCCTTTCCACCCCTGAGCGACCAGATTGTTACTTAAACTGCGGATAGTATTGGCAGCATATTGCACTTGTTTGGGAAAAGAATCCACCTCCTGTAGGGGAATGCGATTCGCTGGGGAGATGCCCAGTCCCTTTTCTCCGTCCGAAAACTGCGGTGAAGATAGCACTTGATAAAGCGCTGCCAGAATCGGCTTGTGAATGCCAGTTCGTTCCGCTTCTAAGAGGTAGTAGTAATTGCGCTGGTCTGGTGTCAGTGTTGGCATAGCCAGTTTTGATAACCCACTTAACCACTCTATGACTTTGGCACCCGTTCCGAAGCTTTTCCAGAGTGATTCCTAGAATAAATATCAATCAGTGCGATCGCTAACTAAACGGCACGGTGACGCCCCAAGCGTCCGCTTTTCGGACAGAGAAGCCAGAAAATCTAGCTTTCTCCCCGATAAGGTTACGGTGTACACACAAGTCGGCTGACCTCTCCCCAAACCCATCTCCGACACGGAGATGGGCTTTGAATACTGCTCCCCTTCCCTACAAAGGAAGGGGTGGGGGGTTAGGTCTGAGAGCGCTTTGTCCGTACACCGTAGCCTTATAGGGGGAGGGGTAGGAAGAGGTCAAAATCCACTGTAACCAATTGAAAGTCGCGCTCTTTACTTTAGCGCTGGCGACGAAACTCCACCACATCTTTTTTAATGGTGATGTCATAGCCGTCATAGAAGTCATGTCCTAGCAGTCCAATGTCCAAGTCGGGTTGTCCGATTCCTACCAGCACATCTTTGACGAGATTTCCACCCAGTTGAATCGAATTAACAAACCCAAAGTATATTCCAGCTACTCCATTCGCCGTCTTCACGTTCGCCATTCCTACAGGTTTCACCTTTAGGTCATAAGCCATCTGTCGGGTGATCAACGTTTTACTTGCCCCTGTATCCAGAAACATTTCATATTTCTTTTTGCCATCAAATGTCACGTCAACAACAGGAATCGTGTCCCCTTGTCGGCGTTTGATGGGAACCGTGAAAAAGGGTTTGTTAACGATTGCAGGTCCAATGGGTTTGGGCTTGGGCGGAGGAGCCGCTTGTTTCTGAGCCGAGGCTAGAAAGCGCTGGTATTGAGGCAGCTTCTTTTGAGCGATCGCATGGTTGCGGCTAGAAGTTGGTACAGCTTTCATTAATTCAATTGCCTCTTGCCACCGGCTGGCAACTAATTGCCAATCATCTCGGCTTTTGGCAGATTCACTAATCGCGATCGCGCCAAGGGCAGTATCAATCGCTTCGTTATAAGTGTCAGGGCCAGTCTTAATCGGTTGGTTAACGGGTGTTTTTTTAGTCGCCGTTGATGCTTTTGGCTTAGCTGTTGAGGCAGATTTAGCCGGTTGAGTCGCAGCAGAACTGGCAACAGCCGCCACGGGACTTGCGCTAGCAGCAGGCTTTGCTGGGGCTGAGGCGGCTGGTGGGCTAGGAGGGCTTGCTGCATCGTTATTACAGCCAAGAATCCCAAACGCCAGGGAGCTGGATAGAACAATCAGGGTGGTACGGCTTTGAGAGGGTTTCCACATGATTAATCGCCCGATCTTATAAGCAATTGATTTTGGAGAGGACACGGCTTTTCTGGCAAGACGGGTCTTACTACACCCTAAGGTAAGATTTTTCCGCAGATTTTTCCGGATTTAACCAGTTTCTTTTTGTTGAATGACTGTTTAACCTGTCAATTGCGATCGGTTCCCGAAAACTCTCCATGCCGGAGGGAGCCGATTGGTTGCCCGACTTGCCGTAGTTGCGAACCCGTTCAAGCTAGTTCCTCAATCAAGGGCTGCATCCAAGTGTATTTGTTCCATACCATACTAAATGCTACATGAGCAACCGCATTTTCCACAGAATAGATTTTGTAGGTAAACAACAGCCATACTCTTGACTAATCGGTCTTTATAGCGTTAATTGCACTGATGGCGCGGCTGTAGAATAATGCCTTTTGGTCTACAGTTACGTAAAATTGGAAACTTTGTGCAATCTAAGCTCATAGAGTTAAATAATCCTGTCGAAGAAGAATTATATTTGGGTGACTCAGAACCCCCCTTTACCCTTCAAGACTTGAAAGCCGCCATTCCCCCAGAGTGCTTTGTGCCCTCCACCAAGCGATCGCTGTTCTATTTTCTAGTGGATGTAGGGATAATCGGCATCCTCTACGCGATCGCTAGCTATCTGGATTCCTGGTGGGTTTGGCCTGTATTTTGGTTGGCGCAGGGAACAATGTTCTGGGCGTTGTTTGTCGTCGGACACGACTGCGGTCACGGTTCTTTTTCCAGAAAAAAATGGGTAAATAACCTGATTGGGCATTTGGCACACATTCCCATCCTCGTGCCGTATCATGGGTGGCGTATCAGCCACCGAACTCACCACCAAAATACCGGCAACATTGACACGGATGAAAGCTGGTATCCCGTTACAGAAAGCCAGTATCGGGAGATGCCCGCGTATGAAAAATTTGTCCGCTTTAATGCCTTAGCCTTACTGGTGGCTTATCCTTTGTACTTGTTTAAAGGGACTCCTGGAAAGCCTGGTTCTCACTTTCTCCCCAGTAATCCTGTGTTTCGACCCTCCGAAAAATGGGATGTCATCACTAGCGCAACCCTCTGGACGCTGATGCTGGGTTGCTTGGGCTGGTTAACTTATCAGTGGGGGTGGATGTGGCTGGTCAAATACTATGTAGGCCCCTACGAGGTTTTTGTTGTCTGGCTGGCATTGGTAACATTTCTGCACCACACCGACCCAGATATTCCTTGGTATCGTGGGAAAGACTGGTATTTTCTCAAGGGTGCCTTATCTACGATTGACCACGACTATGGGTTTATCAATAATATCCACCATAATATTGGCACCCATGTAGCTCATCACATATTCCTCAACATGCCTCACTACCACCTGAAAAGAGCGACTGAGGCGATTAAACCCATTTTGGGTAATTACTACCGAAAATCTGAGCGGTCAGTTTTCCAAGCCTTCCTACGCTCTAACCCTTCTTGCCATTTTGTAACGGATACAGGGGCGAAGGTTTACTACAAATCTGAAAAAGAACTCCAAAAAGACTAATACAGTCATTTCCTGAGTTCGCAGTAGAGGCGCAAAGCTTTGCGCCTCTAATTGATTAAAATTTTGATGGTTTGATTCCAAACGCGCTCAGCCCTTGCCTCTACGGTAAATGAACCCTTCGCGGCAAGCCTGACAGACTGCGACCCCCATTAACCAGGAATATTCAGATAAAAGTGGAGAGCGAATTAAAACTGTAAACTTATGTTAAGTTCAGTTTTCGCTTTTCATCATGAATTCTCGTCGCATCTTCCTCAACACTCTATTCGCAAGTTTTTTCGCCCTCATCACCTGGTTAAGCATTACACCATCAGCAGCTGCACTCGGTGGCAAGCTGCCTACTGTAAATCAATCGGCTCCAGAGTTTACCCTGCCAACGAATACCGGCGATGGCGAAGTCTCCCTCTCCGATTACCGAGGTAAATGGGTGGTTCTCTACTTTTATCCCCAAGACTTCACCTCTGGTTGCACTCTAGAAGCCCGCAGATTTCAGCAAGACTTGCCGAAATACCTGGATAAAAATACTCAAATTATTGGCGTCAGTGCTGATTCTGTTGATTCTCATGCCAAGTTTTGCGATTCCGAAAAGCTGAAGTTTCCACTGCTGGCTGATATAGATGGCAAGGTGAGCAAAGCTTACGGTTCTTGGATTGGATTTGTCTCGATGCGCCATACCTTCATTGTCGATGCACAGGGAGTGCTACGCGAGACATTTACAGGGAGCAATCCTGCAATTCACAGTAGCGAGGTTTTGGTACGTCTAAATGAATTGCAGGCAGCATCCTAAAGCGGCTAATGACTCAGCAAAGCCGTGAAAATCAACATCGTTTGTGCAAGCTGATCATCGGTAATCGGCAATAAGTTCTTGTCAGTATTCCCGATAAGCTCATGCACATTCAAGAGGATTGCTATATTAGCAAAAAGCATAAATAACAAAATTCCTGATGGATATTCGTCTCCACCAGGAATTATTAAAGTTGTTTCTAAAACGTAGTTGTCAATGTTACGTAACTACGGCGAAACTTGTGTTGTACTTTACCGACGATAAGTAGAAGAAGTGGCTTCATTTGGGTCGCGGTAAGCTACACGGTCGTCGTGTTTACGACCAGCTAAACCAGCTAAACCAGCTAAACCCAGCAGTCCTAACCAACCCCAATTAGAATCGCGATCGCCTTCATAATCGGCGTTGTTTACGCCTTGACTCGGAGCAGTGGTGGTGGTGTCGGGAGCTGTATTGGTGGTACCGGGAGCTGAACTATCGGTCTGGGCGGAAGCAGGTAGGGTCATGGGAACCAAAGCGACGCTAGCTGCAAGAACACCAGCACTCACCAATTTGGACAAGTTTGAATTTTTCATGTTTAAATCTCCTGTTCTTATGTTTCCAATCGATGGATTTCCAACAGGACGACATCCAGCAAATTGGTTTTAAAAGTGACGGACAGACAATAAATGTCTATGAACAAGCTGTTAATCAGCTTTAGCGGCGATAAGTAGAGGAACCGACTTCGTTGGGATCGCGGTAAGCGGTCGTTTCGTGATTCTTACGACCTGCAAGACCTGCCAAACCAGCTAAGCCCAACAATCCTAACCAACCCCAATCAAAACCGCGATCGCCTTCAGTATTTGTATTTGTATTGTCTACGCCTTGGCTAGGAGCTGTATTGGTGGTACCGGGAGATGTAGTCGTATCAGTCTGGGCAGAAGCAGGTAGGGTCATGGGAACCAGAGCGACGCTAGCTGCAAGAACACCAGCACTCATTAGTTTAGACAAGTTTGAATTTTTCATGGGTGAATCTCCTCTTTTGTTACTCTTAATTTATACGAGTATCAAGAGAATCCAAATCCCTCTATAGCTGGAAACTCCTGCTTGTGTTTGTTATCACTCAAGAGATAGAAAAAGCCTTTTACAGGAGATGAATATATACGGCTAAAGCCGTATATACATTTCTGTAAATTTTATTTCTTGTCTCCTAGGTGTCGTTGTAGCTGCCTGAGAGTTTGATACATCTCTGGAAGACGATGGTAGATGGCTGCTGCTTTTAGGAATACTTTGTGGGGAATCGCTGGGACGCCAGTAACAATGGCACCAGGTTCAATATCATTGTGGATGCCTGCTTTGGCGGTCGCGATCGCGCCATCTCCAATATGCGCTTGATTGGCAATCCCTACCTGTCCGGCTAATAGCACGCGATTGCCAACAGTAACGCCGCCTGCCATCCCTACCTGTCCGGCTAAGGCGCAGTTGGAGCCTACCTTACAGCCGTGACCGATATGCACCAAGTTATCAATTTTGGTGTTGTGGGCGACACGGGTTTCTCCCACAGCGGGGCGGTCAATGGTGCTATTGCAACCCACTTCGACGCCATCTTCCAGAACAGTGTAGCCAGACTGCTCCATTTTGAACCAGCCAGTCGGAGTGGGGACAAACCCAAAGCCTTCCGCACCGAGGACAGCACCGCTATGAATGACGCAATCTGCACCGATGCGGGTGCGTTCGTGGATAGAACAATTAGCGTGTAATACAGTGCGATCGCCTATCTGCACGTCTGGGTAAATGACTACATTCGGGTGAATGATGACGGCATTTCCAATCTCTGTACCCGCCTCAATGACTGCATGAGCGCCGATGTAAACATCTTGACCAATTTTGGCGTCGGGATGAATGACTGCGGTGGGATGGATTCCAGGCGCTGGACGGAAGGGTTTATAGAAAAGAGCGATCGCTGCGGCAAACATTAATCGCGGATCGGATACCGCAATCCAGGCAATTCCCCGCTCAGATGCTTGTGCTTGTAGCTTTTCATCCGGCGGTAAAATTAAGGCACTGGCAAAGGTTTTTCCCACAAAAGCCGCAAATTTCGCACCCTCTATGTAGCTGAGTGTGCCAATGGCAGCCTCATCGACGGGTGCTACTCCCGTAATTTCTGGGTTGCAATCTGTATTTGAGGTCAAACTATTGCAGGCGGCAGCAGCACCCAGTTTTTCGACAATTTCGTGAAATTTCATCGGCATATTCATGGACAACTGTAAATGAATTGGCAGCTATACAAGAGATTCATCAAGTATTCGCACCGCCAAGACACAATTAAAAATTAAATTTTTGGGTTTTTAATTTTTAATTTTTAATTTTTAATTTCTTCGTTGCCCATTGCCTGACCCGCTAAGTAAGCAGTCGTCCAGGCACTCTGAAAGTTAAAGCCACCCGTGACGCCGTCAATATCGAGGATTTCTCCGGCAAAGTAAAGTCCGGGACAGATGCGGCTTTCCATTGTCTTAAAGTTCACTTCCTTTAAGTTGACGCCGCCACAGGTAACGAATTCTTCCTTAAAGACACCCTTCCCCTGAATTTGGTACTTACCCTCGGAAAGTTCTTGAATTAGCTGATTGAGAACTTTATTAGATAATTCCGCCCAACGCTGTTCCCCACTAATCCCCACAGCAGCAATTAAACTCTGCCAGAGGCGTCGAGGTAAGGGCAGCGGACAACTGGTAGAAATGGCGCGTTGGGGCAATTGGGACTTGACCGCCAAAAGCATTTCCCGCAGCTTTTCCGGGTTGTACTGGGGTAGCCAATTAATTTGCAACGTTGTTCGATAATTGCAATCGTGCAGCATTCTAGCCGCCCAAGCAGACAGTTTCAAGGCAGCAGGCCCACTCAAACCCCAGTGGGTAATCAGTAATGGCCCGATTTGTTCTAACTGAGTTTTACCGACACCTAAACGCAGCCGCGAACTTTCCACGCTGACTCCGGCTAAATCTTGCAACCGGGGGTCGGAAATCGTAAAGGTGAATAGAGAGGGAACGGGTGGTTCAATCGTGTGTCCTAAAGTTTTTGCCCAGCGGTAGCCTTGGGGATTGCTGCCGGTAGCGAGGAGAATGCGATCGCACTTGAGGATCTCTCCTGACTTCAACTGGATCTCAAAGCCGGTGTCGAGTGGTTGATTCAATGAAGTCACTTGCCGGAAAATCTTATCAACAGGTGTTCCCCTGCGAATCTGCACTCCAGATGCCCTTGCTGCCTCAAACAGACAATCCACAATAGTTTCGGAACTATCTGTAATTGGAAACATCCGTCCATCCGGTTCAGTTTTCAATTGGACGCCGCGATCGCTAAACCAAACGACTGTATCTTTAGCTTGGAAACGACTAAAAGCCCCCCGAAGTGCTTTCCCACCTCTGGGGTAATATTGCACTAAACCAGCCGGGTCAAAGCAAGCATGAGTAACATTGCATCGCCCGCCGCCAGAAATCCGAACTTTAGATAAGGGTTGTCGTCCTGCTTCTAACAAAATTACTTGCGCCTGGGGATAAGTTTCGGCACAGGTAATTGCACCAAAAAAACCCGCTGCCCCACCGCCAATCACTACTACTTTTAAAGGTTGCACAATCAAGCTATTGCCGATTTCACGGAATATTTTCCGTACAGATGCGATATCATCTCCCTACCCGTCGTATGGTTCAAAATCCCCTTTTGTGGCTCCACACGTAGGACATACCCAGTCTTCCGGGATATCTTCAAATGCCGTACCCGGTTGGATACCGCTATCTGGGTCGCCTTGTTGTGGGTCGTAGATGTAGTTGCAAACTGTACATATATACTTCTTCATTATCGCTCCTTAACATTTGCCTCTACATAATACTAAAAGCCGACGTAATCGAAATTACATCGGCTTTTGCAGAACCCATTGTTCATCTTCGAGAAACTTAAGTTTTGAGCCAAGGACTATCGCTGAATCGCACTTGCCTTAAGCCGAATCAAAAGTTTTGAAACCCACGCCAGCAGGTTAATTCTCTTGTAGACGCACTTTCAACCGCCCAGTTGCTAGAGCTTTGCTTTAGCCTTCGACCAAAAGCCGTGTTCATCTTGTTCAAATTGTTCAGAAACAACATCCCAGGCATGATGTTCGGCTTTGGATTCATCGCCAGAGTCTTCTAGCGCTTTGTTGTAATTGGCGATAAATGTCCTTTGAGCATCCTCTGAGAGGTGAGAACGAACTTCCGGGGACAAATCGCTAGGACTTTCCAGTTTCCCAGCGCGTTTGCGGGGTAATGTGGTTTCGCTGGTATGCACTTCTTCGCCACCAGCACTTTCTAGCAGCAGCTGAATTTCACCGGATTGATTGGCAGAGACTTCTACAACTACCAGAAAATCTCCAGCTTCGACGCGAGTTTGATAAATGGCAGCTTTGTCTTCTGGCATTCCCAAAGCGACCAAAGCAGAAACTAAACCAGCGCCCGCTGCACCCGCTAAAGCACCACTCGCTGCACCCAGCAACGCCGCACCAATGGGTCCTGCCGCGACGACTGAACCTACAAAAGGAATGAACAGCACTCCCACACCAGTCAGCAAGCCAAGGGCTGAACCAAACAAGGAACCAAAGATGCCGCCGCTTCTCAGCCCGCCTAAAATCACATCTTTTTTGGTGATGAATCCAGCAATGCGAGTTTCGGAATGAAAGTTTTTGCCGATTACTGAAATATCGTCGCGGGAAATCCCCCGATCGAGCAAGCGGTGAATCACTTTCTCAATTTGTTCGCGCTCTTTGAAAACGGCTGAGATACTGCGTTCTACTGTGGAAACACTTGGCTGTGTAGTTGGGTTTGTCGCGGTCATTCACTTCTCCTGAAATTTGTTTTTTAATTTTTGTTAATTTCTCTTGGAGAATAGCGAACATGACAATTCCAGCGAATCGCCCCGAAGGTTGATATTAAATGTATTTAAAGATACTAAATGACTTAACAAACTTTGAAAAAGAAAGCAATTATCGGCGAGTGCGCTGAACGCCGTAAGTAATCCCACTCGCAATTGAAAGCAAAATTAATATCCAGATAACGCCGCCAGGGATGAACGTGAGAATTCCAAATCCTCGCAACAGATACACCGCAATTGTCAGCCCTACAACACTGGCAAAAATAGAAGAAATCAGGGTTTCAGGGTTAGGAGTTTGGCTCACAGACTCGACCAAATAAATGGTTAAAACAGAATATTGCCATCGGCTACGTCCGCCCAAGCTGCAAATGCCGCCGAGGCAGCAACCAAGGTAAAGAGAACTAACGCCCAGATGACGTAGTCAGGAAGCTGCTTCAGAACGCCCGATCCTTTCAGCACCACGATAATCGCTGTAATCACTAAAGCAATGCCAGCGATACAACAAAATTGCGGTGCCTGGGTTGGGAGAGCAACTCACGTTCCTTGGCTCCTGACATGCTTGAGGAATTATGGTCATCATTGTTACATACTGAGTTGCTGAAACAGCGATGTAGGATCAAATTAGGAGATTAGCCAACATACCTTGCCTTCCACGTCCGAGACAACCTGTGTTAGCTTGACATCGAATTACTATTGATTGAGGAGTAGCTGAGTCAGTATGAGTATACTTTTTCCGTCGGACTCGATGGATGCCGCCTCAGACTTGTCGCTGAGCAAGAGATACTCAACGGCGCTTTTGCAAGGTGAGATTTTGATAGAAACGCAATTGCGTTCTACTTGGGGGGGTGCTGTTACTGCCCAAATGTATTTGCCAATCGAGCGATCGCGCGTTTGGCAACAAGTGACAGACTATCCCCGTTGGGTGCAATATTTCCCAGATGTTACTCACTCTGAGGTACTGCACTCCAACGTCTCCTCGCCTGTTGGCTTACCGGAAGGGACGAGTTCCAAGAGTGTTTACCAAGTTGCCACGAAAACTTTCCTGTTTCTCAGTCTTCAGGTTGAGGCTTATCTGAGTGTGTCTGAGATCGTGCAGCAGGAAATTCATTTTCGCTTGGAAAAAGGTACTTTTACCGATTTCTGTGCTGACTTAAGTTTGCAAGATTACGAGAATGGCACTTTGCTCACCTATACAGTAAAAGCAACGCCCAATATCCCAGTGCCGTCAATTTTCATCGAACAGGCAATGCAGCTAGAACTGCCTGTGAATATGCGAACTATGCGCCAGGTGATGTGCGGCAGTTAAAAGAGGCGATCGCGTTTAATTCCAAATGCACCTGGATGATCGGGGATAACGATACCAGGCAGAATCCTTCATCGGATATCTGTCTGGTATAAATTAGCACTGTTTAAGTCAGCCCCAAGCAAGTTTGCATTTCTCAGCTTGGCACCTGTCAAGTTTGCAAATCTCAAAGTCGCTTTTTGCAGGTCAGCACCTTCTAAGTTGGCATCCGTTAAGCGCGTAAATCTTAGGATGGCATTTTGTAAGTTAGCGTTTCTGAGCTGGGCGCGATCTAAGTCCGCTACGTATAAGTTAGCACCAGCCAGATTGGCTCCGGTTAGGTTGGCTTTCCTTAAGTTAGCCCGTTGCAGGTTCGCTTCTCTCAAGTCGGCACCGCTTAAATCAGCACCGGAAAGGTCGCACCCTACGCATTCTTTCGTTTCCAGCAATCGTTTGACGTGCCCCATATTTGCCGCTTGTACGGGCGTCGCCAGCCATAGCGGCACCGATAAAGCGGCGGCAACCAGTATTGTGAGTTTCATGACGTTTTTCGCCTCCTAAGCTTATTATCCAGCGAGGCGTTATCTCTGAGGAGAAAGAAAACCGCCACATTTGTCTATCCAATTGGGTTGGTTAAATCATTTAAAACTGTTTCTTATATGACGTTTGCAATAAACCTTGAAAATTTAACAAATTTTTAATACTAAGAATACAAACAAAAGTTTCGGTTATCAAAAGCTAAAAGATTTATAAATTCGTTACGCTTCTTGACGATTTGGTGTAATTTTAAATAAGGAAAAATATCTTAAAATCTATACAAAGGTGGATTGCTTGCAGTCCAGATGAAGGGAAAAAAGGAACCCTTTAAAAATGCGGTTAGGAATTGGTAAATCCTCTTGATTAAAGGAAGTTTATAAACCCATCCTCAGACGCGAGGCGATCTAGTTGCGGCAAGTTTTAATTAACTTACTTCGCAATGCAGTCAAGTTTACAGAAATTGGCGTTATAACTTTCAAAGTGGGCTACCAAACGGAGAGAACCCAGTTTCAGGTGGCAGATACAGGAATTGGTATTACACCGGATGCAAAAGGAACCGGATTAAAATTGGCAATTCGCTGTCAATTAGTTCAACTGATGAGTGGCGCATTCAAAGTCAAGAGTACCCTCCACCTGCCAAGGAAATCGCAGACTTGCTCGATCTAGGCAAGGAAAGACGATTTTAGAGGCGTCGTAGAGCGATCGCTTACCTTGAGGGGTTGGATCGGCAGTTGATTCCGTATACTACCCATTTTGTCAATTCGGTAAGGTTTTAAAGAGAAACAAGTCTTATAGTTTATTACAGAATTTAAGAGGTATGAATGAGTGTTGATACGGTTGAAAAAGGAGTTATCTTAATCGTTGATGACACTCCTACCAATTTGGGAATGCTGTTCGATTTCCTGGCTCATTCCGGCTTCCAAGTTTTAGTGGCTGAAGATGGCGAAAGTGCAATTGAAAGTGCCGAGTATGCTTCACCCGACCTAATTTTGTTAGATGTACTCATGCCCGGAATAGATGGGTTTGAAACTTGCCGCCGCCTAAAAGCGAATCAAGTAACTCAAGATATTCCCGTAATTTTTATGACCGCGCTGAGTGAGACAGTGGATAAGGTCAAAGGGTTGAATCTTGGGGCGGTAGATTACATTACTAAACCGCTCCAGCATGAAGAAGTTTTAGCCCGTGTCAGCATCCACCTGCGCCTGCGTTGCTTGACCAAAAAACTGATAGATCAAAATATACGTTTAGAACAGGAGATATGCGAACGCAAACAAGCAGAAGCAGAACGAGAGCAAGCATTTATAGCGCTCCAGGAAAGCGAAGCTCGATTTAGATGCTTGGTTGAATCGAATATCATTGGGATTATTTTCGCAGATTTTCGGGGCAATATTACCGAAGCGAATGATGCCTTTCTACAGATGGTGGGATATGAGCGGGAGGAACTGCCAACGGGAGGTTTGCGTTGGGATGAAATTACTCCGCCCGAATATCGCCATTTAGACGAAGACGCGATCGCACAATTCCTCAGTTCTGGCAATTGTACTCCCTACGAGAAAGAATTTATTTCCAAAGATGGTCGTCGCGTTCCAGTGATGATTGGTGCAGCGCTGATGGAACCATCTCAACCAAACGTTGTCGGTTTTGTCCTTGACATCACCGAGCGCAAACAGGCAGATCGGAAAATCCAAGAACAAGCGGCTTTGCTTGATATTACAACCGATGCAATTCTCGTCCGAGACCTGAACAACCAAATCCTATTTTGGAACAAAGGGGCTGAACGTTTGTACGGATGGAAGACAGAAGAAGTTTTTGGTAAGAATGCTAATCAACTTTTATACAAGGAAATTTCACCACAACTCCAAAAAAATCAGAATATTCTTGCCCAAGAAAACGAGTGGCAGGGTGAATTGCATCAAGTCACAAAAGACGGGAAAAATATTATCGTTGCAAGTCGCTGGACTCTCGTTCGGGATGAAGAAAAACAACCCAAATTTATCTTAACTGTTAATACCGATATTACAGAGAGGAAACAACTCGAAGCCCAGTTTCTTCGGGCACAGCGCATGGAGAGTATCGGCACTCTGGCAAGCGGGATTGCCCACGATCTCAACAATGCCCTAGCACCTGTATTAATGTCTGTTCAAATCTTGGAACACAAACTTCAGGATGAGCAGAGCCGGCGAATACTAAAAACACTAGAAACCAATACTCAACGAAGTGCCGATCTCGTTAAACAAGTGCTGTCATTTGTGCGAGGAGTCGAAGGGAAGCGAACCACCTTGCAAGTAAGGCACATTATTAAAGAAATTGAGCAGATTGTTAAACAGACATTTTCTAGAGCGATTGAAATCCGCACCGATATCCCGATGCTCGATCTTTGGACTATTTCTGGGGATGCAACTCAGCTGCACCAAGTATTGATGAATCTCTGTGTAAATGCTAGGGATTCGATGCCAAACGGGGGAACTTTAGAGCTTTGTGCCAGGAATTTGTGGGTTGAAGAACACTATGCCCGGATGAATCTTGATGCTAAGGTTGGCCCTTACGTTGTCATTACTGTATCCGATACAGGGATGGGAATCTCAAGGGAAATAATAGATAGAATCTTTGAGCCATTTTTCACCACAAAAGAGATAGGACAAGGTACTGGCTTAGGTCTTTCAACGGTGATGGGTATCGTTAAAAGTCACGGTGGATTTGTGCAGGTACTTAGCGAAGTGGGGCAAGGAACGCAGTTTTATATTTACTTACCCGTAACGCAGGCAACGATACCAGATGAGACGAAAAGCTTGCCTCATGAATTGCCTAGAGGACAAGGAGAATTAATTCTCGTTGTTGATGATGAATATTCAATTCGAGAGCTTACGAAAATTTCTCTAGAAACCTATAATTACAAGGTTTTAACCGCTACTGATGGAGTGGAGGCATTGGTGCTATATGCAGAACACAAGCAAGATATTAACGCTGTATTAGTCGATATGATGATGCCAGCTATGGATGGTATAACGACTATCCGGGCTTTGCAAAAAATCAATCCACAGGTCAAGATTATTGCAGTTAGCGGCCTTACATCTAATTACCAGATAACTGAAATCGCTGGTAATAACGTCAAAACATTTTTACCAAAGCCCTACACGTCAGAGGAATTGTTGAAAAATATACAGGTGGTTCTTGGTAAAAATTAGAAAGTTTTGTTTTTCTATGAGTGGTAGCGTTTCAGATACCCGACTTTTTAAAAAAGTCGAGTATCTCGCCTTCACGTTGCAGCTCAATTTTATCTAATGCCCAAAGAATGGACTAGAAGCGATCGCGCTTAACATCAGTTCTCGCCCAGTTAATCGCACCGCCAAATCTTGATAGTCTTGTCCTCGCTGCCACTGACTAAAGTCTGCCCATCCGGGCTAAAAGCAACTGAATAAACCAAATTTGAATGCCCTCTGAGGGTGTGAATCAGCTTACCACTGTCAATCGACCAATTCTGAATGGTGTTGTCTCCACTACCACTGGCAAGAGTCTGCCCATCCGGACTAAAAGCGACGGAACAAATTGAATTTGAATATCCAGTGAGGCTGTGAATTAGCTTACCAGTCTCCAAGTGCCAAAGCTTGATAGTCTTATCTCCACTACCACTGGCAAGAGTCTGCCCATCCGGACTAAAAGCAACAGAATAAACCCGGCTTAAATGCCCTGTGAGAGTCTGAATCAGCTTGCCACTGCCCACCTGCCACAGCTTGATAGTGTAATCCTGACTGCAACTGGCAAGACTTTGCCCATCCGGACTAAAGGCAACGGAAAAAATATAGTCTAAATGCCCCGTAAAATCGCGAATCAGCTTGCCACTGCCCACCTGCCACAGCTTCATGGTTTTGTCCCCACTACCACTAGCTAGAGTCTGCCCATCCGGACTAAAAACAACAGAATGAACCCACCTTGAATGCCCCGTGAAAGTGCGAATCAGCTTGCCACTGTCCACCTGCCACAGTTTAATGGTGCTGTCTCCACTACCACTAGCTAGAGTCTGCCCATCTGGACTGATAGCTATAGAACGAACCCAGCTTGAATGCCCCGTGAGAGTGTGAATCAGCTTGCCACTATCCACCTGCCACAGCTTAATGGTTTTGTCATTGCTACCACTGGCAAGAGTCTGCCCATCTGGACT
The DNA here is from genome assembly GCF_039961955.1 of Trichocoleus sp. DQ-A1. NCBI lineage: Bacteria > Bacillati > Cyanobacteriota > Cyanophyceae > Leptolyngbyales > Trichocoleusaceae > Trichocoleus > Trichocoleus sp. DQ-A1. The sequence goes on from NZ_JAMPKE010000004.1 coordinate 72,973, forward strand.
GATAGCTATAGAACGAACCCAGCTTGAATGCCCTATGAGAGTGCAGATACATCTCCAATTCTGGGGCTTGAGCGGTGGTGGCGTAGGTGTCGTTGCTTTTGGCTTTGGCGGTGGTGGGGTAGATGCAGCATTCAAGTCTTTCAACACTTCACCGGCTGATTGATAGCGTTCTTTCACATAATCTTTCAGTAACTTATCCAAAACTTGATTTAGTTGGCTGCTGATAATTTTTCCGTTTTCCTTCAAATGCTCTTTCCATAACCAGCAGCCCTCTAATGGATCGTAAAGTTCATCAAGTTTGGTTGCTGTCAGCAGATGAATGCAGGTAACGCCTAAACTGTATAAGTCGCTGGCTGGATAAGCTTTACCGCTGCGAAATTGCTCGATGGGTGCGTAGCCTTCTGTGCCAGCTTTCGTGCCGGTTTTAGTTAAACCAGTGCCAACGGTCAATTGTTTGGAAATGCCGAAATCAATTAGGACGAATTTGCCATCTCTTTTACGTTTAATAATATTCGTCGGCTTGATATCCCGGTGAATCACCTGATGTTCGTGGACAAATTGCAGGACGGGCAACAAATCATTTAATAAGTCTCGAATTTGTTCTTCTGTAAATGCTTCCTGCCGTTCCAAGCCTTGACCTAATTCCTGCCCTTCGATATATTGCTGTACCAGATACAGGCGTTTATCTTGCTCGAAATAGGCAAATAAACTGGGAATTTGTGGATGTTGTTCTCCCAGTTGCAGTAACTGTCTCGCTTCTTGCTCAAATAGCTGGGTTGCCTTCTGCATTGCCGCTGAATTGCCTTGAATCTCTGGCACTGGCAAAAATTGCTTAATTACACAAGGAGCTTTTAGCCTGTCTGCGTCTTCAGCCAAGAAAGTTCTACCAAATCCACCCTCGCCAATGGGCGCGATCGCACGGTAGCGATCCTTGAGCAGTAACTTCGTTCCGCAACTTGTACAAAAGTTTGTGCCAGCAGGGTTTTGAGGCTTGTTGCAACCTGAATTCAGGCAATAGCTCATAGACAGAAAATCGGCAGATTGCGTCTATGATAAAGCTTTTTGTGGAGCGGACATCTCTCCTGTATATAATTACTCATAATTTTAGAAAATACAAACATTCCCTCAATTCTTTATATTATGGAATCTGTACCTTTTCTCATCGTAAATGGCCAATCAATTTCCCTTAAAGAAACTCTAAAATATCTGCAATTTTCTGGTAAACTCAGTTCTTTTATTGGAGAAATTCTTCGTCAGTACGTTGTGGATAAAGAATTAAAAAACCTCAAGCTAGATATTAGCTTAGCGGCAATTGAGCAAGCAGTGATTGATTTTCGGTTGCAGCGAAATTTAGCAGATCCCAAGAGTTTCCAAGAATGGCTTGTTCGCAGTGGAATCGACTACGAAACATTCCACAATCAGGTAAAATCTGGTTTTCAGCTCACCAAGCTCAAAATTCAGATTGCAGAGCCGAAACTGCAAGAATATTTCATTGAACGCAAGCTATTCCTGGATCGGTTTGTACTCTCTCGTCTTGTGGTAGCCCAACAAGAATTAGCTGAAGAATTATATAGTCAAATTGAAGAGGGAGCCAGCTTTGAACAATTAGCTCAAGAGTATTCTCTCACAGATGATCGGATTGTAAATGGAATGATGGGGCCAGTCAGCCGAGGAACGCTTCCAGACCAAATCCGAGCCGCGATTGATACCGCGAGTCCAGGGCGGTTATTAGAGCCATTAAAACTCGAAGAACGTTGGGCTTTGTTTCGAGTTGAGAAATTCCTGCCAGCTTCGTTAGAAGATAGTCAGCTAAAGGAAGCACTACAGAATGAACTTTTTGAGCAATGGCTAGCACAGAAAATTCAAAACTTAACGGTGAAACTGCAAATCAGTTGAGTAGTGTTGAACTCGCTAAAATTTTGCCTGGGAATATTCCACCTCTGAGCTTGCTGACATCAGAACAGCAAGCGAAATTCCAAACGCAAGCCGAAATTCGTTCCTACAAGTTGGGGGAAAAAATTTGGTCTACAGATCGTCCGGGCGACCAGTTTTTAATTCTGTCTGGAAAAGTGCGTTTGCGGGAAGAAGGAGGGGCGAAACCGCTAACCACTTTGACCGAGGGAGATTGGTTCGGTGATTTGCAGCAATTTCTGGGATTCAAAGCGATCGCTTCTAGCAAAGAAGTTGTGGTAGTGCGCTGGGATACTGCGTTATGGCATGAAGCTTCCTCTCCAGAACTGGATAGCTTCTGGAAGCAATCTAGCGGCGTCAAGTCTAACCACGAAGAGGCAACGATAGAAACCGAACGCAGGATATCTGTAAGTAATTATCCGTTTATTTCTAGCCTTAACTCAGCGGCAGCTTGCTTAACGATGGTGGCGCAATACTTACAAAATCCAGCTTCTCTAGAGTGGATACAACGTCAGTTGCGGGGACAACGCCCGAAACAGCTTGTAGAAGCCAGTGAGAAAATAGGGCTACATCTGCGATGCTTGGTAGTATCTGGGCGCGAATTGCAGCAGCTATCTTTTCCAGCTTTGCTGCATTGGAACCAGGAACATTGGGTGGTGGTATACGAGGTAAAAGGCGATCGCGTCATCATCGCTAACCCCCTCAACCCTAGTCAAACTTGCGAAAGTATTCCTTTGTCCTCACTTGAAGCTGCTTGGGATGGGCAACTGTGGCAAGTTGAACTGATTCAGCGACAAGACAAATTTAACCTTACTTGGTTTTTACCGGCAGTTTGGCGTTACCGGGGTTTACTGGGGGAAGTCCTGGTTGCGTCTTTCACGTTGCAGCTGTTGGGTTTAGCGACGCCAATCATCACTCAGGTGATTATTGACAAGGTGATGGTGCAGGAAAGTCTGCCAACTTTGGACGTGATGGCGATCGCGCTTTTGAGCGTTGCTATCTTTGAGGCGATTCTGGGTATCTTACGGCTATTTATCTTTACTCACACTGCACGACGCTTAGACCTTAGTTTATCCGCTCAATTGTTTCGCCACTTGATGCGGCTACCTTTGGCTTATTTTGAGTCTCGCCGCGTTGGAGATACGGTAGCGCGAGTACAAGAACTGGAAAATATTCGCCAATTTCTCACCGGAACGGCGTTAACTGTCATCTTAGATAGCGTCTTTGCTGTTATCTACCTGGCGCTGATGTTTTATTACAATGTCAAGCTTACCTTCGTTGCCTTGGCAGTGATTCCGCTATTTGCAATGTTGACATTGGTGGCGACGCCGATTCTCCGGAACTGGTTGAATGAAACCTTTAACCGCAGTGCGGATAGCCAATCGTTTCTTGTAGAGACGGTGACGGGAATCCATGCAGTGAAGGCTCATGCAGCCGAAGGAACCGCACGCGATCGCTGGGAAGGTTTATTTGCCCGGTTCATCCGCACCGGCTTTAAAGCTTCTACCACCTCCAATATTAGTAACAATATTGGTGACTTTCTGACTAATTTTTCCAACTTACTCATTCTCTGGTTTGGAGCCGCCCTAGTCATCGACCATCAGCTCACAATTGGTCAGCTAGTCGCTTTTCAAATGCTGGCTGGAAGAATGACCGGGCCAATTTTACGGTTAGTGCAATTGTGGCAAAATCTCCAGCAAGTTTTACTTTCTGTAGACCGAATTGGAGATATTCTCAACGTTGCCCCTGAAGCCGAACCCGGATCGGGTTTAGTCCTTCCCCCTCTGAAAGGTAAAGTTACCTTCGATCGGGTTTTCTTCCGCTATCAATCCAATCAAGAACCAATCCTGCGAGGAATTACCTTCACTGTTGAACCGGGAATGTTTGTCGGCATTGTCGGGCGAAGTGGCTCTGGTAAAAGTACCCTTTCCAAGCTTTTGCAACGACTTTATCCAATTGAATCAGGGCGGATTCTCATTGATAGATTTGATATTAAAAGTGCTGATTTAGCATCCTTGCGCCAACAAATTAGTGTAGTTCTCCAAGAAGATTTTCTTTTTAACGGTTCCATCTTGGAAAATATTACTTTAGGCAATTCAGAGATTACCACCGAGCAAGTTGTAGAAGCCGCACGATTAGCCGTTGCCGATGATTTTATCAGCGAACTAGCCCACGGTTATGAGAATAACGTTGGAGAACGAGGCACTGCTTTATCTGGCGGTCAGCGTCAGCGAATTGCTTTAGCTCGTTTATTCTTATCTCAAGCTCCTATTTTAATTCTCGACGAAGCGACTAGCGCCTTAGATAGCGAAACAGAGCAGCAAGTTTTACAAAATTTACAAGCGATTTCCCAAAACCGTACAGTTTTTATGATTGCCCACAGATTTGAGCCGCTTAAGCGGGCAGATTTGATTTTGGTCTTAGAGAAAGGGGTTCTAATGGAACAAGGAACTCATCTAGAATTGATGCAAAAAAAAGGGTTGTATTGGTCGCTTTATCAACGTCAGCAGCCATTCGTTTAAAGATTGCTGGAAATTATTCTATTTTCAAGCAATCCCAGCAGTAGGCAGAGTAAACGAGTACCATGCTAAGGCAAATAAAATTGCAGCGATCGCGCCGATTAAGGTATTGAGAAAATTCACTACTTCGTTGGTAAGCCAATCGTAGCGAGATTGCAGCGTAGCACCAATGACACTTTCCAAATTGGTCGCAATAAACGCTGCTACTATGCACCAAACCACCCCGATGAGATCGATCGCACCAACGCCCCAGCCAACACAAGCGATCGCAACCGATGCCACCACTCCAGCGATTGTTCCCTCTAAAGAAACCGCCCCTTCTGTTCCCCTGGCTACAGGTTGTAAGGTTGTAATCAAAAACGTCCGTTTACCATAAGCTTTCCCGACTTCACTGGCGCAGGTATCCGAAAGCTTAGTGCTAAAACTGGCTACATAGCCCAGCAGTAAAAAAGGCACCCATTGAGGTTGTCCTAAATAACTCACCAGTAGCGTTCCTAAGGCGCATAGAGTGCCCGTAAGGGCGGAACCCCAGACATTCTCCGGCCCGCGTGCCCCAGACCGTTTCTCGGCGATTCCCTCGGCTTCTTTTTGAGCCATGCCGATGCGCGTGACGGCAGAACCTACGAGAAAATAGAACATCACGACTAAATATCCCTGCCAGCCAAGGGTACCCCAGATAATGACGCCCAACGCCCAAGCGTGCAGGAATCCGGCAGGGGTCAGTAACTTTTTAGGGGCGAAATAGGCGATCGCTAACAAAACTGTATTCAATCCCACTGCAACTAACCAGGGATTGAAAGAATTAATGGTAGAGAGCATCTGTAAAAATCTTGAATTCATAACACTCTTTCACAATACTCTCGCCCGTGAGAGAGGCGCAAAAAGGAACCGCAAGTGAAGGATGTATCTATGTAGCGATATCACCCTTGATCTTCGCTTGCAAGTAAAGCGCCGCAAAAGCACAGCACTCAGAATATTACCGATGAACCCAACAATCTTTCATCTTGCTTTTCCCATCTCCGATGTTGCCCAAGCGAAAGCCTACTACGCTGATGGACTCGGCTGCCAAGTTGGGCGTGAAACCCGCGATGCCTTAATTCTGAATCTCTACGGTCATCAGCTGGTAGGTCACGTTAGCAAAGAACCGATTATCCCGCAACGAGGGATTTATCCCAGACACTTTGGGCTGGTTTTTACATCAATTGCTGACTGGGAAAGCTTGCTAGAACGGGCACAACAGCGACGGTTGCACTTTTATCAGCAGCCGAAACATCGCTTTCCCGGTCAACTCACCGAACATTGCACCTTCTTCCTCGAAGATCCGTTTTATAACCTGATGGAGTTCAAATATTACTCTCATGCCGAGGCAATTTTCGGGGTTCGGGAGTATGCCGAGATTGGCGATTCCCATTAGGAGACGCTACGCGATCGCGCTTCAGTGGTTCTAAAAGTGCCTTCTCCACAGCCTTAACCCCCTTAGCATCTGTAATCATCCACGGGTGCAGCAATACTGGCACCTGTAGATTTTGACCGACGGGCATTTCCGAACTATTCGGTGGCAGAATGATTAAATCAAAAGGCGTCCAGATCGAGGTGAAATTCACCTGTTCCAGCATCGCCACATCCCGATTCAAATCTTGTAGAAAAGCGCTATCAGGGCGCATCTGAACGCAGCCAATCCCATTGTGAAAGTAGCCCGCCCACGTTCCGTGGTTGGGTGCTGATATGGTAATAAAACGCTGCACCCGGTTAATGCCCCCTAGTCGCTGCACGTAGTAGCGGCTAACGATGCCTCCCATACTGAAGCCGACCAAATCAAATGGTTGGTCGGGTGCAAAGGTCTTGGCAACGTAATCAGCAACCTGCTGTGCTAGAGAGTCCAGACCCATCGCACCATTATTGGGGGTGAGGCTGAGGTCGTATACAGACCAGCCTTGCTGTGCCAGGTAAGGAGCCATTTTATGGAATACAGCAGCCGTATCGTTGATGCCGTGAATTAGCAATACAGGATTGCGCTTAGGGGCACTGTTCATTTTGCCAGGAATTAATCTCATATAATCCCAGCTTAGACACGAGTGATCGCGGCTGGGGTTGGTTTAGGACAGCCTGTCGAGTGGCTGTGGCTTAAAATCTGAGATTAATGTAAATTCTTGCAACAAAAGAACGTTTTCCAGAGCTAACTGGCTGGGTAACTGTACTTACTAAAACAAAATTTGTAAATTTTTGTAAAGAACTATCTGGGAATCTTGCGTTTGTCCGCCGTAAAACTTCATAATCCGATCTGGATCGCAAATTGCAACGGTAGAAACGCTTTGTCCATATTGTAAAGCGGCTGCTTTCTGAGCTGAGCAGTTGAGCTTATCCTTGGCGATACCAGTCTTGCATCAAAAATAGAATAGCTTGCTCCAATGTTTCGGGAATCAGTCAACATCGTCATTTAAATCTCAGGAGTAATACTAAATGTTTGGTTTTATCAAAAAATTGTTGGGCGGCATTACTGCTTTCATTGGTGGAATTTTTGGCTCTAAGAAATCTGAAGGAAACGAGGCTGCTGCTCTTCCTCGTAAGAAGTCTGGTGGATACTACATGGAGCTAGAAGAGTCCAAAGACGCAAAACCAGCGGCGCAAGAGAGCCAGAAGAAGCCAGAACCAGTCAAAGCCCAAACATCAGAATCGAAGAAGCCGGAACCCGCGAAGGCATCTGCATCCGCTTCTAAATCTGCGTCTAATGGACAAAAAGATTCATCGAAGCCTCAAGCAACCCCAGAACTTGTAGGGGCTGCATCCAAGAATTCATCAAACTCTAAAGAAGTCTCAGAACCGAAAGAAATTGCTCAAAGACCCCCAGTAGAGCTAATTCAGACGGCTGAAGGTGTTGAGGCAGTAGTTGCTGAGAAACCAGCAGCACCGATTAACGGCAAGGGTCAAAGCCAATCCGATACCACGTTTGCTCCGAAATACTTGAATCCAATTTCTAGCTCTAATACTCGTCGGCGTCCCGGTCCCAGCATGAGCAACTTCATGGACATGGCGCGTCAGGTGAAAAAATAATTAAAAATTAAAAATTAGCAAATTTGTTGTCTAGTTTTTAATTTTGTCTTTTTAATTCTTTGACCCTCTGAGGAAAACCAGCCCACTGTACAGTTGGAAAGCTGGGTCCCAGAGGGTTTCTTCGCGCCGAAATAAGTCGATATGAGACTTGAGACTTTTTAGCATTTCTGTACGGTCTAGCGCAGTTTGAGCAAAATCTGTAAAATCTGCCCAAATCGGCGTCTGAGCCAAATGTCCTTCTAGAAAATGAAGTAAATTGTTCCAGTGACTGCGGTTGGTAGCCTGATTGGCTTGAGTCGGCTGTGCATTGAAAGAAATCCCTTGCCCAAACTGGTAGTTGCTATCGCAAAGGCGAAGAATACTGTGTCTGGAAGGAAGATGCAAGTCGATCAATTGGGCATAGTCTTGGGTTTGAGTTTTCCATTGCAGTTGGCGACGAGCATCTTGGTCGATGACTTCGCCAAAGATTGGTAAGAGTCCTTGCACTTGTTGTCTGACTTCTGACCAGTTGAAGGTCAGGGAACCTGTCTGACCGTGTTCGTTCTCGCAAACGACGCTAGGTGGGGAAGCCGAAAGGAAATGGCTGACGCGAAAAACGTTAAGTTTCCGAACATCTGCAAGGTTTGCCCAGAAGTTGGGAATTTCGGCTTGCTGCATCTGTTGACTGTAGAATCGCAGTTCTCCTACCGGACCAGTTCGGTACAACCGCCAGCCGCGACTGGGAAGTTGTAGCCGTGCGGTGTAAGGGTCTATCTGCACGATTCGAGCTAACTGTTGGGCGGCGACCTGTTTCTTTTCAGCGCTAACGGCTTCTAGAACTAAGACGCCTGCTTCTGTGTCTTCTGGGGCGGCGGTGGCTTGAGCGATCGCGTCTCGTCTTTTTTGTTGGGCGATCGCTTCTATACGTCCCAATCCTTGACGAGCTTGAGTCATAATCTTGGGATTGGTGGTTTCCCGTAGCAGCTGCCGATAGGCATTTTCCGCCGCCTCCAACTTGCCCGTTTCTTCGTACAGCCGTCCCACATAAAACTGTACTAAGGGATTTTGCGGCATCTGTTTTACCAGATGGTTGAGTAACCAGGCAACGGTTTTATAGTCTTTGCGCTCGAAAGCTTCCGCAAGTTGTTCAAGCATTACAGTAATTAAAAAAATAACAATTAAAAATTAAAAGTTGAAGCATCCTTCATTTCTAATTGTGCATTGAACCGTAGCTTAAATCTCTCTAATTTCTGATTCCCATGCCGCTGCTACCAGAGATAAGGCGACCATTGGGGCGGTGACGGCTCGCAGGATACGACGCCCTAGAGAAACGGGTTGGAAGTCAGAAGCGATCGCTTGTTCAACTTCTGCGGGTGTCCAGCCTCCCTCTGGCCCGATGGCGATGACAATCGTTCCTTGCCCTGGATTCTTCAGTTCATCTGCTGTACCTGAAAAACTTAACTCCCCAGCGCCCTTCCCTTGTAGGGAAAGGAGAGCCGGACTCCCCTCCCCTACAAGGGGAGGGGTTGGGGGAGAGGTAGAGGTTTCTTGCGGCAATAGATGAATCAAGCAATCGAGTAAATGGGGAGAATCTCCACGAGCAACGCAGATATAATTCTTGTTTTTTATCGAAGAAGAATTAATCTTGAGTGAAGACAAAGCAGCAGAAAAGGAAACGGCTTCTAAAATTGTGGGGACGATTTGACGTTCTGATTGCTCGGCGGCTTCTTGGGCAATTCGCCGCCAGCGTTCGAGTTTTTGGGGGCTGGGATTGAGCAGGGTGCGATCGCTCACGACGGGCGCGATCGCTACCACCCCTAGTTCGGTACTGTAGCGCACCACTTCATCAAAGCCGTTTTTTGGCAACGCAAGCATTAGCGTTATCGAGCAGGGCAACTCAGTTTGGACGGAAATCGGCTCTAGAAGCTGCCCCTGATTCGCCTCCAGCTTCGCCAGCCACCAGTGCCCTTGTCCATCCATTGCGATAAAGCGATCGCCCTCCCGCAACCGCAACACCCGACTGAGGTAATGCTGTTGTTCGGCAGTCAGGATAATTTGCTGGTTTTGAAATTGAGAGGGAGCGATCGCTAATCGTTGCAGCTGAGCCAATCTTTATCTCCCACTAACAGCAGACCTTTCTAATTTTATCGGACGGAACCTTCGTGGGTTTTAATTTCCACTTGGTGAAGGTCTACTGCTTTGGTGCCATCTACTTTGGCAGCAACCGCTTCGACATGGCTCAAAATTGATTGATCGGGTACAGAACCCGTGAGGATAATCGTGCCACCGTCTTGAGCGATTTCAAGAGTGTCAATATTTTTGAGGTTCGGCTCTTGATCAAATGCAGCAGCAACGCGCTTAGCTAATCCGTTAGCATCGTATTCCCCCTCAAAGCCCATGTATTCTGGCAATGTTGGAGGTTTATGCATCCCAGCCTTCTCACGCAACTCCCAATCATACTCACCCGTAAGTCCTGGACTCATTTGTTCTTCGACAGCCTGAGCGTCATGTTTGCTGTCTCCTTCTGAGCTGGTCTTCTGTTGTCCAAATTGCCTTTCTAACCAAGTCATAATTATTGTTTGCCTTCTAAGGATGTTTTATATTTTCTATTACACATCTATCCCAGTTCTGATTACATCCCTCATCAGAAATCAGTCTTCAGATATAGGACAAATTACTGTTTTTTTAGCTAAACAATAAACCTAGCTTAGGTGCATTTGTCAACTAAAATTCTTTTAATTTAATAATATATATAGCCAGCCTAAATGGTTTCTAAAGGCGAGATACCCGACTTCTCTAAAAAATCAGGTATCTGAACTGCTGGCATCTTACAGCTCAAATCAGATTGCTACTATATCACTAATTTAACATCCAGTAAAAAAATTAGACATACAAAATTTATTTTTATTTAGAAAGTCTTAAAAAAATTAATTTTTAGCAATCATTCAAGCAAAAAAATGACCAACTATTAGCTTTACAAGCTTTAAGAATTTAGAAACTTTTTAAAAGTCATATCGGCAACTACGAGGAGTTATTTATTCGGTCAAGAAGCTACTGTTGCAAATCCTAAGAAATTGCCGCCCGAATCGGAAAGCCTGTACAGAGGGATAATGTCATAACCAACTTCTCAGACGTGGCATTTCAGGGGGCGAAGTATAGTAAATTCACCCTGTAGGTAGGGTCAGACATCATGCTTGTAGATACGAATTCTAAAAAAATATTGATCGAGTGTGGGCAAAAAACAAGCCAAACCAGCACACTGGAGGGACTCCGCAAGTAATCCCGATAACATTGATGAAAGATTAAAATATTTACAATACATAGCATCTCAATTACATTACCAAGCCAGTAGAGGTGGATTGGTTCCTAAGAATTTTCAAAGTAACCCTGGAAGTTTTAGCTCATAAAGATGGTAACGCTGCCGAAAGAGAGGGGAAATGCTGGAAGAAGACCCTCCAGTAAAAGAATTGGAGTGCAACCCATGCAGACTGAACCGATCGCCGTATTGCTTGTGGAGGATAACCCTGGCGATGCCCGTCTCGTGCGGGAACTGCTGCGGGAAGTCAATGCTCCCCAGATAACGCTGATCCACGTTCAAACGCTCACAGAAGCCCTGGATTGCCTCGTCAGTTCAGAAGGGTTGAACGTTCAGAAGTTGAAGATTGAAAGGTTTAACCAACCAGCGAACCAGCAACCTTTTGAGCTGAAAGGCGATCGCCTCCCACTATCGATCGGGGTGATTTTGTTAGATTTATCGCTGCCAGATGCTCAGGGTTTAGAAACCGTCAGACGAGTCTGCAATGCTGTACCAGAAGTGCCGATTGTGGTGATGTCGGGGCTAGCCGATGAAGCGATCGCACTTTCTGCTGTACAAGAAGGAGCGCAAGACTATCTCGTCAAAGGTCATGCCGACAGCCATCTGCTGATCCGCACCGTGCGATATGCCATTGAGCGTCAGCGGATGCAGATACGACTCCAACAAACCCAGCGAGCCTTGCAGCAACAACTGGAGCGAGAAGCCTTAGTAAACCGCATCACGACTGCCTTAAATTCTAATCTCGATCCAAAATCAGTCGTTGATGAAATTGTCCGACAGACGGCAGTCCCGATGAGCTGCGATTTCTGCATGGTAGTCCGAGACTTGTCGGAATCAAACCGAGTTTACATTGAAGCGGAGTATTGGCCCCATTTATCAGATGCTGTAAAGCCGATTTCTCAATCGCCCCTACAAGGGACAACCCTGTCCGTAGAAGGCTGGGAAACGGTGCGAAGTGAGTTGCTCGAAAACCGTCCGGTAGCGATCGCAAACACTACTGACTTTTGGTTGACCCCAGCCTATCAAGCGCTTTGCGCGGAAACGAGACCAAGTACGATGCTCTTGGCTCCTATCTTCGTAAGAGAGCAATTCTACGGCTATCTAGTCGTCGGCTCGATCAAGCCGCGTCCGCCGTTCTTAGAATGGGAAATCCAACTGCTGCAACAGTTAGCTGGACAGACAGCGATCGCACTCTACAATGCCCACGAGCTTGAACAGCTAGAAAGCCTCGTTCAGGAGCGCACTCAGCAACTCGCTCAGGAAAAAACACTGCTGGAAGCCATTCTTGATTCCATTCAAGAGGGAATTACTGTCACTCAACCCGATGGTCAAATCGTGCTGTTAAACCGGGCGGCATTGCAGATATATGGTCTGGTCGGGAATGGTGTCACACCTACCTCCGCACCAGGCTCTGTGCCTCACGTCAAGAATTTCTTAACTAAATTAAAAGTCCGTAACCCCGATGGTTCCCGCCCTCGTCGGTCGGAGTTACCCCTTACAAGGGCACTTCAAGGGGAAGTTTTTACCGATCAGGAGCTGGTGGTACACAGTCTCAATGGAGAGCGTAAGTGGGTGAGTATCAATGGGGCGGCAATCCGCGATGACAGGGGGAAAGTCCTGCTGGCGGTCAATACGACGCGAGACATTACCGAGCGCAAACAAGCAGAAAAGGCACTGCAAGAATCGGAAACCAAATTCCGAACGCTCTATGAATCGACCAGCGCGGCGGTGATGCTGTTGGATGAACAAGAAATTTTCAATTGCAACAGTGCAACCCTACACCTATTTGGCTGTAATGGCTTGGAGGAGTTTTGCGGCAAACATCCCAGCACATTCTCACCACCAAATCAGCCCGATGGTCAAGATTCCCTGACTCTAGCTTGCGATCGCATTACCACTGCCCTAACAGAAGGCAACTGTCGCTTTGATTGGATTCATCGGACGTTGGATGGTAAAGATTTTCCGGCAGAGGTGACGCTAACGGCAATCAAGCTGGACAACCGAAAAGTGTTGCAAGCGGTCGTGTATGACATTAGCGATCGCATGAACAAAGAAATCGAACTGCGGGAAGCAAAGGAAGCGGCAGAAGCGGGAAGTCGAGCAAAAAGTGAATTCCTTGCCACCATGAGCCACGAACTCCGAACGCCCCTTAACGCCATCTTAGGACTCTCTCACATCCTGCGGCAAGAAATTTTTGGCACAATCAATGAGAAACAGAAAGAGTATGTCACCTGCATTAATAACAGTGGCGAACATCTTCTATCGCTGATTAACGATATTCTTGACCTTTCTAAAGTCGAAGCAGGCAAAGAGAAACTCTGCCCGATGCCAATTATCGTGCCGAATTTGTGCGAATACATCGTTACGATTATGAGGGAACAAGCCTACGAACGAGGGCTACAACTCACCAGTCAAATTGACCCAGAAATTGATGTTTGTGTCGCCGATGAACGACGTCTAAAGCAGATGTTATTGAATCTGCTATCGAATGCAATTAAGTTCACACCATCGGGTCAAGTTTCCCTAATTGTGCAAAAGCAGCCAGGATGCATTGCGTTTACCGTAGCGGATACGGGCATTGGTATTGCCCCTGAGAAGCTGTCATTGTTATTTGAGCCATTTCGCCAATTGGACAGCGGACTGAACCGGCAGTTTGCTGGCACTGGTTTGGGGTTGTCACTGACTCGCAGTTTAGCCCGACTTCATGGTGGAGATGTGACGGTTTCCTCAACCCTAGGAAAAGGCAGTGAGTTTACTCTATATCTGCCCGATATGAGCAATGAATCAGTCTCCATCTATCAGTTTCCAAGCGAGGGGGGCGATTCTTCTTCATTGTCTTCTGGACTTAACAATGGCGAGTTAAAAGGCGAGTTAAAAGTCGCCGCCAACCCTTTTTCTATCCCTGGCAAAGGACGAATTCTAATTGTGGAAGACGATGAAAGTAGCGGGTTGCTGTTGCAAGACTATCTCCAAGTCGTAGGCCATACCGTCGAACATTTGCTTAATGGGACTGATTTCCTCCAGCGAGTGCGAAACTTCCAGCCCGATCTGATTTTGTTGGATGTAAATTTACCCGGTGGATACAGCGGGTTAGATTTACTAAAAGACTTAAAACAGCAGCCGGAACTGGAAAGACTGCCAGTGGTAATGGTGACGGTAAATACAATGGCAGAAGATCGAGACCGTTTTCTAGAGGCTGGTGCTAATGATTATCTCAGCAAGCCGATAGGCATTCCTCAGTTGGAGTTAATTTTGATGAAACATCTCTGAAGAAGGTAAAAAGTAAAAGGCAAAAGAAAGAATTTTGTTTCTAATTCGGAATTTTTAATTCTTTTAGAATTTGCCAAGCTTTGATGAGATTGCCTTGCAGAAGCGTTGCTACGCCATTCAGGGCTTGAAGTTCGTATAAGTTCGGATTGATGGCAAGAGCCGGTTTCAAAGCTTTCTGGGCGGCGGCGGGATGCCAATCGTACAGATGGACAAAGGCGAGATAGGCATAAGCGTAAGGATTTTGGGAGTCGATCTCAACGACTCGTTCTAAGGCAGCGATCGCACCTTTGACTTGTCGCTTCAGCGCCTTTGACAAAGCCAGCGTGTATGCCCAATCCCGGTTTTGCGGTTCCCGTTGCAGTCGGTATTCCAATGCTGTTAAGGTTTGATTCAGATAGTCTTGAATCGGGTCGTACTGGTTGATGCGCCCAGTTTCTTCAAAGATTGACTCTAGAGCTTCTGTCCCTTGGGGTAAAGTAGCGGCTAGAGTCCGCAACTGAGTCAGCAAATCCAGCTCTGGTGCGGGTGTGGCGGCAGCAAGGGGTTCAATCTTCAGTGTCACGGGGGGCACCTGTATCGGGTAAGTTTCACCCGTTTGCCGGTTCAGGTAAGTCGCTTCTAGGCTGTAAATGCCAGCCGATATATTTGCTGGCGGCAGCATCGCCATCTGTTCGGTGACTCGAAAGCCATTCGCAGAACGCTCAGGGGGAAGAACTTTTGGATACAATTCTCCCATGCCAATCCCGTGATCGTGCAGCCATTCAGATTTGGGATTTTCAACAATGCGATCGCTCATTCGCCAAGTCAGCAGCACTAAACCGGATTGCAACTGTTCCCAGGAACCAGACCATTCGTAGGTAATCGGTACGGGAATCCCTGGTGGGGCTTGATTAGGCACACTCACCCGTTCTAGGCTGACTTGGGTACGGGGTTCTGTGAGGGGTTGTACTTGGATGGGTGGCGTTTTGCGATGATAAAGTTTCAGCACGCTGTCATCGGGTAAATTCCAAGTCTTGTGCAACTGGAAATCCGAACCTTGTTCTACAGTTTGGACGATAATTGCTTGCGCGTCTGGAATCGATCCTTGCTTGCCACTTTTCGTAAGGAACCAGGAAAGCGATCGCGCATCTTGAGGGACAAACTTTTTTCGGGTTCCCACCTGACGCCCATACACCTGAAAATTTTCTAACGCACCGTAATAATTGAAATTATGCTGGTTGATTTTGGCGGTTGAGGGTAATACTCCCAGTGTGGAACGCAGATAAGGTTCGGTTTGAATAATTTGGGCGATCGCTTGTTGGTGAGGCCATTTTTCTCCCAAATAAACGGGATGCTGGGCGTAGGGACTGAGAACTCGCGTGATATTGGCAAACATCCCTCCCACGGGAAACAGGTTCAGAAACATCAGCAGCACCGCCAAACTAACCGTTCCCCAATGGATATGATGTTTCCAGCGTCCTGTCTGGCGCGTCAAGCCATAAGCCAAAAATAGCGCTACCACCGGCAAGTAAGGCAAGACATAGCGAGAATCTTTATTAATATTCAGCGAACCCAGTAAATAAGCTCCCAGCCAAAATACCGCAAGCCAAGCAATTGAATCAAAATTTAGAAATGAAAAATTAAAAGTTGAAGAATTCTCTTGTTGAGTTTTTATTTTTTTAATTGAATAAATCAGCAATCCCACAATTGGAATGAGTAACAAAGGCCAAGACAGATGGTAAGGAAGAATTTTCCAGTAGTAAGTCCAAGCGTCTAGAGTATTGAGGGCGGGATCTCCCTCCGCGATCGCTGAATCCACTGTCGCCCTTTTTCCCGCCGTCAGCATCAGCAGCCAATTGGTGCGATACCAAGGACCAAAGACCAAAACCGAAAGCAGCAACCCAGAAACCAGTTGCGCGAGGCGTCCCCATGCCCGGTGCCGAAGAATCGTCCCAAACCCCACCCACAAAATCGGCGTCAACAGAAAGAACAGCGCTGTCTGCTTTACCATCAGCGCCAGCCCCAAAGAAAGTCCAAACGCCGCCGCCCAAACCCATTCTCTTGTTCTTTGCGTCCTCTGTTCCTCTGCGGTTCGACAATTCCGCCAAACCGTCAAGCAAAAGAAACTCAACGTCACAACCGCTGTCAGCGGATAATCCAGCAGAAAATCCAGGCGATATTGATAAATCCCCGGTAACAATTGGCACAGCCCAGCCGCCCATAAACCGACTTCAATGCTAAATAGCTGGACGCCCAAACCATAAACCGAACCCAAAAGCATCGCACTGAATAGCAACAGAACCAGCGTGGCTTGATCCGCCCCCCTCCCAAAGAGATGCTGGACGATAGCAGTCGCAATGTAGGTAAAAGGCGGCACTTTGGATGTCAAAAGCCAAAAACTCGTCCACCACTCCCCTGAAAACCACTGGGGTTGTTGCAAAGCCCTCCAGTAGTTCAACGATCCCGTCAAGTAATCTGCCTGATCCCAAGCTGGTACTGAGTGGTCAAGCGCAAACCAAATGCGATCGCTAACTGCCCCCACCAGCCAAATGATTCCTAGAATTAGCAGACTTCTATTCTTAAACTTAGTGCTTTTATCTTTATCGGTCACAGAATCCAGATAGGTTCTTTTAACTTCTTTCTCATTTTGTATTGCATCAAATTGAGAACCGCTCTATTATTTTCTCCCAATTACCTTACCCCAACAAAAAGACAAAAGTAAAAGAAACAATTCTTTCTGTTTACTTTTGCCTTCTTACTTTTGCCTTTCTAATCTACTCCTTCAATCGGAGCAAATCCTTGGCGCTGGATATTTTCTGTCACTACGCGGGGTTCGAGGAATTGTAGCAAGTAATCTGGGCCACCTGCTTTAGAACCGACGCCAGAAAGTTTGAAACCGCCGAAGGGTTGTCTTGCTACAATTGCGCCAGTGATTCCGCGATTGATGTAGAGGTTGCCGACTTCAAATTCGCTTTCAGCTTGTTGAATGTGGGAAGGTGTACGGGAATATAGACCGCCAGTCAGGGCGAAGTTGGTATTATTACCAACTGCGATCGCTTCCTCAAAATTCTTCACCCGCATGACGGCTAGAACCGGACCAAAAATTTCTTCTTGGGCAATCGTTGCCTCTGGCGAGACTTCTGAGAAAATCGTTGGACCGATAAAATAGCCATTGTTGGGTGCGGGCATTTCCAGCGCCACTTTGGCTTCCTGACGCCCTTTCTCGATATATCCCAAAATGCGATCGCGTGCGTTTGCATCAATCACGGGGCCAACTTGGGTGCTGGGTGCCTCCGCAGGGCCAACATTGAGCGATCGCGTTGCTTCCACCAAACGCTCTACAAAGGCATCATAGATGGGTTCTAGAACAATTACCCGAGAACACGCCGAACACTTCTGTCCGCTGTAACCAAAGGCGGACTGCACCACACCTTGCACAGCTTGGTCGAGATCCGCACTTTCATCGACGATAATCGCATTCTTGCCACCCATTTCGGCAATCACCCGCTTCAGGTGTTTTTGCCCTGGTTGTAAAATCGCCGCATCAGCGTAAATCCGACAACCGACTTCCTGAGAACCTGTGAAAGTAATCATGTGGACGTCGGGATGCTTCACCATATAAGCACCCACCGTTGAACCTTTGCCGGGGACGTATTGAAACACCCCACGAGGAATGCCTGCTTCTACCAGAATTTCACTGAGTTTGGCTGTAATCACCGATGAAACTTCAGCCGGTTTGAGAAGCGTACAATTTCCAGCCACCAGTGACGCCACTGTCATTCCGGTGGGAATCGCCAAGGGGAAATTCCAAGGGGAAATAATCAGGGAAATCCCTCGTGGTTGGTAGTTATAGCGGTTGGTTTCCCCAGCGATGTCATAATGGTGCCCAGCATCCAGCCGTTCCATTTCGTCGGCGTAGTAACGGCAGAAGTCTATTGCCTCGGAAACTTCACCGTCACATTCCCGCACTGGCTTTCCAACTTCTAATACCATGCACGCAGATAATTCGGCGCGGCGTTTTTCCATTAAATCTGCTGCTTTCCGCAACACTCCAGCCCTTTCTGGCACTGGAGTCTGCCGCCAACTGGCAAATGCTGCTTTTGCGGCTTGGATCGCCTGTTCTGCTTGTTCTACGCTAATCAATCCGATTTTGCCAACCACCTCGCTGGGGTTGGAAGGATTCACTGAATCGACGATATCGGATGTGTTTACATATTCACCGTCAATCAGAGGTAAATAGGTTTTACCTAACTGTTCGCGTACCGTTTGCAAAGCTTGTTGCGATCGCTTCCTTTCCTCAGCTTCTGCATAATCCGTATCCGCTGCATTGTGAAAAGGCAAGTTTTGAGTTTTGAGTTTTGAGTTTTGAGCTTTGACTGAAGACTCCGAACTTTCTACGACGGGGGGTGCTAACAATTCCTCAATCGGGCGCTCTTCCAGATTTTGCCGCAAGAATGAACTATTGGCAGTATTTTCCAGCAATCGGCGAATCAAATACGCCATTCCCGGTAGCAAATCCCCATAAGGACAATACACCCGCACTCGATAACCTTTATCGACGAGCGCTTTTGCCAGCTTATCCCCCATGCCATACAAAACTTGCATCTCAAAGCGACGGCGGGGAATTTTCAAACTTTCAGCGATCGCCATCGCCCGTGCTTGCGATCGCACGTTATGACTGCCAATTGCTGCGTACAAATACTCATGATTTTCCAGCAACAGTTGGGTCATCTTCTCAAAATTGGCATCGGTTGCAGTTTTATCGCTGTAAACTGGCACCGGCCAATCTTTCTGCATTGCCTTGATGGTTTCCTGATCCCAATACGCCCCTTTTACCAAGCGCACTGTCAGAGGATAGCCACGCTGTTTCGCCCAGTCAATCAAGCCGCGCAAATCTTGTTCGCTGTCGCGCAAATAAGCTTGCAGGGTTATTCCGAGATCCGTGCGACTCCGGAACTCCTCTTCCATCAACAACTGTTTCAGAATGGAGAGCGTCAAATCTTTGTAGGCATACTGTTCCATGTCAAAGTGAACGGCAGCCCCCAACGCTTGGGCACGACGTAAGAGAAGCCGGATGCGATCGCTCACTCGCTCCTCGCTTCCCTTCGCATCCAACGGATCGAACTGCGAATAAAACGCTGTCAGCTTGACAGATACTTGAATTTGGGGGATTTCTTCTCCATCTGCTTGGTCAATTGCCGGAACCCGCGTCCACGTCTTCGCTGCCTCCGTCAGCTGCTGCATCAATTCCAAATATCTATCTAAATACGACTGCGCCTCAGTTTCCGTAATCACCGCTTCCCCCAACAGGTCGATGGTGAAAGCCATTTTCTCCTTACGCAATCGCTCAACCGTCTTAATAACCTGTTTAATACTTTCCCCAGCGATATATTTATGCGCTAAGGTTTCAACTGCTGTATTCACCGTTGTCGCTGCTACCTGACCGGGCATTGAGTCTGGAGACGCAAAGTTGAGCATCCCTTTCAGGCTCGTCGGGAGTTCAACCGACTCATCCGCCAAGTATTCTTGCAAGTGGCGAGCAACTTCCGGTTTACTGTGCAGCGCAGGCAGACAGTCAATGAAGCGAAACAGCTGCACTCGCAAACCAGGGTTAGCCATTGCCCAAGCAAGTAATTTATCATCCCAGCGCATTTGGTCGCGCATTTGGGCAAAAAAGGAGCGATTTTCTCTCGTTGCTGCCAACAGTTGTTTGGCAATTTCTTGGGTCTTGACTTCGTAGGTGCTATCAGATATTTGTACAACCACGGCTGGCAGACTCCTAATTCAGGATAAAGGCATCAATGCTGGGAACCCTCTATCTTCTATTTTCTCGATTTCCCAAGCGATCGGCATCAACTTTACTTCCCAACAGCCGCTGTTGACTGTAGCGGATTCAACACACGACCCAGGAACAAAATGCTACCCGACTGCTTGTCCCGAATCAGGAACACAAATGGGCGATCGGCTCGAAACTCTTTGTTTGCCCCCCTAGTCATCCCAACCCCTGTAGACGCAGCTGCCTCAGTGCCCTCCTCATTTACCTCCACGAAGGCTTTGTGAATCACCTTGGAGATGAACAACCCTTTCTTGCCGGTCATCGCCGAGAAGTCAGCTTGAACGCTGAAAGCTTCGGGCATCCCCATATTTGCCAGTACCTTGCTTAGGTCAAACTCTGAAGTGAGGTTGAACTTAGGCACCCAAAC
Organism: Trichocoleus sp. DQ-A1; assembly: GCF_039961955.1. Classification (NCBI taxonomy): domain Bacteria; kingdom Bacillati; phylum Cyanobacteriota; class Cyanophyceae; order Leptolyngbyales; family Trichocoleusaceae; genus Trichocoleus; species Trichocoleus sp. DQ-A1. The sequence continues at coordinate 93,201 of NZ_JAMPKE010000004.1, forward strand.
TTCAACCATCTGCTCGTATTTGAGGGACGATAGCCACCGTTCCAAGTTTTTTGGCGTCAGCTGCTGCTCCATCTTCGCCAACCCATCCACTTGCTTGGGTAAGAGAATGACCATCGATAATTCCTTGGATATCTCCTCGCCTTGACCGTAGGGTAGCTCTAACACTTTCAAGCTGCCAATATCTGCCCAGCCGTATTGCTCCGTCTTGCACATCATCGGCACGCTAACCTGCTGCGTTGGAGTGACATAAAACGGCTCATCTTTGGTTTTTTGCCGATCGAACGGGCTGAACCAGGCACCTTTAAAGTAAATGGCATTTGTCAGCACCAGCTTGGTCTTAGAAGAGATCGTCCCTGGCGCAATCAGGTCTTGAATTTTGTCTTCAGTTTTTTTTGCGACCCAGTTGTTGATCGTGCGGCGAGTCTGTTCAGTCGCACCGGCAAAGTCCACCTCTTGGAGTCCCCCGCCGTAGTCGTTTTGGGTAGTTTTCAAAAAGCGATCGCTAAAGCCATAGCCCTTTTGACCCCAAAGCCGATTCGCAACTGCAATTTGATATCCCTGCTGTTCGCTGGCGTTTAGCTCAGCCATGAGCGCGGCAAAAGTCGGATGCAGGCGTTCTTGCTCTAAGGTGAAGTGGAGAACTTTCGCCATCTCGGTCGCCGTTTGTCCGCCAGCTCCAGCGTAGGTCATGGCGAGTGCCGTTGAAATGCTGTAAGGGGAGAAGAATAGGTTTCCTTCTTGTTTCCGCAGACGGTTATAGAGATCGAGGGCAAACGAGCTGTTGCCCTCCACCACCGTATCTAAAAGTGCGGAAAGTTCCTCTGTTGGTTGTTTTGGAGTGGAGGACGCGGTTTGGCTGGTTAAAATCGGCTTTGGAGTCCCATTCCCATCTGCCTTGTCTGACAATGCACGGGAATTCCTAAAATAGATACCAGGTTCACGAGCCATCGCGGAACCAACCGAAGCGATCGCCAAACCTACTAAAGCGGCGGTAAAACCCGCGATGAATTGTCTCATGCTGCTTTCATGCAAAATCACATAACCGTGGTTTCTGAATGTAGCAGATGCCTCTGGTAAGCCCAGCCTAACCTATCTTTTATTCCAAAGAAAAGATAACTTCAGGAGTATTAAACTCCTGAAGCAGACTGGTATCGTATCGCGATCGCAATTTTGAGTGATGATCTAAAACTCAAAATTTGTTTATAGCTGCTTCACTTCAGCAACAAGCTTCGCCACGACATCCCGCGCACTGCCAAATAGCATCATCGTTTTGTCTTTGTAGAAAAGCTCGTTATCCACACCGGCAAAACCCGCACTCATCCCGCGTTTAATCACAATCGTGTGTTTTGCCTTATCTACTTCCAGAATCGGCATCCCGTAAATCGGGCTAGCAGAATCGTGACGAGCCGCTGGATTCACAACATCATTCGCCCCAATCACCAGCGCCACATCCGTCTGCTCTAACTGCGGATTGATATCATCCATGTCGTATAGCTGCGGATAAGGCACATTCGCCTCCGCTAACAATACGTTCATGTGTCCTGGCATCCGTCCCGCGACTGGGTGAATGGCGTATTTCACTTCAACGCCTAGTTTTTCTAAGCCGTCAGCCAATTCGCGGACAGCGTGTTGTGCTTGAGCCACTGCCATGCCATAGCCGGGAACAATCACGACGGAACGCGCATAGCCCAACATCATCGCGCCTTCTTCGGTATCGATGCTGTGGACATTTTTATCGCCCCCTTCTGCACTACCAGTACCACCAGATGCCCCAGCTTTCCCGAAGGCACCAAACAGCACGCTGGCAAGGGAACGGTTCATCGCCTTACACATGATTTCGGTCAGGATTAAGCCTGAAGCGCCTACCAAGGCTCCGGAGATGATCAGCATATTGTTCATCACCACGAAACCAGCAGCAGCCGCAGCGACCCCAGAAAGCGAGTTCAGCAGCGAAATTACGACAGGCATATCGCCGCCGCCAATCGGAATCACGAACAGCACGCCCAGCAGTAAGGAAATCCCTACCATTGCTAGAAATACAGGTAAGTTGTCTGGGGTAATTAGCAGGAAGGCACTCGCTGCTACAAAACTTACTAATAGGAGAGCGTTGATGGGTTGTTGCAAGGGAAAAGTAATGGGAGAACCACTAATGAGTCCCTGCAATTTGGCAAAGGCCATCATACTGCCAGTGAAGGTGACGCCGCCGATAAATACGCTACTGATAATCGAGAGGTTGGCGTCGAAGGGAATTGCTTGCTGCGTGCCCAAGAGCCGCCAAAATTCTCCTACAGCGACCAGGGCAGAAGCTAAGCCTCCCAAACCGTTGAGTAGACCCACCATTTGGGGCATATCGGTCATTTCTACTTTATAGGCTGCGATCGCTCCCAACACTGAACCAATCAGCAAACCCAACAAAATCATTTCGTAGTTCAACACCTGCCTATCTAGCAGTGTTGCCACGATAGCCAGTAGCATCCCGACAGCTGCCCACTGATTGCCTGTGCGAGCTGTCGCCGGTGAACCCAGCTTCTTCAATCCCAGAATAAACAAACACGCTGCTACTAAGTAAGTCAGCTGTATCCCAGTTGGCAGAAATTCCGTCATATCACTTGTTCGTCGGTAATGGGTAATTGGTGATTGGTAATCAGATAGAGTTTTGAGTGTTCGGGTTTGAATTTTGAGTGAGAAATTTCTTCTGTTCAAACTTCAAAGCTTATCCATTACCCGCTTACCTTTTTCTTAAACATTTGCAACATCCGATCCGTCACTAAGAAACCACCTACTACGTTGATGGTTGCTAGCACCACGGCAATTAAGCCCAAAATGACGCTGAGATTTGACTCGCGCGGCCCGCAGACAATCAGCGCCCCGATCACGGCAATTCCAGAAATTGCATTTGCCCCAGACATTAGGGGAGTATGGAGTGTCGGTGGCACTTTGTTAATTACTTCAAATCCGATAAAAGATGCTAATACAAATACAAACAAAGCGCCAATTAAGGTTTCTGTCATTCAGCTCAATACTCCTTCTTGATTCAGCGGTCAAGGTGGACACTGCCCACCGACAATCTTAAAATTGGATACCTAATTTGATAGCTAAGAAACCCGTTTTCTAGAGAGAAAATGGGTTTCATCCACCATTTTTCTAGGCGTTAATCTTCACCTGAGTCAAACCATCCCGGACTCGTTGATTGAGAATCTCACCGTTATTAGAGACGCAGGTACTACTAATGATGTCATCCTCAAAATTCAGCTGCAATGCACTCTCTTTAATCAGGTATTGCACCAAAGTCAAAACATTCTTGGCATACATTTGACTGGCGTGAACCGGCATAGACGCAGGTAAATTCATCGGGCCAATAATCGTGACTCCGTTGCGCTGTACATCCTTGCCAGGTTCCGTGCAGGCGCAGTTGCCGCCTTGCTCAGCTGCCAAATCGACAATGACCGCACCCGGTTTCATCTGGGCTACCATTTCCTCAGTCACCAGGATGGGCGCTTTCCTGCCCGGAACCTGAGCTGTGGTAATGACGACATCGGCTTGCTTGACATGCTCGGTGAGGACTTCCTGGGTGCGTTGCTTAGAGGCTTCAGAAACTTCTTTCGCGTAGCCGCCCGCTGCCACAGTTTCTTCATTCAGCTGCACTTCGATAAATTTCGCCCCTAGGCTTTGCACCTCTTCTTTCACGGCAGGACGAATATCAAAGGCTTCTACGATGGCACCTAGGCGTCTAGCAGTAGCGATCGCTTGCAGTCCCGCTACGCCTGCACCCATGATAAATACTTTTGCCGGTGCAATTGTCCCAGCTGCTGTCGTCAACATCGGGAAGAACTTCGGCACAGCCGCCGCTGCAATCAGTACCGCCTTGTATCCAGCCACTCCCGCCTGAGAAGACAAAGCATCCATGCTCTGCGCCCGACTGGTGCGGGGGATCAATTCCATACTGAAGGCGGTGACTCGGCGCTCGGCTAAACGCTGGATTAGGTTTGGATTTCCCAAAGGATTTAGAAACCCAATCAACACGCCTCCTTCCTTGAGCTGATGAATTTCATGCTCTTTCGGCGGATTAACTTTTAATAAAACATCCGCCTCGCGCCACAAAGCACCTGTATCCGAGACAATCGTTGCACCAGCTGCTTTATAGGCGTCATCAAAGAAAAATGCTTGCTCACCAGCACCCGCCTCTACCCACACTTCTAGACCCTGTTTTACTAACCTGCCTACAGTGTCAGGCACCAGTGCCACACGACGTTCGCCAACTTCAACTTCCTTTGCAACCGCAATTCTCATGAACTCTCCCAATCAATTCTACGAAACCCTTCTGCATCCTATCCTTTTGCATCCTAGGCGGATTTCTAAATTCCGATCCGTATCTTTAACTTTGTTTTATGAATTTAGAGTTCCACACTCACGCACGTCCTAAGACGATATCACCTAGAACCCGTTTTCAAAGCTTTAACCAATGATAAAAAGCTTTCTCTTAAACCCTCTGGTGCCTATAATCTCTGGCGTCAATTCAGATTAATTGAAGGGTTTGTTTCCGGCTGATTTTTTCAAATTTATTCAATAAATAACCAAAAAAATACATAATGATATACATTAGTACATAAAAAAATGCCGAGCAGCGCGATCGCGCCGAGCGGCAACTAGTTTAAAATCAACTGTCTTTATGAGCCGGTCTGGTTCCATTGCCCTAACCTGAGCGATCGCTCGACTCAAAAGCTCACCAAGCTTGCATCTGGGGGCACTTTCTTCTCGCTTCCCGCGTCACGGGGGAGGATTCATTCGGGGCGGCTACATCCCCGCTTGAGTCAAAAATAGTAAAGTTTAGTAACGAAGCCCACTCTCTAGCCCATTCTCTACAGTTGAGATACAAGAGCCTATGTTGTCAACAAAATCCTCTAAGCGACGCCTAATTTCTGCCCTAGCGGCGACGGGTTGCGTGCTAACGGGCTTTGCCAGCCTTACCCAAGCACAGAGTCTACCCGGTTTAACCATTTTTAGCGGTGTTGAACGGCAAAATCAGCTGAGCTATCGGTTAGATTTTGGCGGTCAATCGGATGCTTGGGATCGCTACCGGCTCAAGATTCCTGGCAAAAAGATGGAATTAGGGGCAGCTCAGTTTGTCATCACTTATCCGGATTACTACAAGGGCAAATTTGACACGAAAAACGTTGAAGTCCGCGTCAAAGGAAAAAAATTGCCCCTCAAAGAGGTTGTCTGGGACAAAGAAAATTACAAGCTTCTGATTTATATGCAGGAGCCAGTGGCTGCTGGTAACAGCGTAGATTTAATCTTGTCTAACGTGAAAAACCCGCCTTTTGGTGGAACTTATTATTTCACAGGTGCGATTCTTACTCCCGGCGATGTACCGTTGCCCCGTTATCTCGGTACCTGGATTCTGAGTATTAATTAAGGCACAATCCACGTCCGCTTCTGTGCCGCTAAGGGGCACCTGTAAAAGGAGCGCAATGTGATGCTATGCTGGAGAATCGTGGATTTTTCTATAGCGGCGATTCTAAATCTGGAGTAAAAACCGATGACTCAGCGCACTCTGGGCGGCACTAATCGTAAGCAAAAAAGAACATCTGGTTTTCGAGCACGGATGCGTACCAAAAATGGTCAGGCTGTCATCAAAGCTCGCCGAAAAAAGGGACGTTATCGCCTTTCCGTTTAGAAACACAAGAAGGATGAAGGATGAATTTATTTCGCCTTCATCCTTCTTTTAAGCCACCCAGGAGGGCGGAGTTTCTAGTGGCATTATCCAGAGCAAATCGACTCAGGCACCGGCAAGATTTTACCGCTGTGTACCAGAGCGGTCTGCGTCGCAACGCCCCTCACTTTGCTTTAAGAGCGTTGAGGCAATCAAGCGGCGCGAAGGGCATGAAAACTGCTGAAGTGATGCCAACCCGCATCGGCATCTCCATCAGCCAAAAAGTCAGCAAGCGAGCAGTCATCCGGAACCGGATCAAGCGACGGATTCGGGCAGCGATTCGTCAGATATTACCTCGCATTGCACCTGGCTGGCGGTTGGTCATCGTTGTGCGACCCATAGCAGTGGAGTGCGATTATGGTCAAATTTTGCGAGAATTAGAGCAGTTGTTGGCAGAAGCAGAGGTACTCAATGGGCATCAAAGAGGAAACCTTCTATGAAGGTGGTCCCCACATAGGTGATTTGATTATTAATATCCTGCTCGGATTTACAGTCATCTGTATACCTCTGACGGTAGGGGCAATTGTGAGAGCGCTTTGGTTGCGCTACCGGATTACCACTCGTCGCATCTCGGTAACGGGTGGTTGGATGGGACGCGATCGCACCGACATTATCTACTCAGAAATTGTTAATGTCGTGAAGGTTCCCCGTGGAATTGGTCTCTGGGGCGATATGGTAGTCACTCTTCGAGATGGCAGTCGCCTGGAACTCAGAGCCTTACCTCGATTCCGGGAAATTTATGACTACATCAACGAGAAAATGGCAGCCAGAACCGGCAAACCAGCGGATGGTTCCGCGAGTCGATAGAATTGCCTCAAAAGTCAAGAAATTTTAGATGCTCGAATTGAATTGTCAATGGCTTATCTAAAAATTCCCCAGCGACTCTACCCTGGCTTTTGTGTGTTTTATAACCCAAAAATCACAAACATTAGATAACTTAGATTAAGATTCTCCACAAGCTACTAGCGCCCCCTCTAACTCAGAACGAATGGACTTTGGTATCGGGTTTCTCTCCAATAATGTCATGCTGCCAATCCTGGATTTCTTCTACGGGATTGTGCCTAGCTATGGTCTCGCCATCGTGGCGCTGACACTTGTAATTCGCTTTGCTCTCTATCCCCTGAGTGCTGGCTCCATTCGCAATATGCGGCGGATGAAAGTTTCCCAACCGCTGATGAAAAAGCGACAAGAAGAAATTCAGAAGCTTTACAAGGACGATCCTGCAAAACAGCAGGAGGAAATGAGCAAGCTGTTCAAAGAATTTGGCAATCCCTTAGCCGGGTGCTTCCCCGTGTTGCTGCAAATGCCGATTCTCTTTGCATTGTTTGCCACCTTGCGGGGATCGCCATTCTCGGATGTGAACTACACGGTCAATTTGCAAATCTTTCCTCAAGAACAAATTGAACGGATTCAGCCGCAAGCTTTCGTGACAGCGCCACAAAACATTTACTTTTCAGATGGCGTTCATGCCCCGATTGCGGCGCTGCTGCCGGGAGGGAACCGCCTGACGGTTGGGGAAAAGGCTAAAATTGAATTTCAAACCGTGGAGGGCAAACCCCTTCGGGAACTCCTCGCCGACTATCCTGAAACTAAGCTGATTCCCCGCTGGAAGGTCACTAAAGGCGAAGAACGGGTACAGGTGAATGAAGATGGCAGCGTGGAAGCTCTTCAGCCTGGGGAAGTCACCGTTCAGGGAACAGTTCCAGGACTAGCGGCAGATAAAGGATTTCTCTTTATTGATGCGTTAGGTCGTGTGGGCGCTTTTGATGAAGACGGAACCATTCACTGGGATATTATCGGCATGGTGCTATTCTTTGGCATCAGTTTGTATCTCAACCAGGTTCTCTCCGGACAGAACGATTCCAGCGATGCAAACGCTCAGCAGGCTACGGTCAACAAAATTACCCCAATCCTCTTTTCTGGGATGTTTTTGTTCTTCCCACTGCCAGCAGGAGTGTTGATGTACATGGTCATTGCTAACATTTTCCAAACTGCTCAGACGTTTATTTTGTCGCGCGAACCCCTACCAGAAAACCTTCAGAAAATGGTAGAAGTTCAAGAAAAAGAAACGAAAGCAAAGGAAAGAGAAGCACTTCCCTTTGAACCAGGTCGTTCTAAGAAAAAGGCTTCGAGTTAGCTATGAGCGATCGCAGAATGCAGCGGGGTCAGCAGTGGCTAGAGCAACTCCTACAACTAGCCAAATTTCCTACCGGCGTTAAAGAAACCGCAATCCAAACGATTCCACAAAGCAGCGACTCCTCCCAAGCAGAATTAGAAACTTACTGGTTGACAATCGACGAAACTAAACTAACATCCGCACAAATTCAAGCCTTAGTAGGTTCTGAAGGTGCGACTCTCGATGCCATCCAGTACCTTGCCAATGCCATTTTGAACTTGGGTCAAGAGCGGGAGGAGCAGACGGCTTACACCATTGAACTTGATGGCTATCGCGCTCGGCGTCAAGCGGAACTCCAGGAACTTGCTGAGGATGCCGCTCAGCAAGTTCGCTCTTCTGGTCAAGAATTTGAAATAAAATCTTTGTCTTCAGCAGAGCGGCGTCAAGTTCATACTTTTTTCCAAGAGTGCGACGATTTAGAAACCTATAGTCGGGGTCAAGAACCAGACCGGCGTCTGGTTGTACGATTAAAAAATTAAGACTTAAAAAAGGAAAATGAGAAATAATTTTATTTTTTATTTTCCTTTTTTAATCGGGTTGGAAGGATGGCTGAAGCATTATGAAGGCGATTTATATTCCTGGGCTTCTGAAAGCGCCAGAGCGCTCAGAAGTCATTCAAATTGATGAGTTTTTACCAGAACTGGAAACTTTGACGCCCGTGCGCGGACAGATAAAAGTTTCCCATCAAGGAAATTACCTGGATGTTTCTGTGAAAGCAGAAGCAATTGTCACTCTCACTTGTCATCGTTGCTTGCAACAGTATAATCACCGTCTAGCTATCAACACATCAGAAATGATTTGGTTAGATGAAGCGGCTGAGCAACCAGACACAGGGCCTGTAGAACGAGAAACACCACTCGAAGATTTGTTGGAAATGCTGCCGCCACAGGGTCATTTTCAGCCTGATGTTTGGCTATACGAACAAATGTGTTTGGCAATTCCCCCAAGGCAGCTTTGTGACAAAGATTGTTCGGGGATTCAACCAGCAAATACTAATGGCTCGGACAGTTTATCTGACCGCCGATGGGAAGCTTTAAAAGCACTCAAAAAACAATTTCCCAAATAGTCAGCCGTCAGTGGTTAGCGGTCAGCGGCAAGAAACAAACAAATTAAGGGAACAAGTATCGCCCTTCCATATACGAACTGAACCACTAAGGCGAGATGCTTTTTCTTGGTTTTTACAAGTAGTTGGCAACTAATCAAGCAACAATGATTGTACGGGCGGGTTAAATGGAGAGAGTTTTGGGTTGCCAAGATTTTTGTTCGCGCCCCTACCAACTGACCACTGACCTGGAGACGCGACAACCGCAAGTCTTCTACCAACTGACATCCTATAACAGCTATGAGCTTCAGTGAAGAGTTTGAACTGCTGCTACGCGCCCGATATCCATTAATTTATATTCCAACTCCCGAAGAGGAACGAGTAGAAGTAGCGATCGCGCAGGTAGCTCAACGGTTAGGCGATCGCCCAGTCTATATCTGGGATTTTGTCGATGGCTATCAGGGCAACCCCAACGATGCCGGTTTTGGACGACGCAATCCGGTTCAAGCATTAGAATTTGTAGAAAAAGTGGCAGCATCTGCCCCAGGAATCTTTATTTTGCGGGATTTTTCCCGTTTTTTAGAAGATATATCAGTTTATCGCAAGCTGAGGAATCTGTCACGGCGTCTGAAATCCCAGCCGAAAAATATTGTCATCGTCGCGCCGCAAATTGCCATTCCAACGGACTTGAGTGAAGTCTTAACCATCCTGGAGTTTCCGTTGCCAGCGCCAGCTGAGATCAAGACAGAAGTGGAACGCTTACTCGGTGCCACAGGTAAATCCCTCACCAGCAAAATTTTGGATGAACTGGTGCGTTCCTGCCAAGGGCTATCGATGGAACGGATTCGTCGTGTCTTGGCACGCGCGATCGCGACTCACGGAGAGTTGCGCCCTGAAGACGTGGAACTGGTGCTGGAAGAAAAGCGTCAAACCATTCGCCAGACCCAAATATTAGAGTTTTATTCGAGTAGCGAGAAAATTTCTGATATTGGCGGCTTAGATAACCTAAAAGACTGGCTGCTGCGGCGTGGTGGTTCCTTTTCAGAACGAGCAAGGCAATATGGTCTCCCTTATCCCAGAGGGTTACTCCTTGTAGGAATTCAGGGAACCGGAAAATCGCTGACGGCAAAAGCGATCGCCCATCACTGGCACTTACCTTTATTACGCTTAGATGTAGGGCGTCTTTTTGGAGGATTGGTGGGAGAATCGGAATCTCGCACTCGGCAAATGATTCAACTAGCGGAAGCTTTAGCTCCTTGCGTACTCTGGATCGATGAAATTGACAAAGCTTTCTCTGGCATTGATGGGAAAAGCGATGCCGGAACAACCAGCCGCGTCTTTGGTACCTTTATTACTTGGCTGGCAGAAAAAACTTCACCTGTATTCGTCGTGGCGACTGCTAACAATATTCAAGCTTTACCTCCGGAAATGCTTCGCAAAGGTAGATTTGATGAAATCTTTTTTGTGGGTTTGCCCGAACAAGAGGAACGCCGTGCCATATTTGCGGTACACTTATCCAGGCTGCGGCCTCACAACTTGAGTAGTTACGATCTCGATCGGGTAGCATACGAAACCCCCGATTTTTCTGGGGCAGAAATTGAGCAAACCTTGATAGAAGCGATGCACATTGGCTTTAGCCAGAATCGAGACTTCACTACCGATGATATTTTAGAAGCCGCCAGTCAGATTGTGCCCCTAGCTCGGACTGCCCAAGAGCAAATCCAGTTTTTGCAAGATTGGGCAGCCGCCGGTAAAGCCCGTATGGCATCGAGACACAGCCCTTTGAGTAGTCGCTTTCATCAGCTGCAACAACCGGAATCACAAGCATGAGTTGGTCGGGTTTAGCAAAATTTATAATTGGTTTCTTCCTAGCGATCGTCCTCCTCGCTGTGGGTGGTGGTGCTACCGCCTATTACTTCTTAACTAAACTGTCGGCTCCTCCGCCCAAGCCGGTTTATGCAAATGATAAACCAGAGGTAAAAGCCAAAGCTTCTCCTGGCGCTGTCAAGACAACATCGGCGTCCTCCGCTCAACCCAACCCAACGCCGACGCCCAGCACTGCTCCTGCTAAAGTGCTAGAACCTGGAGCGTATACCGCTCGCGTTACCTGGCGCGAAGGTTTAAGCCTACGAGAGGCACCAACTTTGGAAGCTAACCGCGTCGGTGGGGTCGGATACAATCAGCGGATTGTAGTCATCAAAGAAAGCGATGATAAAAGATGGCAACAGATCCGTCTGGAAGAGGGCGAACAACAAGGTTGGATCAAAGCCGGTAACATTGAGCGAGTTGAGACAGAACAACAGCAATAGGCGAAATCCGACAGAAGTTTCAGTGCGGGGGATTGCAGTACAAGCATAGAGATCCCCTGTTTTTGTAACCTTGGGACGTGTTAAGAAAATTAGCTTAATTTAAATCTTAATTGCAATATTCCAGCAACTTTTCAACCTACTAAAGTCTGGTGGTAGTTTGTAAAACTGTAAGTCACAGCTATTTTTAACTTGGCTGCTGGAGCGCAACAATGTTCAATAAAAACTCTCATCAAGATTTATTAGGATCTGCCGTTATCGCGGCATTGGGTGCTGGTATCGTTACTTCTTTTGCTGTAAGTCAAGGTCAACACCCGCTCGTAGCTTTAGGCATTACTGGTGTAGCGGTGATAGTTGCCTTAATTTTTGATGCTAAGGTTTAGTTTAATCGCTGAAAACGTCTAGAGTTTCTCAAAAACAAGACCTAGAAACCATCTAGCTTAAAGTATTCTCTCTGTAGTTAGTAAACAAAAAACTTGAAAATAACGTAAAATAAGCCAAAAATAGCAGTTAAACCTTCGCTGAAAACTTCAGTGAGTGGATTAGCTGCTAAGAGTTTTGCAGGACAAGAATGGAGACGCTTGCCTATCTTTATGTAGCAGTAGCTTACGAGGAAACGACAGATCCTCTGGCTTTTCCAGTTCTAGAAAAGTTAGAACTTTTTAAGGATCTCAATCGGCAAAAGCTTTCTAGCACCGCGACAAGCTATCTACTATCGCTGGCTCTAAATCTAGCTTTCCTCAGTTTGCTCCACAGTGCTAGCGCAATACAGATAGAGGATAGGGGTGCTGAAGTGACGGCTTTGCAAACAAACTTGATGGCAGCCAACTACTATAAGGGACCTGTCACTGGATACTACGGCAAGTTGACCGAGGCAGCGGTGAGGCGTTTCCAAGCGATCAGTGACTTAGATGCTGACGGCATCGCGGGTTCGGAGACCCTAGAAGCATTAAAGCGATATCTGGAGAGCAAAAGCAAGAAAAGTAAAAAGTCGCACAACACTCCGCAGACGAGTGCAATGAACATTGGTAAGCGCGGGTTGCGACTGGGCGATCGCGGTCGGGAAGTCACCGAAGCTCAGCAAAGGCTGAAAGCGGCTGGTTTTGATCCGGGTTCTATTGATGGAAAATTTGGCTGGAAAACAGAGCAAGCTGTGAAGCGCTTTCAAGTGGCGAGGGGTTTAAAGATTGACGGCATTATGGGTCGGGAAACCTGGTTTGCTGCCGGGTATCTTGCGACTTCAAATTCTCCTTACTCGGTGATTGTAATGGCTGAGACTACCGAAACGCTGCGCCAAGTGCGCCAGTATGTGCCGAATGCTTATCTGGATACTTCCAGTAGCGATTCTAATATTCAGGCAGGAGCATTTGCCAATGCGTCTGGGGCAGAACGCCAGTCGGAGATGTTGCGATCGCAAGGATTGAATGCACGAGTGGTATATCGTCGATAGGAAGTGCGATTTGATGCAATCAATCGGCTAGACTGGCGTTAAAATCTATGCTGTTAAAAGTAATGGAAACCCTTGCCTATCTTCATCTAGCCTTAGTCTACGAAACACCTGTACAAGAAGCCGGTGTTTCTCCGGTTGGGGAAAACCAGGAATTTCTGACCGGATTGAATTGGAAAAAGCTTTCTAGCCACGCAACGATTCATTTTCTATCGATTGCCGTTGCCTTAGCGATGCTGGGAATCGCTTCTCAGGCGTTAGCACAGAGAACGCTGAAACAAGGCGATCGCGGTTCTGAGGTACGCGCATTACAACAGCAGTTACAGGCGCGAGGCTTTAGTGTGCCCGCCACTGGAAATTTTGGCTCGCAAACTAAAAATGCGGTGATTCGATTCCAGCAAGCCAATCGGCTCACACCAGATGGGATTGTGGGTCGAGGAACCAGGGCAGAATTATTTAATCAAGTTAGACCGACTATAAGCCAAAGCTTCAACAATGACCCGTTTACCCTGCCACCTCCGGACAGAACTCTTGACTCGCTTCCGGACAACCCTACACTGTCTGCTCCCAACATCCCTACACTGAGAGCAGAAAATATCTATCCAGAAGATATCTATTCAGAAAATACCTATTCAGAAAATACCTATTCAGAAAATACCTATTCAGACATTAGGCTTGTCCAAGAACAGTTAGCACAGGCAGGATTCAACCCCGGTCGTATTGATGGAGTATTTGGTCGAAATACGGCGCAAGCTCTCAGGGAGTTCCAGACAACTGTAGGTTTATCCCCCAGCGGTACGATTAATTCAGAAACGCTGCGGGCACTAGACGACTACGTTGCCGGTCGTCCAAGTCAACAACTAAGTGACTACAGCAACCGGAACGACAGGAGTCGTAGAAGTCTCCAACCTGGCGATCGCGGTTCCGAGGTCGAGGATCTCCAACGGCGATTGAGCGATCAAGGCTTCAACCCTGGTCGCATTGATGGGGTTTATGGTCCCGCTACCCAGCGAGCTGTCAGGGAGTTCCAGCAAGCTCGGCGTTTATACCCTGACGGCATTGCAGATGCACGAACCCTACAGGAATTAGGAATTAATTTTGCTGAGAATCGCTACGTGGTAGTCGTACCAGGGAATTACACAACATTGAATAAAGTCCTCCGCTATGTACCGAATGCGGATCTGGGGCCGAAATCGAAACGAGGTTCCTATGTAAATGCAGGGGCATTTTCCAATCGGCAGCTTGCCGAAAGCCGCTCCGAGCTACTGCGATCGCGCGGACTAGATGCACGGGTGGTATATCGCCCCTAGGCACTAGTATGGTATAGCTAGTTGATGAAATTGACCTTCTTAAACTGTCTATCAAGAGTTTGCCAGTAAAATTATGGAAACCCTTGCCTACCTGCATCTTGCCCTGGCCTACGAAGCATCTACGAACAGCGAGTTTCCTATAGTCTGGAATAGCCAAAAAATTTTTGAAGGACTGAACCGCCAAAAGCTGTCTAGTAGAGCGAGTTTGTCTCTGCTATCGCTTTTTGTCTCACTGAGCCTCTTGGGAATGTCTCAAGCTTTAGCAATACTTGAGCCAGGAAACACCGGCGCGGAGGTAGCCACTCTCCAGCAGCGCTTGCAGCAGCTAGGCTATTTCAAAGCAGGTATCACAGGCAATTTTGGCCCGATTACAACGGAAGCTGTGATCCAATTCCAGAAAGCTAATGGGCTGGAACCGGATGGCATTGTGGGGCCGCGAACCGAAGCCGCCTTACAGAAGAAGCGAGGCAAGGCAATCCAGGCGCAGGCCAGCCAATCTCGGCAGGTCAGACAGGTCAGCCGCCCACGTTTCCAGTCTGTCAGGCAACGTACTCAGCCGGTCAGCAAGGCTTCTCAGGTCAGCCAACGTCCGAGGAGTGGAGTCCTACAGGAAGGAGACAGCGGTCCGGAGGTAGTATCCCTCCAGCAACGGTTGCAAAAACAGGGCTATTTTCAAGCAAATATCACTGGCTATTATGGCCCGATCACAAAAGCAGCCGTTAACCGATTTCAGCAAGCGGCGGGAATGCCAGTAGATGGCATTGTCGGTTCGGATACCCAGGCAGCTTTGATAGGTGTGGGAGGTGGAGAGGATCGGACTCCGCCTAAAAATATCACTTCTAGTGGGCAGATCCTACAATTAGGCAGTAACAACCGGGAGGTGGTAGAACTCCAGCGACGGTTGCGGAAACTGGGAATTTTGCAAGGGGCCATGACTGGCTACTTTGATCAAGACACCAAAGATGCCGTAATTCAGTTTCAGAAATCGCAAGGTTTAACAGCTGATGGAATCGCTAGACCCAATACTATATTGGCTCTGAAAAATACAAGAGATCGCTTTAATACAGCTTCTAGCGGACAGATCCTACAGTTAGGCAGTAACAACCGGGAGGTGGTAGAACTCCAGCGACGGTTGCGGCAGATGGGAATTTTTCAAGGTGCCATGACTGGCTACTTCGATCAAGACACCAAAGACGCCGTGATTCAGTTTCAGAAATCGCAAGGTTTAACAGCTGATGGAATCGCTAGACCCGATACTATATTGGCTCTGGAAAATACAAGCGATCGCTTTAATGTATTGTCTTTACAAAAGCGTCTGAAAGAAAACGGCTTTTATCGCGGACCATTAAATGGGGTTTTCGAGGCGCAAACCAAAGCAGCAGTTGAAGCTGCCCAACGTGCTTATGGTCTCAGCGCTGATGACATCGTCAAGGGACGTTTTTAAACAAACATAGCAATTAGCGATTAGCTATACTACTAGCTAATCGCTATGGTGGAAGTGGTGCATCCCGCCCTAACCCTACTCGATCGCTTTTTAAATGGGTAGTAACGCCCGCTGGCAAGTTGGACAGATAGCGTGAATCGTCATCTGACAGTCAAGCAGGTGGTACCCTTCTTTTCTGGCTGTTCTGGTGCCGGTTTTCAAAATCGAGTCATTTTTGAATTCAATCGTCTTGTTACACCGAACACATATCAAATGGTGATGGTGATGCGGGTAAGGTTGATTGAGTTCGTAATGCTTATGTCCTTCCGCTAGTTCAAGTTCGCGCAAAATGCCTAGCCGAGCCATTAACTTTAAGGTTCGGTAAATGGTGGATAAGCTTATGTCCTCACCTTCACTGTGCAACAACTCGTGGAGGTCTTCAGCACTAAGATGCTGACCTCTGGGAAGATGTTGAAAGACATTCAGGATGGTTTCCCGTTGGGGAGTTAAACGCCAGCCCCGCTCGTTCAGTTCAGCCTTGAGTGAGGTTGCTGTGTAGAAAGACATGTTGACCTTCTCAAGAAAGTAGCCCTATTGAGAAGAATAGCGAATTCCTAGAATATTTGCAACAATCGAAGCTTATTGAGAATAATATTTAATAAGAAACAAGGCGAAGAAATAGGGAAAGCAACTGGAAAAAGGAAGCAAGATAAGTTAAGAATTATATCTTTTGCTTTTTTCTTTTTTCCTTTTGACCACTGCTGTGAGTGTCAGTTGTTACTTGTGGGATCTAGTTTTATGCCTTGTCCCTGCTGGGTGCAGTATTTACCGCTTTTTACCACTGCTTGCCGCTCCCTGACTTTCTATATTTGAAATCACAAAACCCTCCTTAAAAAGGGGGGTTTTGAGAAATTAGTATTGGGCAGTTGTGAAAATGAAATTACTATTTCTTAGCCCAAGGACTCCAGATAGTCGCGTACACGGTTGCGGCGCTTGGGTTGCCGCAACTTTTGTAAAGCTTTGGCTTCAATTTGACGAACTCGTTCTCTAGATAAATCCAGAGCGCGACCAATTTCTGCCAAGGAGTAAGGATGACCATCTCCTAAGCCAAACCGCATCCGAATCACATCTCGCTCGCGGCTGGTGAGATCGGCAAGCAGCTGCTGCAAATCTCGGTGTAAAGCTTCTCGCATCAACACTTCTTCGGGAGATATGCTGTCTGTTTCCAGCAAGTCGCCTAATTCTGTGTCTTTCTCCTTTCCTACTTTAATTTCTAAAGAGACAGAACGAGGCACCCGAAGTAAAACTTCCCGTACCTGCTCCGGTGTCATTTCTAACTCAACGCCGATATCCTCAATGCTTGCCGTGCGACCTTTTTCTTGAGAAATTTTGCGCTGAGCTTTCTTAATTTTGTTGAGCTTTTCGGTGATGTGAACCGGCAGGCGGATAGTACGACTTTGAGTTGCGATCGCTCTGGTAATTCCTTGACGAATCCACCAGTAAGCATAGGTGCTAAACCGATAACCCTTGGTCGGATCGAACTTCTCAACCGCCCGTTCTAGCCCAAGGGTTCCTTCCTGGACTAAATCCAACAATTCCAGTCCGCGATTTTGATACTTCTTCGCCACAGAAACCACTAGACGCAGGTTGGCCTTGATCATGTGTTCTTTGGCGCGAATGCCAGTGGCCTGAATCCGCTCTAGCTCTTCAACTGCCAGACCTGCTACTTCTGCCCAGCGACGCTTCCCAGCAGCTAATGTAGGCTTCAGGTTGCTCAGCTCAATACCCGCTTCCGTCGCCCACCGTTCCAAAGAAGGACGGTGCCCCAACTGAGATGCTAGACGATCGTGTACTTCAATCAGATGCACATACGGCTGAATCACTGGATCTGCCTGGTTGGCAGTATCATTTCTCAGCTCCAGCAACCGCATATGACGCTGGACTTTTTGAGCTTCCGAGACTTCCTCATCTCGCCCTAGTAACCGAACCCGGCCAATTTCCTGAAGATATAACCGAACCAGATCGGTAGTACGACGGCTGGCAGTTGCCCGTAGAGATGCCTCGCCGAGTCGCCCGTACTCTGCATCTAGACCTTCCATCTCAGGGCTATCGAGATCATCCACCGGGGGTCGAGCATCGTCGTTCAACACGGCAGACCCAAAGTTGTAATCTGGCAACTCGGAGTCAAATTCTGTATCTGTCTCTGCATAAAAAGGAGTGGCTGGCATAGGGATCTCTCAATTGCGTCCGGAATAGTCTTTCAATTAATCACTTCACTACTTATTGCTAGAATTCCCACCCTCCAGGACGAAACAGCTAATGCTTACCTTTCTGTTACTTTCTGTTACATCTAGCTGCATGACACTTACTGAATTCATCGATATCGATGGTTATGCAGGTAGGGACGACGTGACATTCAGAAAAACCTGTCTCTAGTAGGATTCAGATTTCTATCTTTGGGTAGTATAGGCAGCGCTCAATCTTAGAGTAGTGATTTGGGTCAAAGGCCAAGTTAATCTACATCACCAATTGAAGGATTTCCTGAAAAATCCCTAGGGTTAAGAAAGAATATTGGCTCAAAGAGTTCCCTATAGATGGTTTTAAGGGCTAAAACCTAGCTATACTCAGGTTTGCTGTCTCTTAGCATGAGTGCTTCAACTGCTGAGAGTGGGGTAACTTCCCCTTTGAGCAAGCGATAGACTTGGTAAGAAATCGGAACTGAAATTTCTTCTCGATCCGCTCGTTGAATCAGCACGGAAGCGGTGTTGACCCCTTCAGCGGTTCCTTCCAGCTCGGTTAAAACTTCGGAGAGTGTCTTACCTTGAGCCAATCTGTAACCGACCTGATAATTGCGACTGAGACTGCTGTTGCAGGTGGCGAGTAAGTCACCAAGTCCTGACAATCCATAAAACGTTTCAGGTTGTGCCCCCCAGCAGTTGCCGATGCGGATGATTTCAGTGAGACCACGGGTTAACAAAGCGGCTTTGGCATTCGTTCCCAATTGCAACCCATCACAAGTACCGGCAGCGATCGCCATCACGTTTTTTAGCGTTCCGCCGAGTTCCACTCCCAAAGGATCAGCATTGGTATAAACCCGAAAACTGGGGGACGAAAACACCGCTTGCACCGACGAGGCAGCGGCAGCATCCCGGCTGGCTACCACCGTAGCAGCTGGCAATCCTTGTTGAATTTCTTTAGCAAGATTTGGCCCCGATAGAACGACCACTGGGCGAGTCGGAAATGCCGCCTGCCAAATTTGTGAAGGGGTGCAGGTAGTGACAGGATCTAATCCTTTGGTAGCGGTGACGAAAATTGGCTTAGAAGAGACAGCCTTTTGTACATTCGCCGCAACCTCGCCGACACCTTTCATCGAGATGGCGGATAAAACAATTTCAGCATTCTCTAGAACCGCCTCTAAGCATAGGGAAGACTGACGCGACCACACACGGACGTGATGACCGTTCTGAGATGCGAGAGAGGCAAGGGTCGTACCCCAAGCGCCCGATCCAAGAATCGCTATCGTGAGTTTTGAGTTTTGACCTTTCGCTTCCCTCAAGGGAATCGTTTTGATTGAGTTAGAGGAGTTCTGGTCACTCATAACTCTTGAATCGAGGATAGCGTTCCATCAATTCCCGCACCTGTTCGGCATGATAAGAACTCCGAGTCAGGGGAGAGGAGACGATTTGCAGGAAACCCAGCGACTCGCCAAACTGTCTCCAAGCATCAAACTGAGCAGGTGTGACAAAGCTATCGACTTTCAAATGTTTTTGGGAGGGTTGGAGATATTGCCCAATCGTCAAAATATCGCAATCGACATCTCGTAAATCTTGCATTACCTGCCGGATTTCGGCGTCAGTTTCTCCCAGCCCTACCATCAAACCAGATTTTGTGTAAACCCAAGGGGCTAACTCGCGGGTTCGATGTAGTAGTTCGAGCGATCGCTGATAATTTCCTTGAGGACGCACTCGCCGGTAAAGACTAGGAACCGTTTCTGTATTGTGGTTTAGCACTTCTGGTGCTGCTTGGAGGATTGTTTCGAGTGCCCCCCAATTGCCGCACAAGTCAGGAATCAATACCTCAATGGTCGTCTTCGGGGAGGTGGCGCGAACTGCTTGAATGCACTGGACAAACTGAGACGCACCGCCATCCGGCAAATCATCCCGGTTCACTGAGGTAATTACCACATGATTCAGTCGGAGTCGTCTAACTGCCTCCGCCAAGTTTTCTGGTTCCGTGGAGTCAAGCGCTTTGGGCTTCTTCTCAAAGTCGATATCGCAATAGGGGCAAGCCCGCGTGCAGGCTGGCCCCATAATTAAGAATGTCGCTGTACCGGCTTGGAAACACTCGCCGATGTTGGGGCAAGAGGCTTCCTCACAAACGGTATTCAGCCCCAAATCCCGCAAAATTTCTTTAACACTACCGACTCGCTCCCACTGAGGCGCTTTGACGCGCAACCAATCTGGTTTAACAGCCACAACCCGCTTTTTCCACTTTCAGTCATACAGAGTTTATCGTAGCAAGCAACGGACTCAGTGAATTAATTTCTGGTGGAGTGGGTTGGTGATTTGGGATTTGGCGTGATATTGTGGATCTAGTTTGTCACTTATGACAACGGGATGTAGCGCAGCTTGGTAGCGCACCTCGTTCGGGACGAGGGGGTCGCAGGTTCAAATCCTGTCATCCCGATTTTGATTTTTTGAATGACACTTGCGATGTCATCCTGAAGTGCGTCCAATAATTCTCATTTGACGATCGACAACGTTACCCCTAGACTCCTCAACAGAGGTATCGGGAACAAGTTCATCAACGTTGTCATAATCATGAGTTGCGTCATTTAGATCCGATTCCTCAGAATAATCGGCGCGTGCGGTATCGGGGCCAGCATCAGGGGTGAGAAACCCACTGCCAGTGTTGTCAGCGCCTACGGCATCAACGTGCTTCGGTTGATTTGAAAACATTGTTTTTCCTCCGGTTATAAGGCACAAATAAGATTTCATAACTACAGATTTTTTCTGTTAGTTATGCCATAAGTGTTGAAATTTTATTGCAGCTCTACATCAGTCTGAAGACTTAGTCCGAGTTGAGTGCGATCGCACTTTGCTGATGGAGTGAGATGGGGTGCGATCGCATCTTGACCCCGTTGTCAGCCAGTAATTTTGCTCTGGCTAGATGTATTTTTTTAGGGGTGGGTGGGGACACTGAATGAGGGAAGCGATCGCGCCTTGAGCGTTGCGCTTCACTCCACTCAGGATGCAAAATAACAACTTATTAGACTTTTAAAACAGCTTCTAAAAGTAAGCACAGCTAGTGGAGATCGCCTTTTTCCCTACCACTTTCCTACACAAAAAACCGAGCCACAGTGCAGGTAAAATCTGGCAATAGAGGTGAACTTAACTCATCATTATTTAGTAGCGTTGCTATCAATTTTAGCGTCGCATTTTCGCGGTGGTAGATTTCAACTTGTTGCAAGCGCCAATCAGCAATCCAATACTCTTGGACTCCCCGTGATGCGTAAAGTTTGAGTTTAGGTTCTCTATCTTGGCGTTCATTCTCTATACCAGGTGATAACACTTCCACCACTAATTCTGGTGCGCCTGTTAGATGTCCCGCCTCGTCTAGCAATACAGCTAATCTTCCGTTACTAGCCCACACTACATCTGGTATGACGTTATCTGATTCGCTGAATAGCACACCCGGAGTGATGCTGGCTTGCCCTAAACCACTAAAAACAGACCAAGCATCGACTTCTCAACAGATGTTGAAGCAGGTGCGTTGATGCTTCCAGTGGGGCGCTCTGGTCATAAACAACTCTCCATCAATAATCTCATAGCGCGTGCCTTCGTTTTCAGGTAAGAGGTTGATATCTGTAGTAGCCCAACGCACTCCATTAGTTACCGTAGGCTGCATAGGAGAACTCCTTTTCATTAGCTGTATATATAGTAGTATCCCTATTAAAGAACCCGGTTTCTCTTCTGAAACCGGGTTCTTTGATGAAATGTAGCAGTAGTTATTCGCTAATAGCTACCTGCACTTTATCTTCCACCACTCTTACAGGAAAAGTAGGAACGCTTACGGTTTCATCGTCTAAGCATTCTCCGGTGAGCAAGTTAAAATTTTGCTTGTAGATGGGGGATGCAACTTTGGGAATGCCATTGCGATCGCCTAAAATTCCCCGCGATAGGACAAAGGCTTTACTAAAGGGATCGTAATTGCCTAGCGCAAATACATCAGTTTCTTGTCCCACACGGAAAATTGCCACCTGTTGATCTTCAACTAAAGCGCAAACTCCAGTGTTGGGCGCGATCGCTGACAGCGGACAAATATCAACCCATGTAGAAATTGTCTGACGAATCGGTAATGCTTGAACCATTTTCTTTTCCTATTGATTAACGGATTGGTGTAGCCTAGCTTGAAAAATTCAACACATTGCAGCAAGTCAAACTAACTCAAAAACTCGCTCTTTGGTTATTTGAACCGTACTGCATAGTTCGCTTAACACAGGTTCCAAATACAGCACGGCTGCAATGTTATTTCTGCCTGATTCCTGCTGCTTACGCCTAATTTCTTCTAGGTCAACGGAATGTTTCTTGACACGAAACATTCCTATATACTTCCACCTAGCTCGATGTAGCTTGAGGAACACTGGAATAGCACCTCCTTGTTGGCAGAGTATCTCAGCTTTCTGTTTTACTTTTGGTGAATCTTCTACCAAAACTTCATCAGGAGCTTTTGAGTCCAGGGTAGGCTTAAAACATCCACACACAATCTTTCCAGCACGCTGAGGAAGATAAGTTTGGAGTTCTCCACCCAATGCAGAATGAATTTGATAGCGTGTGTATGTTTTTCCTACTTGAAATAACATCAGTTTTTTTAAACTGTAGGTAATGCACCAGAGCAACAGTCAGCTTATTCGGAAATACCAACTAAAACCTTCTCGTGGTCATAAGCTGGACGTTTTTGCCCCCGTTCCTCTACATGAACTAAACCAGGATCGGGTTGGTCAGAATTGACAAAGTGACGGAATCGCTTCACTTTTTCTGGATCTTCAATTGTGGCTTTCCACTCACACTGATAGGTATTGACAAGATGCTGCATTTCTGATTCTAATTCAGCACAAATGCCCAGAGAATCTTCAATAACTACCTGCTTCAGGTACTCGATGCCTCCTTCCAGCTTATTGAACCAAGTTGCAGTGCGTTCTAGTCGATTCGCGGTGCGAATATAGAACATCAAGAACCGATCCAAATATTTAATCAGCGTTTCCTTGTCAATATCTGTTGCTAACAAAACTGCGTGTTGTGGCTTCATTCCTCCGTTGCCACATACATATAAATTCCAGCCATTTTCAGTTGCGATAATGCCAAAGTCCTTGCTTTGAGCCTCGGCACATTCGCGGGTACAACCCGATACAGCTGATTTTAATTTGTGGGGCGATCGCAAGCCTCGATATCGCAGTTCGATCTCAATCGCCAAAGTGGTTGAATCCTGAACCCCAAAGCGGCACCAGGTGCTACCTACACAAGATTTGACCGTGCGGAGTGCCTTCCCATAAGCGTGTCCCGATTCAAATCCAGCATCTATCAGTCGCTGCCAAATTTGGGGTAATTGATCTACCCGCGCACCTAATAAATCGATCCGTTGTCCACCTGTAATTTTGGTATAAAGACCAAAATCTTTAGCAACTTCTCCCAACACAATCAGCTGATCTGGTGTTAGTTCACCACCGGGAACTCTGGGGATTACTGAATAAGTTCCATCCTTCTGAATGTTTGCCAGGTAATAATCATTGGTATCCTGCAACCCCACATGCGGCATTTCTAAAATATACTCGTTCCACGTTGAAGCGAGAATAGAAGCTACAGCAGGCTTACAAATTTCACACCCCTTCCCTTTTCCATGTTTTTGAATTAAATCTTCAAAAGTCAGGATTTTTTGAGAACGCACCAAGTGATAAAGTTCCTGACGGGAATAGGCGAAGTGTTCGCAGAGATGATTTTTTACCTCTATCCCCGCTTTCTTCATCTCAGCTTTGAGGATATCAGTTACCAGTGGCACGCAACCGCCGCAACCTGTGCCGGCTTGGGTGCATTTCTTTACACTGGCAATATCAGTGAGTTGCCCTTCTTGGATGGCACTACAAATTTGCTCTTTGCTAACATTATTGCAAGAGCAAATTTTGGCAGTATCTGGTAAACTCTCCACACCCATACCGACTGTGGCAGACTTGCCTTCGCGGGGTGGCATCAGCAAATCTTCTGGATGAGGCGGGAGGGCGATCGCATTCTGCACAAATTGCAGCAGCGTACCGTAAGCTGAAGCATCTCCTACCAGAATTCCACCTAAAAGATGGCTACCATCTTCATTTAAAACCAGTTTTTTGTAAACACCTTGGATGGTATCAGTAACGGAAATTTCTTTAGCGCCGGGAGATTTGGCAAAGGCATCCCCGAAACTGGCAACATCCACTCCCAACAGTTTGAGCTTGGTGGACATATCCGCGCCGGTAAAGCTGCTCGTCCCTGTTTTGCTCAGGATATCTGCCGCTACGCTTGCCATTGTATAGCCAGGAGCGACTAAGCCGTAAATTCGATTTTGATAAAGGGCGCATTCTCCAATAGCATAAATATTTGGATCTGAAGTTTGGCAAGAATCGTTGATAACGATCCCGCCGCGATCGCCTACTGCTAATCCACATCCTCTCGCGATTTCATCGCGAGGACGAATTCCCGCAGAAAAGACAATCATATCTGTCTCTAACTCTTCACCATCAGCAAAGGTCATTTTAGCAACCTTGCCATCAATGCTGACAATTTCTGTTGTAGATTTACTGGTATGAATTGAAACCCCAAGTTCTTCTATCTTGTTGCGAAGGATGTTGCCACCGACATCATCAATTTGTAGTGGCATTAATCTGGGTGCGAACTCAACAACATGGGTTTTTAAACCCATATTTTTGAGAGCGTTCGCACATTCCAAACCTAATAATCCACCCCCAACAACGACACCAGTTTGGCAATTTTTCGCATAGGATGACATTGCCTCAAGGTCATCTATTGTCCGGTAGACAAAATTACCTTTCGCATCATTCCCTTTAATTGGCGGTACAAAAGGATAGGAGCCTGTTGCTAGAACAATTTTGTCATAGGCAATTGTTATCCCATTCGCTGATGTAACTGTTTTTTCTTCCCGGTTAATCGCAACTGCCTTATCACCGATATGGATTTCAACTCCATTTTCTTGGTACAAACCCGGTTGAACTAACGATAAATCTGCCGCAGTTTTGCCTGAAAAGAAACCACTCAAATTAACCCGATCGTAAGCAACACGAGGCTCTTCGCAAAATGCGATCAAGTTCCATTCCTGCGTCGCTCCTTTAGCGATCATCAGTTCTAGAAACTTGTGTCCTACCATACCGTTGCCGATAACAATAAGATTCTTTTTGCCGGTCATGCAGTTTTATAACGCCTATTTTTACAATCTTCTTAATTAGTCCTATAAAAGATTTCAAAGTAAGTTTGTAAAAATTGTTACACTAAACTGTTTGGCTATGCAGTGTGCGAATGATCCCGATTGTGTTTTTGCATGAGGAGTGAAAACTTTATACAAATGTGGGTCAATTTAGCAGCAATACTCATTTCAAATTTGTTTGTAGAACCCCGCATTCAGCATCAAACTATTGGGGCAATGCCTACACAAGGCTAAGTTAATTTTTCCCCGATTTCAGGCAAAAGTTTTACCGATGTAGCTTCTAACTGAAGCAGGGTGGGCATTGCCCACCCTGCTCAACGAAAATGTGAGTTAAGTGTTTTATTCTTCTTTTGGGCCAAAAACCATTTGTAGAAGCACTGGCTGACCGTCGGCGCGGTGATATTTATCTGCCCAATCCCGGATGACCATATCCAGTTCTTGCATGGCTGCCTCAATGCGATCCGGTGGAATATCGAGTTCCTCTAGTATCCGCATCACATTTAGCTGTCGGTCTGCCCAATCTTTCATCAGTCGGAAGTAGCGGGCAGTATCCTCAATCATGATATAAGTGCGTTCTTCGTCCTCAGCGGGTGAGTAGGAAGCGCGAGTGAGGGCGTAGAAGGGCAATCCCCAAGGAGAATCAATTCGCGTTACCGTGCCGGAATAGATTAAGCGCCGCTTGATGTGTTCGGCGAATGCTTCGCTTAGAGGAATGCGGCGTTCTTCTGGCAAGTCTTCCTGGGAACGACTGTGGAGAAATTCAATTAATTCTAGAAACTGAAAAGCGTTGATTAGCTGGGCATCCGGCAGATTATTTGGCAGTTTTTCCTCAAGGTATCGCTTTTCGTCAGCGGTCAGGTTGGTGCTATAGATGCGCGATCGCCCCGGTTGCCACGGAAACTGCTCCATCCAAACATAGGGAAACTGAATTAAATACCGAGGTTCTTGGGAACCCAGCATCTTCAGCAGTTTCCCTTCGGTCAGCGCTTGCCGAACTTCCTCGACGATGACTTTGACTCGCTTCGGCTCAATGTGGTGCAGGTGCCCCGTCATCCGGATATTTTGACCCTGCTCCAAATAAGTCATGTAAATCGCGCACTTTGCTGCCGTGGCAGCAGCATCCAGGAAGGCTCCGTGTCGGTGCCCGCCGGTTCTCATCGCACTAAAGGCCAGATAAAACATGATCTGATCCATCGCACCGGGGCTAAGGCTTTTGATCAGATCCAGGTCGTTGCTCATATCAGGGGTGATCGCATCGCAAGGGGACAAAACACTGGTTCCTTGGTGAAAATGGTGAAAAGCTTATGTTTCCACATTTGCAGTGAGTTCAATTCACTCGCTGAAACTATTGAACTCTAAGCACCCCGATAGCATGAACGTAAATAATCTCTAATTATAGAAAAGGACGGCCTAATATATAGCTTTTGTCAGGGAATAAATTCTCCGTGACAGGCAAAATTAGACAAATAGTGCCCCAAGTACACTGGCACAAACCTGCTAGAGCTTAGTTTGCTGCCTTCAAATGAGCTTTCATCGACCTCAGTCGCAAGGTGAAAAGCGGATCGATGACTTGTTCAGATTTGGCTAAATAGAGGATAATTCTAGACGATAGAGATATATTCGGGCGAAAACGCATCTCGGCGTCCGGTTCCTTTATCCGGAGACGGTTCGTTCCCACGTTTCAGCGATACGGCTAGCTCGGAAGACGTGGATGGCAGTTGCTTGGCAGAGGCGGACTCGATCCCTAAGAAATTACCTGAAGAGATTGATAGTAAGCTCAACAACATGATAGAGGTGTAAGGGCGCATAGCAGATGTCCGTGTCAGGGTTATAGTCCCTGATACGGAGTTCTTGATCGTTAACCAGGAAAAATTTCGGTTAGAGCTTAGTCGGTTCCGATTGAGTTCTGCTTTTGTTTAAGGTTAGAGGTACGATGCCTAAGGCTCAAAAATGAGTGCGATCGCTCCCAGGAGCAATAATTTTTTCCACAATCAACCATTTGCCCGATTGATTGAGATATCCGCACACAGAGAGCATCTGCCGATCGAGGCAGGTTTGGAGTTCTCCGTCTACTTCTGGGCGCAAGGCGATCGCTATCCAGGTTTGCTCTTCCCCAGCAGCTGGCTCCTTTACAGTGAAGGTGTAATCTTGCTCGGCATGGCGATGGAACACTCCACAGAAGAGTGCTGAGTTTGAAGCGGATTTTTCAATGCTTCCGCCAACCGCTTCCCCATCGCTGTGTTTCGTAAAGGGTGAGGGAACTTCCACATATTTTGAATCCTGTGGCGTCTGGGGTTCCAGGTAAGGGCAGTTGCCATTGAAGGGATAGGTGTCAGGGCGATCCAAGTAATCTCGTTGCCTGTGCAGCCAGTCGGCGCGATCGCGCGGTAAATTGAACAGAGGGAAAATTGCTGCTGGCGATCGCTCATCTTGTAACAATGCTTCTTGCAGGACTCGGACAGGTAAATCTCTGGGTTGACAACTTCGCTGCACGCAAAGCGCCGCCGCCATTCCTGCCGCCTGACCAATATTCATGACGATGGGCTGTAACCGGGTGGAACCGTTGGCAATATGGGAGACGGAGATATTTTTTTCGCAAACCAGCAGTCCATCCACAGACTCTGGAATTAGACAAGTGTAGGGAAGGGTGAAAGGAGTGCCAGTCCAGCGTCCACCCCAGCGAATTGATTTTGGTTTAACAAGAAAGTTGTAGTTAGGGTAATGGTGGTCGTTGGGGTAGTTGCCGAGGGCGATCGCATTCACCTCCCCAGTCGCATCCACAGGTAGGGGTGCAACCTTTCCCCCCGCTACTGGCAAGATATCCTGCTCTCGCACGGTCGCGAGTCCTATAAGGCGTCTGCTTTCTCGAAAGTAAGGGTGTAGGGCATAACCACCTCCACCGAGAGAGTTTTGAGTTTTGATTGAGTTTTGATTGAGTTTGGGAGTCAAGCGTGAGGGAAAGATTTGAGTCGCTAAGCCGTAACGCCGCCCCAGCTTAGTTTGAATAAAGCGGACAAAGCTTTGAGTGTGCCACAGACTCTCTTGAAGAAATTGATGCCACGCCGCCTCCGACTCTATCAGACGCCCCACTCCTTCCCCATAGTCATTGCCGCATAGGGGCCAATTGATCATGAAAAGATTCCCCGGTAAACGCCCATAATTGAGAAACTTCTCCCAACCGTAGCGATCCCAGCTACCTTGGAAGGATGAAGGAGGAAGGATAAAAGATGAAGGAGGAGGGGGAATTTCCGGCGCACTTGCTTCCTCACTAAAATCTTGCATAATTGCCACCCAAGTGGGAGCCTGCACTGGGTATCGCTGAGTCAATTCATTGTGAGAAACAGGCGCACTGGGTTCTCCAAACTCCGATTGCAATTCCCATCCCCAGCGGTAGGGCACAGATGCTAGAGGCAACAAGTCTCCCAGTTCGGTGCCATCTAGGGTGATTTTGGATTGAACGGTGAAATCGGCAAATCGAACCCCAAGGATGCGATCGCCTGTTCGCAAAACCTCTAAGGGCACTTGCCCCGCAACCCAGTCTAGATTTGGCAATTTTCGTACCCAATCGGCAAATATTTGGGCACCAATCCGGGGATCGTAACTAAACAGACTCACCCAACTATTGTTTAAGCCTCCCATTTGCCGAGAACGCAATTCCCCTAAAAACTCACCCCAAAGCCCCGTCTGAAAGGCAGCAAGTTCATTACCATCCGGGGCAGCAACCCCCGCTGAGGTGAGCATTCCCCCCAGCCAGGTAAATTCACTCACCAGCATTGTCTTGGCACCGCGACGGGCAGCTTGTATCGCAGCTGCGGTTCCTCCCGTTCCGCCTCCCACAACCAAGACATCTACTTCTATTAATTCATTCATCAGCAATTCCGTTTCAGAATAGACAATCGATCGCGAACAATAGACAATTAGCTATAAACAATCGGCTATCGAAAGTATAAAGTCCATCGTTTAAGGAAAAGCATGAAAGCACAAGTATTCAGAGGCGTCAATCAGCTCAGTTACGAAGAAGTGCCGACGCCGGAAATTGCACCCGATGAAGTGCTGGTACAAGTAAAGGTTGTGGGATTGTGTCAGTCTGACATCAAGAAAATTCGCTATCCTCTCTACCAGCCACCGCGCATCTTTGGTCATGAAACTGCTGGGGTAATTACTTCTGTAGGAAGTGAAGTGACTGGCTGGCAGATTGGGCAGCGAGTTGTGGTTATGCACCATATTCCTTGTATGCGCTGCGATTATTGCCTCAACGACAATTTCTCGATGTGCGATGTTTACAAAAACGTCACGACCACGGCTGGATTTACTCCTAGCGGCGGCGGTTTTGCAGATTATGTGAAAGTGCCCGGTCACATTGTCCGCAGTGGCGGATTAATTCCCATTCCTGGCAATGTCAGCTTTGAGCAAGCGAGTTTTGTGGAGCCGACAAATTGCTGTCTAAAAGCAGTTAAAAAAGCCCAGGTTGCTCCTGGTCAAACCGTTTTGATTACAGGTGCTGGCCCAATTGGGCTAATGTTTATCATGCTGGTGAAGTATTTCGGAGCCAGAGCGATCGCGACTGACTTAATTCCTTCTCGGATCGAGAAAGCTTTGAGTGTGGGGGCAGAAGCTGCATTCGATCCCCGCGACCCAGATTTAGCAACTAAAATTAAAGAGCTTACCGGCGGTTTGGGAGTGGATACGACTTTACTTGCAGTTCCCAGTGACAAAGCTTTTTTCCAAGCCCTCGATTGTACCCGTCGGGGCGGTAAAATTTTATTTTTTGCTGAGTTTCCTGATGAAGTAGAAATCCCGATTAATCCAAATATTCTCTACCGCCGAGAAATTGATTTAATGGGTAGCTATAGTTCTTCTTACCGGATACAAAATTTGGCAGCAGATATCGTATTCAACCAGCGAATTGATGTGGAAGCATTAATTAGCGATCGCTATCCTTTGCAAAATTTAGCTGCTGCTGTGGAACAAGCGATCGCTCCCACCCCCGAAACTTACAAAATTCTCATCTATCCCCAAACAGCCGAGTGATTTTAGTAACAGTCTGTCTTCATTTAACTCTCTTTTAGAGAGTCTTTTTTTAAAGATTTTGACAGGGCAACCAGATAGATTTATCATCTATCTGATGATAGAATTTTTTTAAAATCTTTAAAGTATGGATACTTCCTCTCCGACGCGCGGACAACTAGAAAGAACTCTATCGCAACGCATCCAAGCTTTATACCGGGATCAACTGGGGCATCAACCTAGTCAAATTACCTGTCAAATTTTTGATGAAAAAATTGCCATTATTCTAGAAAATGCCATCACGGCACCAGAACAACTTTTAGCAAATAGTGGTCAAGAAGAGCTGGCTGAGCAAGTAAGGACAGATTTAGAAAAAGCACTTGAGCCAAAACTGAAAGCGCTAATTGAGGAAGTGGTTGGCGTATCCGTGATTGACCTGCTCAGCGATGCCAAAGTAGACACAGGTCGTACTGGTACGATTGCTGTATTAGCAAACGCCCCTAAAGTTCGTAATTAATCCCCCTTCGCTGCTAAGTATCTAGCTCAGCATAGATTTATATTGATGGTTTGCCCTCAGCAGCCTTTTTCAGTTTTTAGGGTGTATCTGACCCTTATGCGATCGCGGCATCCCGTCTCTCTATAACAACTAACAAACAACCATTTATCAATTGATGACTCAATCTATAAATCTAGATTTATTTATTTAAATTAATTGAGATAGCGATCGATGAGAGCTTCTAACTCATCAATGACATAAGGCTTGCTAATGTAGTCATTGCAGCCTGCAAACAGAAGACCTTCCCTGTCTTCTGCTCTTGCCAAAGCCGTCACAGCAACAATGGGGATCTTCATCGTTTCGGGGTTCTGTTTTAGAGAACGCACAACTTCTACACCGTGGATGTCAGGTAGAAGAATATCCAACAAAATCAGCTTTGGCTGATAATGTTGCGCCATAAATAAAGCTGCCCGACCCTCCTTTGTCGTAATAAATGAGCAGTCAAGAGCGAGCAGCACTTCGCTCATGAGTAGCAAGTTGTCTTCATTGTCTTCTACAACCAAAATGAGAGGCGATTCGATATTTGCCTGGGAGGCAGGTTTTGAGAAAGAGTGCAGATTTAAGCGTTGTTCGGGGGAACTCATCAAAATACGAAGCTATCCTCTCCAGAAGTGGACAACCGAGGGGTTGCCCAAGTTATACCCATTCACTTGATTGACGGTACACGAATGATTCCCTGTTTGCCCCTTGTTTTACAAGGGTTTAGGGATCGGCTGCGGGAAAAGTGAAACGGTATTACGAGGCATTCCCCAGGCGGCATTTTTTGGCGCTTGGAATCGATTGGCTCGTAGCTTCCCCACTAGGTTGATCTTTTAAGTTCATCTTGGCAAGAGAACACAGCAAGCTAGTGGTGATGTTGCTTGTCCCCTGATTCTATAAAAAATTAGTTAAAAAACTGCACAACTTAAACATTAATATTCATTGTTACTTTTAGCACTAGATATATACACACTTCTGTGCTAAGAATCGTTGAAAAACTAAATTTTTGAATACATTTGGCGTTTCTTGGTTAGCTGCAAAGCATCACAAATATATTGAAAACCGTTTCGGATACTTGGGGGAATCGAACCCTATCCCTACTTTGTAAGATTGGCACTCTCTACCCTCATCAGGGATTTAGCGCTTAACAACTAACCTTGTCAAGATACTAAATATTGAAATTTTCCAATGTTGTGGATCTCTATCTTTAGGAGATGTCCGGAAAATTGCTCGCACTGTTACAGTCTAATAAAAAAGGTGAAAGAATTTACCTTTCCTGAGAGCGATCGCTATGCAGGACACAATGCAACCCACTCGTGGTGAATTAGAACGAACCCTGTCACAGGAAATTCGGGCTTTCTACCACGCCCAACTAAGTCACCAGCCCAGTCAGGTGACTTGCCAATTTATGGGTGACAAAATTGCGATTCTTATCGAAGATTCTATTACTCGACCCGAACAACTTCTGGCACAAAGCGGTCAGCAAAGGCTGGCACAGAGAGTTCGAGAGAATATAAACCACGTCCTACAACTGCAACTTAAACAGCTAATTGAGGAAGTGGTGAAAGTCCCAGTCATCGATCTGATGATCGACTCCGCCCTAAAAACAAGTCGTACCAGTACCGTTGCGATTTTAGCCGCAACCCCTACGACGCGCAATCCAGACTGAATTCCACCGAATCGACCTGAGACGGATTCCATCTCAGGTTGCGCCGGACAACAGCCTCTAGATCCTCCAGCAAGTAAGGCTTGCTAATATAGTCATTGCAGCCTGCCGTGAGAATGCGATCTCTGTCTTCCGCCCTTGCCAGCGCCGTGACGGCGATAACAGGAATTGTCCGGGTTTCAGGATCTTCCTTGAGTTGACGGACAATTTGAAGACCATCTAAGTCAGGCAACATAATATCCAGCAAAATCAGGTTTGGCTGTTCGGTTCGTGCCTTTTCAAAAGCACTATGACCGTCAATTGCTGTGATGATTGAGCAATTTAGCGGCTCTAAAACGTAAGCAAGCAATAATAAGTTGTCTTCATCGTCATCGACTGCCAATACCACAGGCAACTTGGCAGTAAGACACTGATTGCTACTGCTCAAAAAATTTTGACGGGTACGGTGGGAAAGTTCCAAATCATCCATCCTCTATTTCCAGCTAATTTCTAGACTGGCAGTCACCCTCACCAGAAGAGTGGACGAGGCACTCCTTAAGCGGTGGCGAAGCGCTTGCAATGGAATGGCTCGCGTATAACCTACTAAGTTGGAGAGCCGATGCTCGATCTAGAGGAAAAGACGAGCCAAGTTAGTAGGAGCCTTATTATCATTGACATTGCTATTGTACATAAAATTTACAATAACCTAAAGAATTTGTTAAGAAAATACAATTCTTGTAAGTATGCTTAGCACTTACTAAACATAGGCTAGAGGGCAACCTAGAATAGAAATCTTCGGGAGTAGCAAGATAGCAGACTGGTAGTCGTACCACATCATCCGGAGTTAGCCCGGGATTAACCGGAGCAATAAGACGCGAGGAATTGCGTCTGGAAACTAACTTTAAGCAGATGCGACCTATAGAGTAGATGCCGTTTTAGATGCGGCTAGGAGTTCGCATTTGAGAAAAGCGCGGGTTGATGAATGGGGTGAATCAGCCTTCACGATTTGAGGGCTACCCCGATCTAATTAGGCATTGGAGGTTGAAGCAATGGGTATAGCCACGATTAACCCAGCAACTGGGGAAACGCTTCAAACGTTTGAGGCACTAACAGATACAGAGATTGAAACGAAGCTAGCACTAGCGCAATCAAGCTTTAAACAGTATCGGCAGACACCCATGCAAAAAAGGGCAGATTGGCTGAATGCCGCTGCTGAGATTTTAGAGAGCGATCGCGAACGCTTTGGCAAAATAATGACCCTAGAAATGGGGAAAACTTTGAAATCAGCGATCGCAGAAGTGGAAAAATGCGCCCTCGTCTGTCGCTTCTACGCCGAACGCGCCCCCGAATTCCTCGCGGATGTTCCAGCCCAAACCGACGCCAGCCACAGCTTTGTGCGCTATCAGCCTTTAGGCGTCATCTTGGCAGTCATGCCTTGGAATTTCCCCTTCTGGCAAGTGTTTCGGTTTGCTGCACCGGCGCTGATGGCGGGAAACGTCGGGTTACTCAAGCACGCCTCTAACGTGCCTCAGTGTGCATTGGCTCTGGAGGAGATTTTCCACAAAGCCGGATTCCCAGAAGGTGTCTTTCAAACCTTGCTAGTGGGGGCAGATAAAGTTGCGGCAATTGTATCAGACGAGCGAGTGAAAGCCGCAACCTTGACCGGAAGCGAACCTGCCGGGATGAGCCTCGCCGCCACCGCCGGGAAACAAATTAAGAAAACCGTTCTGGAATTGGGCGGAAGCGACCCGTATATTGTCCTAGAAAGCGCCGATTTGGATGCAGCCATTGCGACAGCAGTGAGTGCCAGAATGCTGAATAACGGTCAATCATGCATTGCTGCGAAACGGTTCATTGTCGTGGATGCGATCGCAGACCAATTTGAAAAAGGCCTGATTGAGAAGTTTGAGGCACTCAAAATCGGCGATCCGATGCATCCGGAAACCGATATAGGGCCACTGGCAACCCCATCGATTCTCAAAGATTTGGATTGGCAAGTTCAAGAAAGTGCCAAGCTGGGAGCAAAAGTTCTTACGGGTGGACAGCCATTATCTGACCGTCCTGGTAACTTTTATCTGCCGACAATTTTGACAGATATCCCAGCGGGTAGCCCAGCCGAAGCGGAGGAATTCTTTGGTCCCGTGGCGCTGCTATTCCGAGTGCCAGATATCAACGCCGCGATCGCGCTTGCCAATGCCTCGCCCTTTGGACTGGGTGCTAGTGCTTGGACTCAAGTAGAGACAGAACGCGATCGCTTGATAGAAGAACTCGAAGCCGGTGCCGTGTTTATTAACGGCATGGTTAAATCCGATCCGCGTCTTCCCTTTGGCGGGATCAAGCGTTCCGGATACGGACGCGAGTTA
This sequence comes from Trichocoleus sp. DQ-A1, assembly GCF_039961955.1. Taxonomy (NCBI): domain Bacteria; kingdom Bacillati; phylum Cyanobacteriota; class Cyanophyceae; order Leptolyngbyales; family Trichocoleusaceae; genus Trichocoleus; species Trichocoleus sp. DQ-A1. Next base: position 127,636 of record NZ_JAMPKE010000004.1, read on the forward strand.
AGCAAAGAGGGAATTCACGAGTTTGTCAACATCAAAACCGTCTGGGTGAAATAAGCGGTGGTGCATTCTGCATTCAAAGATGAATTAAATCCTATCCCACTTGCGGGATGGGGATGAACTCAGTACGGGCGGACATCCGTGCGCCCGTACTGGGCTAAATAGGGGCAATCCGCGGATCTGCCCTGTTACACAAGAAACGAACCACTACAGATGCCAAGAGCATACAGAGGGGAGTCAGAAAAATGAATACTGCTGAACTATTAGTCCGCTGTCTGGAAAATGAAGGAGTCGAATACATTTTCGGGCTTCCTGGCGAAGAAAATCTAGATATATTGGAAGCACTAAAAACCTCTTCGATTAAATTTATTACCACCCGCCACGAACAAGGTGCTGCCTTCATGGCGGATCTCTACGGACGCCTGACCGGGAAAGCCGGAGTCTGCCTCTCCACGCTGGGACCAGGTGCCACCAACCTGATGACTGGTGTTGCCGATGCGAACCTGGATGGTGCGCCACTGGTGGCAATTACCGGACAGGTGGGCACAGACCGGATGCACATCGAATCCCACCAATATCTGGATTTAGTGGCGATGTTTGAGCCAGTCACCAAATGGAATACTCAAATTGTTCGTCCCAGCAACACGCCGGAGATTATCCGCAAAGCGTTTAAAATTGCTCAGAGCGAAAAACCAGGGGCAGTTCACATCGATTTGCCGGAAAACATTGCGGAAATGACCGCCGCAGGCAAGCCCCTACACAAGAATTGTGGGGAAAAAACCTTTGCTGCCTTCCATAGCCTAGAACAGGCATCTGAAGCCATTTCCCAGGCAAAAAATCCTTTGATTATGGTGGGAAATGGGGCGATTCGTGCCGACGCTAGCCTTGCACTGACCGAATTTGCCACAAAGATGAATATTCCCGTAGTGAATACCTTCATGGGCAAAGGAGTCATTCCCTACACCCATCCCCTCGCCTTGTGGGCGGTGGGATTGCAACAGCGAGACCACATCAGTTGTGCTTTTGACAAAACGGATCTGGTAATTGCAATAGGTTACGACTTGATTGAATATTCTCCCAAAAAGTGGAATCCCCTCGGAGAAATTCCGATTATCCACATTGGGGATACGCCAGCAGAAATTGATAGCAGCTATATTCCCCTCGTGGAAGTTGTGGGGGATATTTCCGACTCGCTACGGGAAATCTTAGACCGAGCTGACCGGCAAGGCAAACCCGATCCTTATGCCTTGCAATTACGGGCAGATATCCGGGCTGATTATGAAGAGTATGCCAATGACGATGGGTTTCCGATTAAGCCGCAGAAAATAATTTATGACTTGCGGCAAGTCATGGGGCCAGAAGATATTGTGATTTCAGATGTCGGGGCGCACAAAATGTGGATCGCCCGTCACTATCACTGCGATCGCCCGAATACTTGCATCATCTCTAATGGCTTTGCTGCAATGGGAATCGCCATTCCCGGTGCGTTAGCCGCCAAGTTAGTTTATCCCCAGAAAAAAGTCATCGCAGTCACGGGTGATGGCGGCTTTATGATGAATTGCCAGGAATTAGAAACGGCCCTTCGCGTCGGCACTGCCTTTGTTACCCTAATCTTTAATGATGGGGGCTATGGCTTGATTGAGTGGAAGCAACACAATCACTTTGGCGAATCTGCGTTTGTCCACTTTAGCAATCCCGATTTTGTCAAATTGGCAGAAAGTATGGGGCTGAAGGGGTATCGGGTTGAATCCGCTGCGGATCTGATTCCAACCTTGAAAACTGCTCTAGAACAGGACGTTCCCTCGGTAATTGATTGTCCAGTAGATTACCGCGAAAACTTCCGCCTCACCCAAAAGGCTGGCGATTTGAGTTGCAAGATTTGGGAATAATCATGAGTCATTGGTCATTCGTCATTAGTCGGTTGTCAATGACCGATGACTAATGAACAATGACCAATGACCAATCGTGAATAATCCATGAAAATTGCTACTTGGAACGTCAATTCAGTTCGCAGCCGCTTAGAACAGGTGGTGCAGTGGTTGCAGGATAATCCGGTCGATGTCCTATGCCTACAAGAAACTAAAGTCGTAGATAAGGATTTTCCGCGATCGCCCTTTGAGGAACTAGGGCTTAATCTCTACATTTCCGGTCAAAAATCTTATAACGGGGTTGCCCTTTTCAGCCGTGCGCCTCTTGAAGATGTCACTACCGGGTTTGCCCCAATTTTGGGGAAAGAGGATTTTGACGAACAGAAGCGGGTCATTTCTGGCGTTATCGATGGCGTCCGCATCGTGAATCTCTACGTGCCCAATGGCTCAGCCGTCGGTAGCGAGAAATACGAATACAAACTGCTTTGGCTGAAAACTCTCCGCGAGTACCTGCAAACACTGCTAGAAAAACAACCCAGTTCCCTCTGTATCTGCGGCGATTTCAATATTGCCCCCGAAGACCGAGATATTCACGATCCACTCACTTATAAGGGTCGGATTATGGCATCCGATCTAGAGCGTCAAGCCTTGAGCAGCATTTTAGAGTTGGGTTTGGCAGATGCCTTTAGAAAATTCACAATAGAAACAGGACACTTCAGCTGGTGGGACTATCGAACCGGAGCGTTTCGACGCAACTGGGGTTGGCGGATTGACCATCACTACTTGACGCCAGACCTTTACGAACGTTCATCCAGCTGCACCATCGATCGCTCCCCCAGAAAATTGCCCAAACCCAGCGACCATACTCCTGTGATTGTGGAATTTTAAATTTTCCAGCATCAATCCAACATCCAAAATTGATTAGGAACTTAAAATCATGTTTTTAGTAACTGGAGCTACAGGCGGACTCGGACGCCGAATTGTACGGCTGCTGCGGGAGAGGGAAATGCCGGTGCGAGCATTTGTCCGCTTGACATCCCGTTACAGCGAATTGGAACACCGAGGAGCGGAAATTTTTATTGGTGATTTGCAGCGCGATAAAGATATCGAAAAAGCTTGCCAAGGCGTTCAGTACATTATCGCTGCTCACGGCGGTGAGAGCGATGCTCAAGCGTTAGGCTACCGAGCCAATATTGAACTCATTGACCGGGCAAAAGAAGCTGGCGTCCAGCACTTTGTTTTCATTTCGGTACTGGGAGCAGATCGCGGGTACGAAGACGCACCATCCTTTAAGGCGAAGCGGGAAGTAGAAAAGTATCTCCAATCCAGTGGACTCAAGTACACTATCCTGCGTCCTTCAGGTTTTGCCTCTAACCTTATACCCCTGGCAGAACGGTTTCGGGATACTGGGATTTATCTGCTCATCGGCGATCCCAAAAGTCGGACTTCAATTGTGAGTACCGATGACTTAGCGAGGATTGCGATTGACTCCGTAAACGTTGAAGGTGCCCGGAATCAAATTTTCCCTGTGGGAGGCCCAGATATTCTCCAGCGCCAAGATATTCCTCGGATTTTCAGTCGCATTTTTAACCAAGAACCGATCGTGATTAACCCACCACTATTGGTGTTTGATGGGGTACGCGGAGCGCTGGGATTGTTAAATCCTCAAGCGTCTAAAGCTTTGGGGACTCTCCGGACGTTACTGGATAATGAATTTTTCTGCACACCCCAGGAAGTTGACCATTTGGAGTCAATTTTTGGAATGAAGATGGAATCCCTAGAGACTTTCTTGCGCCGTTACTTGGGTACTTGATTTTGCACCACTAGATGCAAATGTCACTGTTATTCAGAATTGTCTGGTGATTTTAAGGAATCATAAAGGCAACTGCTTGAGACTCTGACTGAGCAACGGTTTGGGTTTGACCATTTAACTGATAGTGAATGTGAGCGATCGCGTTCTCACCCCGCCGATAAATTTTCGATTTGCATTTGAGGCGATACTCCAATACTTTACTTTCTCCTGGCTTTAGCACTACTTTAGCGGGACGTTCCAATTCTTGAGGAGTTGCACTCATAAGAACTTCCTCAGATTTCGCTGGCACTATTTCTATTTTGCTAATTTCAATCAACTGATTTTTTTTAGATGGATTGGTAAAACTCAGAGAAATATCAGCATAGCTAATTGCGGTTCTCGCTAAAATTTCGTAGGGAAGTAACTTGATTGTCATCGTCATATTCGCTCTTTGAGAATTGCTCCCAATTTGCCTTTCCCTACTTAAACTTTGTTGAAGAGGAGATCGTAGGTTAGTTTGAGCGATCGCAAAACCCAACTCAAAATAATTTTTGGGTTTCGTTCCCTCAATCACCACGTTGCTCAAGGGCAGAAACTCTACGTTTCGTGCGGCTTCCCAACCTACTATGTCTGAAAGCAACTTAGTATGAGTTCCTAGCATTATGCAAGTCACGCAGGTTAGAAAATCCATAAAAGAATTCCTCCGAGGATTTTGGATATAGCAAATTTGACTCAAAAGCTCCTCAGAGGTTTCTAAATCCTATGGGGTTGTGCATTCTTTTGAAAGATGAGAATTAAGCCACTTTACCAAATATATGATCGGCTAAGCTCGAAGATCCAAGCGTTGCTAAGCTTGAAGATGCTAAGTGAGCGGCACAGCCACAGCGTAAAGGAAAAGATGAATTAATCAAAGAAGCATTCGCATTTAATGAATTTGAAGCAGTATTAAATCCAGGTAAAGTGTAAGATTCAGCTCCCCCATAGTTCACATTCCACCCAATATCTTTTAAAGAAGCAATCGTTAATTGACTCAATAACTCAGAATTTTTTTCTGCAATAGGCGACATTAATTCATTGTCAAAAATATTTTCGTCCCAATGCCCAAACACACCTTTTTCAACGGGAACGGCAGTTTGTAAAAATGTACCTTTTAATTCTCCATAAGCCCAGCCCGCATAGGTGTTAGCACTATAGGTCACCTCGGAAAAATTAATTAAATCGCGTCCGTAATCTGACCAAAGCGTTCCAATTCCTAGAACGTGACCAAACTCATGCACCATCGTTTCTTTTAAGAAACTTAGATTATTGTTGTATGTATTTGCAAAGCTTGTGTTAATTGTTGAAGCTCCTGATATTGTCATTTGATTACCAAAAGCATCGGAGGATAGGGTTTTTGGTCCCGCGAAAGCAAGAAATTCATCTTCACCAAAAGTATCCCCCGTAACATCAATGGTTAGAATTTGGGAATCGCTAAAGGTGCTGTAGGGAATAATTTTTTCCCAAACTTTCGCAGCTTCTGTAATAGCATTGAGAGCTTCTGTACTCAAACTACCCAAGCCTTGACCAAAATTGACTTTGATTGAAAAACTGAGAGGATCGCTGGTAGCAGCAGTGAAATTAGTCGCCACAGAATAGTTAGCGGCTTGGTTGTTGTAGCTCATTACTTGCAAAAAGTAATTGCCAGCACTCAGGAAACGACGGATTGATTCGTTGCCAGTCCCGCGCTCCCATTGCCAACCCAACACTTCGCCTTGATCGATAATGCCGTTGTTATTGCTGTCTTGAATTAGTCGGACATCGGCGTCACCACTCAATGCGGATAAATTAGCGGTAAAGATGCCAGATTCACTAACATTAAAGCTGTAAAAGTCATCGCGATCGCTAGCATTGACTTGTTGGTTGTTTGAGAAAACCGCTGAAGTTTGAGCTTTTGCAGTTCCTAGAGTATTACCAGGATCTAAAGGGTCTGGAATACTTGCGATCTTAGTAGTTAGAGTGTAGCCGCCAGTCGCACCTTTTTCAAAAGTTGTAGCTTGCAGAATATAATCAATTCCCTCAGCGACCGTGAAAGTTAGCTGCGAGTTTGTACCGCTGAAATCATTATTTTCTGCAACAACTGCTCCGGTTCCAGCATTCACCACTTGCAGGTAGGCGTTAAAGCTGGGCGAATCAAGGTTCACCTGCACCTGCTGACCGGCAACTAAATCGCCTAACACATAGCCATCGTAAAAACTGCCCTCCCGAATGGGGTTACTTGGGTCGCTATTTGCGATCGCGCCGCTAAAACTTTGGTTTCCACTGATGGGAGACGCTGGTTTGAGGACTCCCAAATTGCTACTGAGGGTATAGGTGCCAGTAGCATCTGGTTTATAAGTCGTGGCTCGAACAATGTAATCAATGCCCTGAGCGGCTGTAAAAGTTACTTGAGAGTTCATCCCCTCATAATCATCGTTGAAGGCAACAACCGCTCCAGTAGAGGCATTCACCACTTGCAGGTAAGCATCAAATTCTGTAGAGTCTAGTTTCACCTCCACCTGCTCTCCGGCGCTAATGCCAGTCAACAGATAGTCATCCCGAAGGCTACCGCCACGGATGGGGTTTTTCAGGTCGGTGGTGTCGATTGTACCGCCGACCTCACTGATGGTAGAAGCCGCAGCGATCGCGCTACTTTTAAATAGACTTCTTGGCTGTAGCAGATCGCCCAGCCCTCTAAATCCTGACCAGATTCCAGCTATTTTTGAATCAAACTCTAGCGGTGCAGAATTAGCGAAATCTGCGCTTAAAAGCTGGCGCTCATTTGAAAATTTAAATCCATTTAACATTTGCTTGCTTTCTCACACGATGGAACATCGTAAGACTGCTATAGTATCGATTTTAAGTCCCCACAAAATTAGGCAGCAACGGGATAATTTCTCAAAGTTAGGGACAGAACATTTTAAGGTTTAAATGCACCCAACGATTGGAAAAAGTATCTTATATATAACTCGCTCAAAATCTCTCTAAGGGGAGAGCAACAAGATTTTTTCGCGTAAATTTACTTACATTTACAATAACTCACGCCAAAATCCTTAATTTTCGACAATCCATTGCCGGATTCAGTCGATAGAATCACAGCTAGAGTGTCTCTGTGCCCGATCAAAGCCTTTGAGTCAGAATTTTATGCGATCGCCCTTAGCGTCAACACCTGCTCAAGCTCGTCAAACAAGACAGCAGCTAGCGAATCCAGAGGATTCACTCTCCTATGAATTAGGGAAAGCAGTGCAAGAGCTGCCGCCACTGTATACGCGATTATTGGCAGCAAGCATTAGCGTATTGGTATTCGGGGCGATCGCTTGGGCACACTACAGCCAAGTGGATGAAGTCGCGATCGCTCCCGGCGAACTGATTGCCTCAACGCAAGTGCGACCCCTGCGATCGCTAGGAGGAGGCACAATCAAAGCGGTAAAAATCAAAGAAGGCGATCGCGTTAAAAAAGGCGACGTTCTGATCGAACGCGACCCCGACCTGCCGCAAGCAGAAGTTGACCGCCTCGCCAAATCTACCCAGCTGATTCGAGAAGATTTAGGGCGTCTGGAAGCCGAACGAACGGGAGGTGCAACTGCCGGAACCGCTTTGCAAGATCAGCTTTTAACCGCTCGCTTACAAGATTTTGAAGCAAAAAGAGCCGCGGCTGTCGCCGAAGCAAATCGCCAAATTGCAGTCATCAATGAAGCCAAAGTTCGCCTTACCCGTCTGCAAGAAAACCTCGCCAACGCCAAAATCAACCTCGTCAACGCCAAAACCAACCTCGCCAACAGCAAAAGCCTTCTCAACAAAGCGAATAACAGCCTCGCCTTAGCTCAAAAAAGAGAAAAGGCGCTTACCACTCTCCTCATTCCCGGTGCTGTCCCTCGACTCGATTACGTTGACGCACAAGAGAGAGTCGTGAGGGCGCAAGCCGAAGTCACCACAGCCCAAGATAATATTACGAATGTTCAAAACAAAGTGACAGAAGCTCAGGACAAAATAATGTCCCTGGAAAAAGATATCGCTGCCCAAAAGCAAACCATTCGCCAAGCTGAGCAAGCGTATCAATCGGTTCGTAATCAGGCAGAGCGTTTGCAGTCTGAACGCCAGAGTGAAATCCTGAGTAAGTTTAACCAGCGCCAAGAAGAACTAACAACTGTTGCTGGCGAGTTAGAGGTGGCGAAAATGCAGCGAGAAGTAGAAACTATTGAGTCTCCAGTTACGGGGACAGTTTACAGCGTCAAAGCAACCAAAGGGCCGGTACAGGCGGGGGAGGAGTTGTTATCGATTCTTCCCGAATCCGAAGAATTGTTGGTAGAAGTGAAAGTCGTCAACCGCGATATTGGCTTTATCCGTAAGGGAATGAAGGCAAAAGTCAAAATGGCTACTTTCCCGTTTCAGGAATTTGGCACAGTTGAGGGTGAAGTGGTGCAAGTGAGTCCGAATGCGATCGCTGATCAAGAATTAGGCTTAGTTTTCCCCACCCGAATTAAACTTAAACAAAATTCAATTCAGGTGCAAAATCAAAAAGTTGCCTTTACTCCAGGAATGGCGGCAACCGGAGAAATTGTTACTCGGAAAAAATCAGTTCTCACTTTCTTAATTGAGCCGGTGACTCGCCGCTTTAGCGAGGCATTTTCGGTAAGGTCTTAGCTCGGCTTTATCCATTTGCACCAACAAAAGGCAGTGATGAATAAACATCTGGTATCTAAGAGTTAATAACAGAAATTAATCGTTATGGGCATAAAAATTCGGCGTTGCTGATCATAGGGATGAATTGGCGGCTGGAGTTCCTGATTTTTCATTTTTAATCAGAAGAAATCATTCCGTCATTCAGCAACGCCAAAAATTCAATTGAGAGTGCTAACGAGCGGGGACACTATCCAATTTCACTGCTAAGAGTAGAATTGGGAATTTGAGAGGGTTAATATTAAAATACTACGCTGCCCCGGTTGTGCTGGTGGCATCGAGAAGGAAATCTCTTGTTAACGGGTTATGAACGCGCCGAGCAAGAAAGCCAACGCGCCGAATGATTAGCCGCACAGTTACGGAGGCTAGAAGTTGAAGCAGAAGCCCAAAAACGGACGGAGATACCTATCTCAAAAGCCGTGAACACCGATCCTAAGAGTGTAGCCAGTCTACTTACAATGACTGATAGGGACAGCCATAAGTGGGATGAACTGCAAATTTCTGTATGTTATGGGTGTCTCTAGGGTTTATTAATTGAGTAACTCCTTATGCAACCAACCAACCCCAACCAATTTACAGAAAAAGCCTGGGAAGCCATCACTCGCACCCCAGATATTGTTAAATCTGCCCAGCATCAACAAATCGAAAGCGAACACTTGATGAAATCACTGCTGGAGCAAGAAGGACTCGTCAGCAGTATTCTGAACAAAGCGGGCGTAAATGTGTCGCGAGTCAGAGAACGCACCGAAGATTTCATCAAGCGTCAGCCAAAAACTTCCGGCAGTAGCACCTCAGTTTATGTCGGACGTAGCTTAGATTCTCTGCTGGATCGGGCTGAAGCATTTCGCAAAGAGTATGGAGACGATTTTATCTCCATCGAACACATGATGCTGGCTTATCCCAAAGACGATCGCTTTGGTAAGGCTTTGTTTCAAGAATTTAAGCTGGACGAAAACAAGCTAAGAACTATCATCGCCCAAGTTCGCGGGAGCCAAAAAGTGACTGACCAAAATCCAGAAGGCAAGTACGAATCCTTAGAAAAATACGGGCGCGACTTGACAGAATTCGCTCGCCAAGGGAAGTTAGATCCGGTAATTGGGCGCGATGATGAGATTCGCCGCACGATTCAGATTCTGTCTCGTCGCACCAAGAATAACCCGGTGCTGATTGGGGAACCGGGGGTAGGTAAAACAGCGATCGCTGAAGGTTTGGCACAGCGAATTGTCAGCGGGGATGTGCCGGAGTCGTTGCGCGATCGCAAACTGATTGCGCTGGATATGGGTGCTTTGATTGCGGGTGCCAAATATCGGGGTGAATTTGAAGAACGCTTAAAAGCTGTTCTCAAGGAAGTCACCGATTCTCAGGGCAGCATTATCATGTTCATCGATGAGATTCACACCGTTGTTGGTGCAGGTGCGACTCAAGGCGCGATGGATGCGGGGAACTTGCTCAAACCGATGCTGGCGCGGGGTGAATTGCGCTGTATCGGTGCCACAACCCTGGATGAATATCGCAAATACATCGAAAAAGATGCGGCGCTAGAACGTCGTTTCCAACAAGTTTATATCGATCAGCCCAGCGTAGAAGATACGGTTTCGATTCTGCGGGGATTGAAAGATCGCTACGAAACGCACCATAACGTGAAAATCTCTGATAGTGCGTTAGTGGCTGCGGCTACTTTGTCTACTCGATATATTAGCGATCGCTTTCTCCCAGATAAAGCGATTGACTTAGTAGATGAAGCGGCGGCGCGATTGAAGATGGAAAGTACCTCTAAACCAGAGGAACTCGACGAAATCGACCGCAAGATCCTCCAGTTAGAAATGGAACGGCTATCTCTGCAAAAAGAAAGCGATCCTGCTTCTAGAGAACGGTTACAAAGACTGGAAAAAGAACTTGCCGATCTCAAAGAAGATCAACGAACCCTGAATGCACAGTGGCAAGCTGAAAAAGATGTTCTCGAACGCCGCAAAACCCTGAAAGAAGAAATCGACCGGGTGAATGTGGAAATTCAACAAGCGGAACGAGAATACGATCTTAACCGAGCGGCTGAGCTGAAATTCGGCAAGTTAACCGAGTTGCAACATCAGCTAGAAGAGACAGAAGCCCAACTCGTTCAAACTCAGCATAGTGGTAAGTCACTTTTACGGGAAGAAGTCACCGAGTCCGACATTGCTGAAATCATTTCCAAGTGGACGGGTATCCCCATCAGCAAACTGGTTGAATCGGAGAAAGAAAAACTTCTGCAATTAGAAGATGAACTGCACAAGCGCGTGATTGGGCAAGCCGAAGCGGTGACAGCAGTTGCCGATGCCATCCAACGGGCGCGTGCTGGTTTAGCCGATCCAAATCGCCCGACGGCTAGTTTCATTTTCCTTGGTCCCACGGGCGTCGGGAAGACAGAACTCGCAAAAGCCTTGGCAGCTTACCTGTTCGATACCGAAGAAGCCTTGGTACGGATCGATATGTCTGAGTATATGGAGAAGCACAGCGTCTCTCGCTTAATTGGTGCGCCTCCCGGCTATGTCGGTTATGACGAAGGCGGACAGCTGACAGAATCCATTCGGCGTCGTCCCTACGCGGTGTTGCTGTTCGACGAAATCGAAAAAGCACACCCGGATGTGTTCAACATCATGCTGCAAATTCTTGATGATGGTCGCGTCACCGATTCTCACGGTCACACCGTAGACTTCAAGAACACGATTATTATCATGACCAGCAATATCGGATCGCAGTTCATCCTAGATGTTGCTAGCGATGAATCCCGTTACGAAGAAATGCGGAGTCGGGTGATGGATGCGATGCGGACAAGTTTCCGTCCGGAGTTCCTGAACCGAATCGATGAGATTATCATCTTCCACGGCTTGAACAAGCAGGAATTGCGGCAGATTGTGCAGTTGCAAGTCAAGCGACTCGAATCACGCTTGAGCGATCGCAAGATGTCCCTGAAACTTTCCGATGCTTCCCTTTACTTCTTAGCGGAAGTCGGATACGACCCCGTTTATGGAGCGCGTCCGCTCAAGCGTGCGATTCAGCGGGAACTGGAAACGCAAATCGCTAAAGGGATTTTGCGAGGCGAATTCAACGACGGCGACACCATCTTTGTCGATGTGGAAAATGAGCGCCTTGCCTTCAAGCGTCTCCCTGCTGATTTACTAGCTACTCAGTCCAGCTAATTGACGCTTAGTTAACCTTTTCCCTCCCAGGAAAGGGGCACTCGATAGGGGAATGGCAATGCCATTCCCCTACAAAACGTGAACTTTACTAATTATTGAAGCCACAATTCTAAAGAACCTCACCCCAAACCCTCTCCGTTTACGGAGAGGGGCGAATATTGAACCCCTCCCCGTTCGCGGAAAGGGCAGGGTGGGGTGGAACCGTACTGTATCCCATAGAGAACTGGTATAGATAATTCTCCCACTATGAGCTAGCTCAAAGACTTACTTGAACCTTCCTGTCAAAGTGAAGATATCACCACACAGGAGGGTCAAGGAAATGACCAACGCTACCCTCGACTTCCAAACCGCCACCGGACATCAAGTTCTAGCCGCAGCCGGCAAGAAAATGTTGCGACCCGGCGGACGAATTGCGACAGAGCAATTGTTTGAGTGGGCAGACTTCCAAGCAGGTGAGACGGTTCTGGAATTAGCTTCTAGTTTTGGCTACAGCGCGATCGCTCTGGCTCAACGCTACGGCGTGCGGGTGGTCGGCGTAGAGAAAAACCCCGAAAGTGTAGCCCGTGCCCGTTCCAACATTGAGGCGGCGGGGTTAACAGGTCAGGTGGAAATCATTGAGGGCGATGTGTTCCACCTGGAGGCTATCTCCGAACAGTTTGATTATATTTTGGCAGAAGCAATTCTAACCATGCAATCTGTACCAGGGAAAGCCAGGATTTTGGCTGGGGTGCGCGATCGCTTGAAGCCAGGAGGCAAATTTCTTTGCCACGAATTACTCGCCCGTAACCAGGAAGCAGAGATTCATCAAGCTTTAGCACAGGTAATTCGGGTCAATTCTACCCCGTTATCCCAGGCAAATTGGCTGGCTGCTTGTGAAGCTGCTGGACTGCAAGTACAACAGCATCAAACCGGGTCAATGGGTTTGTTGAATCTGCATCGGGTACTTCAAGACGAAGGCGTTATGGATACCCTCCGGATTCTGTGGAATGTTCTGACGCGCCCAGCGCTGCGGAAACGAGTTTTGGCAATGCGCCGTGTCTTCCAGCAATATCAACAGGATTTGGGTTACATCGTCCTGCGTGCAAAACGCGCCTAAAAAAGTGAATCAATCATGACTAATACACTGATACCTCATCCATCTTTAGCGATTCAATTGTCAGAAAAGATTGAGTATCCCCAGCAGGGAGTCCTCAGCAAAGTTTTGCTTAAAGATTCCTGCTGTCAATACACGCTGTTGTGTCTAGCCGCAGGTACAAATATTTCTGAACACTCCTCGCCTCGAAATGCAACCGTCCACGTCATTGAAGGGCGAGGGCTATTAACTTTGCAAAGGCAAGAAATAGCACTTGAACCGGGCGGTTTTATCTTCATGCCTGCCAATGCTCCCCACGCTTTGAAAGCCGAAGAAAATCTAGCTTTTCTGCTGACGCTTTCGGAAAATCCCCAACAAAAATAAGTGGCGACTAACTGAGGTAGCTCATAGTCCCACCATCTTCAAACTGCAATACTAATACTCAGTCACCAAGAAATTAACCATGCTGAATACCTTTACTCAACACCTCAATCTCTCGACTTCTGAAGTAGAAACCCTACTCTCACTCAGCTTGCAGGATTTGCTCAACTCGCCTGCAATTCAGCAGAAACTAGATAGTTTAAATATCTCGTTGCTGCAACAAACTTTGCCTATAGCAAAGACCGTTTTGGAAGACAAGCTCCCGCCTTTTTATGATTGGCTCAAAAACGAGTTAAAGGTGCAGCGCGTCCCAGATGGTCCCGATCATACGACTCAATGGGTGGTTAATTTTCTAAAGCGTCAGGAAAGCCTGATGCGCTTAGTTGAGCTGCATCGTCCCGTTCCCCGTCCCGCTCTAGAACGCTCAACTCCTCGCCTGGTAGGATTATTTGAGGCTGTAGAGGATGCCCAAGTGCGTCAGGAATGGCAAACAGCGATCGCTGCTTTGTGTCTCGTACTTGCAGTTGATGCCCGCGATCGCGATCGAGTTGGTGTTGGCGATCGCGTTCGCCAAGTAGTGGCCTAATTTTGTTGAGGGTGGCTGCACTGTAGCCGCCCTCTTTCAGACTTTGCTCTTATCTCCAGTGCGGTAAGAAGAACAAACCATAAAACCAGTAAGCGATCGCATCTCAACCACGCCACCGGAAGCTAAAAAGCGTCCCTCTCTCAACTTGCAAACTTGGTACAGGCCGAGGTTTTACTGATGCATCGATGACACAGCACAATCGTGATTCTTTTATCTAGTTTCTAATTCTTGGCTCAGTTTCTCTGGTTTGTTCTGGCAATTTTCACCTCAGTTAACACCCATAAAATCAACTCGTCTTTGAAAATTTGTCTCAACAGCAATGCAAGTATTTAATACATCTAATATGTTTTTGCGGAGCGCTCTCTCTAAAGAGTATTTGCGTTCTTTGTGTTGAAATTTTGATAATTGATAAACAAACAGAGTAGCTGCTTGATAAATTACTTTTAATTCATAGAGTGAATCAACTTGAGAGATATTAATTGCTAAAACCCGAAGTTGATAACATATTTCTTTCGCTTCTTCTTTTGTTGCGCTGTGGTCTTGATAGTAATAGTTAAAGGTTTCTGCTAAATACTGTGCGTGTTTAGCTGTATTTTGAATTTGATGCTGTGCATTTTCAACAGGAGCAAGAAACTTATCAAGTAAAAGCTGCTGTACATAGGCATCGCGAAGGCTAGAATCAGCAATAATTTGAAGTTCTTTCATTCGCTGTTCATGCTTTCTTTGCTTCTCAGCATAAACTTCTTTGATAAGAGTCTCAAACAAGCCTGTCAAAGGATAAAATGCACCAGCAGCCATATTTCCTATCATATTTAAAGACTTCTAGAATTATTGGTTAACTAATTAGCGCGATCGCTCCCACCGTTCATTCAAAATTGGAGATTTTTTAGTAGGAGCTGAGCGCGTATAAACTGAATTTCACAAAGAGCGATCGCTTATCCCAAAGCGTCAAAATTCAGAATGGTTTGCTCAATCTTTTGGGTAAATTTTACCAGTTCTTCAGTAATTCCAAAAAGCTTATCCGCACGGATGAAGATTTCCCAGGCGCGAACGCACATAAAGCCGATACCAATCACTGCAAGAGGAACAGCAGCGTAACCAAGTAGAGCCGCAATTGGTGGGAAAATTATACAGATGCACATCAAGATGCCTGTAATTACACCACCAGCTAATCCAGCTTTTGCTGTTGAAATAGCAACGTTACGAATTAGCTCGTCTTGCGTAATTTTTCCTTCAGCAAAGGACAGTGAATTTTCTAAAGTTGAGAAAACAAGTTCAATCACCGCTGCTACCAAAGCACCTTGAACAACGGCTCCAATTACTTGCTCTAAACTTGCTTTGAAAGCTGCATCGCCAAGGACTTTACGTGCTGCTGCAAGTTCTTCAGGAGTCATATCAACTCCACCACGAGATCGGTTGATTCTAAAGTTCTCGAAAATGCCGTTTGATGCTTCTTTTCCTCCACCGTTAACGTGCGCTTTTATATGGCTCCAATCCTTATCGCTGCAAAACTCGCGAATCGCCTCATATCCTTGAGCGCGAATTTGTGCTGGAATCGTCTCATACACCTTGGCAGCTTCTTGAACATTACGAATGCCTTCGCGTACCCCAGCTCGGTAAAATTTCAGTTGTAAGTTGTGAGGTAAGTTCTCAAATTTAATATTATGAGCAACTTTGAATGCCTCTTGTGCAGCAATTGTTGCAGCGCCAGTAACGGCGCTAGAAGTTTGTTGAGCCTCAATAATTAAATTACTCGCAGCTTCTTGGGTTGTTGAGATCGCCTCTGATACTGCATTTTGAGTAGTTGAAACAATCTCTGATGCTGTTTTTTGAAACGTAGAAGCTATGGAAGTGACTGAGTTGGAAACCTCTTGAATTGCACTATCTGTAGCCTCTTGGGTTGTTGAGATTGCCTCTGATACTGCACCTTGAGTAGTTGAAACAATCTCTGAGGCTGTTTTTTGGAACCTAGAACTTACAGCTTCCATTTCCTGGATATTAATTTTAAACATTTATTCGCTAATTAAAAAACTTAAACCAATTAATATGTATAACCAGTATCTATACAATGCAGCTTAAATGAAAGAGGCGCGAACGCCTCTTTCATTCCCTGGAAATACTGGGCAATTTCACTCTAGCCTTGTAACATCCAACACGAGTTAACTATATTGAAAGCTACTATTTGTGAAACCGTCAAGGACGGCAAATCAAACTTCATTAAAACTTCTAAAATATTGAATTATGTACGGAAATTATCCGCCTAAGTAAAATTTCCGTGAAGCAAAGCTATCCCGCAGGGAATCGCCCATCTTCTCTTGTGCAAGGATAAGAGCGATCGCTATTTATCCATGTCTGCAATGCATGGAAGAGATCGCGCTTATATCGCTCTTATACCCACCAGGATAGGGCGAACAGACTTAGCACTCCAAGCTGATGTCGCAACAAGGAAAACACAGCCGCTTGCAAGGTAAGCTTTGCACTGCGATCGCGTATCCTGAGAATCTGCCCAAATTAATTTGTCGCCACCTTTGTTACGGTGCTACCTATTTTTCCTGGGTGAAGCGATCGCAACAGTAGGGACAGCAAATCCCTTGCTGATAATCAGGCGAAGTTTGATCCGCTTCGGAGATAGGATGACCGCAACGAGGGCACATTTCATGCGTTCCTATCTCCAAACCCTCGCGTACAGCAACCCGTTGATCGAAGACAAAGCATTCCCCTTGCCAGAGACTGTCTTCTGGGGGAACTTCCTCTAAATACTTGAGAATGCCGCCTTTGAGGTGATAAACCTCTTGGAACCCTTGAGCCATCATAAACGATGTCGCTTTTTCGCAGCGAATCCCGCCAGTGCAGAATAAAGCGACCTTTTTATGTTTGCTGGGGTCGAGGTTATTGCGAACATAGGTGGGAAACTGCCGGAATGAGGCGGTTTTAGGATTTTGCGCTCGTTTGAAGGTGCCAATCGTTACCTCATAATCGTTGCGGGTGTCAATAATCGTCACCTCTGGATCGGAAATCAGTTCATTCCAGGCTTGCGGACTGACATAAGTGCCAACGCGATCGCTCGGATTGATTTCCGGCAATCCCAAGGTGACAATTTCTTTCTTCAACCGCACCTTCATCCGGTCAAACGGCGGAGAATCGGCATAAGACTCTTTATGCTCCAAGTCAACTAGGCGCGGATCGGAGCGTAAAAATGATAAAACTGAGTCGATTGCTTCACGAGAACCCGCGATCGTCCCGTTAATACCTTCTGCTGCCAGCAGAATTGTCCCTCTAATACCCTGTCTTTTGCAGTGCGACAATAAGGGGTCTTGCTTATCGGCAAAATCTGGCAACTTGACAAATTTATAGAAAGCTACAACAACTTGGGTCATTTCCCCACTCAACAGCAATGAGTAAAAATGTTTTACGCTGGTTCATCACCTAACCTAACAGAGTAAGCTTCTGTGATGATATGCATCTAAATATTTCTTCCTCTACCCCCTTCCCTAATGGAAGCAGATGAGCTAATATAACAAAAGTGTCTGAAGTTCCGACTTCAAGTTTGGGGGTTTAGCTCAGTTGGTAGAGCGCCTGCTTTGCAAGCAGGATGTCAGCGGTTCGAGTCCGCTAACCTCCATTTATGTACGTTCGCAAATTAAATGTCGTAATTCGCAGATTAATGTCGTTTAACGACGTTGTAAACCAATTCGTGTCATTTAATTAATTCTGACAACGATGAACGCAGTCTTAGGACAGGTTGTTGGTTTTCGTCGCCGCAGTGATGCGGAATTAAGCGATCGCGAAGTGAAGTACCTTGATATACCACCATTCTCTCTAAATTCTTCCTTCCGCGCTTCCAGAGTATCGGTTAATACAAGCAAGCCTCAATTGAGTCAAGAGAGTTACTCTCCGAGTTGAACAATCACCCTTGTTATCATGCCACCTAAAAAAGAAAATAATGGATGTGGATGTGCGAGTATTCCATTTTCATTAATCATCGTTTTGTTTGGGGTTGGTTATTGGGGTTTTAGGCACCTAGATCGTCTAGATATCAGCCAATTTTTGCCTAATAATCAACAAAATAATCAACAACCAACGACTCCTATTTTGACCCCTGCGCCTAGCCAGGGTGTAACAGTTGTCAAATCGCCCCTTCCACAAGCAATTCCGACTGGCACACCAACAACAAAGCCACAAGTTATACCATTACCTGTTACAAATTCGCCCCTTCCGCAAGCGACTCCGACTGGCACACCAATAACCAAACCACAAGTTTCAGCATTACCTGCACCCCCCAAAAATTCACCATCACCTCAAAATCCTTGGGAGAAAAAGAAAATAAGGGGAATTTATTTAAGTCGATATCAAGTAACTAATAATGCTAGCGAAAGAACGATTCGCGAACGAGTTCGTTATTACCGCTCTCAAGGAATCAATACAATTATTCATGGAGTGTGGGGGAATGGTTGCACGATGTATAACAGTGAGGTGATGCAGCAAACCCTCGGATATAAAAGTTGTCCTAACCAATTTCAAGATCGATGGTTAGATTGGCTGATTGATGAGGCGCACAAGCAGGGAATGCAAGTTCACGCCTATTTTGAGAAAGGCATTAAAATTGACAAAAATAGCCCAATTTTTGACTTGGCAATTTCTAAACGATGGATTGTGCCTGGGGTAGATAAAACCTACGCTGGCATCGATCACTACTTACTGGATGTGGAACTCCCAGAAGTTGCTAATTTCTTCAAAAAGATATCAGTAGAATTTGTCAAAAAGTATCCCAATATCGATGCGGTTCAGTGGGATGATTACCTTGGTTATCATGCTGAATTACCCGGAAAAGTCGATCGCACCGCCCATTTGACTAATTTTGTGCGGCAAATGAGAGCTGATATGAAGAAAGCTAACCCCACGGTTAGTTTCGATCTTTGCCATCATAATCCTTATTGGGGTAAACGTTATTTTGCGGCTGATTGGCAGAATTGGAATGTCGATCGAGTTTTCATTCAAATTTATAACGATACTAACTTCAACCAAGAGCTAGATTATGCCGAAAAGTATGAGGGAGTAGCTATCTCAGACAAGCAGATGTATCGCTTAAAAGAACTGGTTAACAACCCTAAAATTAAGAGTATTTTAGTGTTTCCATCCTCTGGAAAACCAGAAGAGACTGCTGCTCTTCTCAAAAATGCTATTCCAGTCACTAAGTAGGGCAATGATTTCCGCAGTTTGCCTCTAACTTCTTGACGATACATGATTGAATAATTTAAGCTTTCTCAGCAGCCCCAAAACGGAAAACTGAGAGAATGTTTACGTAACGCCTGCTTCCAATGGTTCTGTAACTGTGAAAAGTAACGTAAGAAGCAAGTGCGATCGCCCTTCTTTCTGCCCAAGGATGATTGCGGATCTTCAATAATTTTAGGCCTAGAAGGACGCGATCGCATCTTTCTATAAATGTTTCAAAACGTGTGGGCAGAAGCCCACCATACAACAAAACTAGCTATTTCTTCCAGGGGAGTTTAGTTCCCATTTCAGTCAGCGCCGAGAAGATGAGATATAAGACAAGTACGCCAACACCGGCAAGAAAAAGAACGATATCGTTGTCCATTCTGGTAGCAGAGTAAATAGTAAGCACCGAATCAATAATCGCAAAAAAGGTAACTCTAAACATAACTGCTTTCAAATTTTCTTTTTATGGCTAAAGTGTCCCAGTGTCACATTCCTTCAGTTAACCCCATAAACTAAGGATAGCCATGCAAAGCCATACCAGTCATGCCAAAAGCTCAACTACCGAATATCGATCTCACACAAGAAAAAGTTTGGAAGCAGCTTGTCCTAAACGCACCTGTACTCTCAAGTAACACTTCTGCTTGGTCAGGTATTCACTTCGCGTATCATCGGCAGTCTGCTCACGAACTTCCGGAATGTTGCTTTGCCCAGCATATTATCACTATCTGTGTTGGGCAATTCGAGATAAGACTAAAAAGAAATGGACACTGGCAGAGTGAGCGCTATACAGATGGTGATGTTGGTATTTTTCCCGCCAATCAATCAGATTTAATCGCTAAATGCGATCGCAAAGCTGAGTTTATTAATCTTTATCTTGAACCAGTAACATTTGCTCGTGTTGCGTATGAATCAGTTGATGCCGATCGAGTAGAGATAGTGCCGCAATTCAGAGTACACGATCCGCTGATTCAACAAATTGGCTTATCACTGAAAACTGAACTTGAATCCGGTGGAGTAGATAGTCGTCTGTATGCTGAGTCTATGGCAACTGCTCTCTCGGCTCATTTGCTACAGCGATACTCTGTCAAGCGATCGCTCGTTCGAGACTACACAGGCGGATTACCGCTTCACAAGTTAAGAGAAGCGATCGCTTACATCAACGACTATTTATACCAAGACTTGATGTTGGCTGAAATTGCCGCCACTGTTCAGATGAGCCCACATTACTTTGCCAGCTTGTTCAAACAATCTACCGGATTTGCACCGCATCAATATGTAACCAAATGTCGGATTGAGAAAGCTAAATTGCTCTTAGCAAGGCAGGATTTGACAATTGCAGAAATACTTCAGCAAGTAGGTTTTAAGAGTCAGAGTCACTTCACCAGAGTCTTTCGTCAATATACTGCAACTACGCCAAAGGCATACAGAGACGCTCTCTAAAATTTTTGGAAGATTAGAACATTTTCAGAAGAATAGGCAAGACAGCAATAACAAGCGATCGCTAAACTCAACAGCCATAAGCAAATAACTTGCTTTACATAACAGCAGTGGAGTTTTTGTTATGACAGGAATCAAGAAGAAACCCGATCTGAGCGATCCAAAACTGCGGGCAAAGCTAGCTCAAGGGATGGGTCATAACTACTATGGAGAACCTGCTTGGCCTAACGATCTGCTTTATATTTTTCCAGTAGTGATTTTAGGAACCATTGCATTGTGTGTAGGGCTGGCAGTTCTCGATCCGGCGATGGTAGGAGAACCGGCAAATCCTTTTGCGACTCCTCAAGAGATTTTGCCAGAGTGGTATCTCTACCCAACGTTTCAAATATTTCGCGTTGTTCCTAACAAACTATTGGGCGTTGTACTCAATGCTTCGATTCCCTTGGGCTTAATCGTAATTCCTTTCATCGAAAATGTTAACAAGTTCCAAAACCCATTCCGTCGCCCAGTTGCCACAGTTGTTTTCTTAGTGGGTACCTTAGTTACACTCTGGCTAGGAATTGGTGCTACTTTACCGATTGACAAATCCCTGACTTTGGGTTTGTTCTAAAGTTGCTGAAGCGTGGCAGTTATTTCAAAGCGATCGCCTTCTGCACCAATTTTTAGCAGAAAAAGAGCGATCGCTAATTATTCTAAACTTCCTAAGCTTGGTATCTGTAAAAAACTGAGCGATGAGACTGGGGACTGAATTTCAGACTTTTAGAAGATTCAATCACTATCAGAGGATAGAGGCTACTGAGTCTTTGCCTTTTATAAAGTAGGTTTCAGTCTAAAGTTTAAAAGTGACCAAAATCTATGGCAGTACCAGGCAAACAAGGTTCAAGCACAGACCCAATGAGTGAAGCGATCGCTACAGCAATTCAGTTTGCTAAATTGGCTTCTGATACATTGCAGTCTACTGCTGAAAACGTTACCAGTACGACTACTGCCGTAGGAGAAACGGTTGGATCTGCGGCTGTGCGCTTCGTGGAGCAGGGAACGGAAAATGTGGGCAAAATCGTCACCCCAATCGCTGAAAATCCAGTCGTGAAGTTTGCTGCCAAGGTTCCAGGCATCAATTGGTTAACGACTGCATTGGGTCAAGTTGATGCCCAAAAAGCTCAGAATGAGGTAAATAAGCTCCGACAAGAATATCCTCTAGAAAGCTCTGAGCAGCTTGCTCACCGAATTATTGTTGACACTTCCCTGAAAGGTGGGGGTGTTGGATTACTCACTAACTTCGTGCCTCCGATAGCGCTCACTCTGTTTGCAGTCGATGTGGCAGCGGTTACAGCGCTTCAAGCAGAGATGATCTACCGCATTGCGGCTGCATACGGTTTTCCGTTAGAAGATCCAACTCGACGAGGCGAAGTTCTAGCCATTTTCGGTTTGTCTGTTGGCGGTTCTGGAGTCCTGAAAGTTGGACTAGGCTTTATCGAACTCTTGCCTGTAATCGGTGCTGTGGTTGGAGCGTCGAATAACGCTGCATTGCTTTACTCGCTGGGATCTGTCGCCTGTCGATTCTACGAAG
Source organism: Trichocoleus sp. DQ-A1 (assembly GCF_039961955.1). NCBI lineage: Bacteria > Bacillati > Cyanobacteriota > Cyanophyceae > Leptolyngbyales > Trichocoleusaceae > Trichocoleus > Trichocoleus sp. DQ-A1. Next base: position 149,427 of record NZ_JAMPKE010000004.1, read on the forward strand.
CGAAAAGAAAGTTCAAAGCTCAAGCTGAGGGGAATGGTGTTGGGAGTATTGCTAGCTAGTTCCTAAAAGCGCTTGTTCAGTAAAGAAGAAAAGGTTTCATGACTCTCTTGGTTGGGCGATCGCAAAATAGCTACCAACTCCAGATTGGGCAAACTTCACCCCCACTTATTCGTTACTCGTTAATCATGCCAGAAGCGATCGCTTCCAATTTCTGTGCATCATGCACCGTAATTTTTCCGCCGCGACTGTAAGCCATAACCGGCTTCAAACTTTTAAATAGTCGCACGCACTCCTCATAGGTAATCCCAATACTGCGAGCCATTTGATAATAAGAAAGCTTCTCCTTCAAACACTGACCTTCCGCCGCTGGAGAGGTACCATATCGAGTTGCAGAATACTGAATCAATCTAGCTAAGCGCACAATTGCCCGCTCAGAAACCAATCCATGCACCGTTTCATGGAGTTGTTGCAGCCTAGAATTGAAAACCATCAGCATTCGTAAGGCAATTTCCGGGGTTTGCTGAATCGCTTCTAGCAGCGCATCTCTTTTTACCGTCAGAATCTGAGAATCACACTCAGCAGTGACGGTTGCTGGAGCAATTCCATCACCCAATAAGGCGGGAGCCGCAAAGATTTCTCCTGGTGGCAAAGTACGGAGAATCGTTTCCTTGCCGGTTATTGCCGTTTTAACGACTTGTAAGGAACCGCTCAGGAGAGCATATAGCTTTGCAGGAAGGCGATCGCCTTCCTGCATGACAATCTCTGTTTGGCTGTAGTGCTGCACCTGCGTGTGGGGTTGTAAACGCTCTAATTCTGGCAAAGTTAAATCTACAAAAACCAAAATTCGAGAAAGCTGTTCGACCGTTGCCTGCATTTTTTCTGAGCTTTAAGAAGACGATAAGACGACAAGAAAATCATGGGAGCATTCCCACCCAATGTATACGCCATGTATACGCCCACACCCTTCAGGGCGGGGCTGGCGCGTCCAAAGGCTGCTGGGAGCCTGAAGAATTTTAGCCTGCCGGGAGCAGGCTTCGTTTATGTAGCCCCACGCTTCAGAGTCAGGTTTCCCAGTTTTATCCAATTTTTCTCTAGCCGTGAAAGCGAGTTAAAAAAGTTTTTGCCTTGACAAAATGTAGTCATAATGAGTACGCTTAATAGAAGTTCATCATTCAGATCGCTTGTAGTCAAGGAGTGAAATTCATGTTTCCTAATCGAGAAGGACAAAAAGTTCCCAACGTCACCTTCCGTACTCGCCATGACAATGAGTGGGTGAATGTGACGACTAACGACTTATTTGCTGGGAAGACAGTGGTTGTTTTCTCGCTACCGGGTGCTTTTACTCCGACGTGTTCATCAACCCATCTCCCTGGCTACAACGAGTTGGCTAGAGTCTTTCATGAAAATGGCGTTGATGACATTATTTGTATTTCCGTCAATGATGCCTTTGTGATGAATGAATGGGCTAAATCCCAAGAAGCAGAGAATCTAACTCTGCTACCCGATGGAAATGGTGAATTCACCGAAGGCATGGGAATGCTGGTTGATAAAGCTGAGTTAGGGTTTGGGAAGCGGTCGTGGCGTTATTCCATGCTGGTGAAGGATGGCACGATTGAAAAGATGTTTATTGAGCCAGTTGTGGAGGGAGACCCCTTTGAGGTGTCTGATGCCCAGACAATGCTCAACTATATCAATCCTGAGGCAGCAAAGCCTCAGATCGTTTCCCTGTTCACAAAAGTAGGTTGTCCTTTCTGCTCTCGTGCAAAGGTGATGCTGAAGGAGCATGGGTTGGATTACGAAGAAATTGTCTTAAGCAAAGAAATTACTACTCGCTCTTTACGGGCTGTCACAGGCGGAACAACGGTTCCCCAAGTATTTATTGATGGCAAGTTGATTGGGGGTTCTGAGAAGCTAGAAGCTTACCTCAGTGCTAGATAGAAGAAGGCAAAAAACAGCCAGTCACCTCAAGTAAGCGATTCTGTCCTTAACTGAGTCCTTAACTGAGGAAAGAGCGATCGCTTCTAGATTTTGTCCTAGGCGCGATCGCTCTCGCATTTATGTTGGTTAGCGATCGCTCCTATGAGCGTAACTTCCGGGGAAAGCGATCGCTCCTATGAGCGTAACTTTCGGTGAAAGCGATCGCTTACCTACACCAAAACCCCTGAAAGCTAACGATAACTTGTTAGAGTAAACAATAAGGGGTTAGGAAATTAGGATATGGATACACAATTCCAACACCGGATGTTACCTCAAGCGACCCATGACGAGTTAGCACGCCAAAACTTTGTCAATAGCTTAAAAGGCTACCTGACCAGTCAGATTACCCCAGGAAATAAAGCAATTTACGAGAAGCGGCTTAAACCGCAGTTTGAGCAGGAGCATCAGCGATCGCCTCAAGATCGGCATGAAGTTCGCCGTCTGATGCAGCACGAACCTTATTACCGAATGTGGGGTGCGTTGCGGCGTACCACTCAAGAGATGATGTGGGATTCAGTCAACACGAGCGTCGATCGGCAGCTTGGCGATTTGATGGAGCAGGCGCGGGTTAAGAATAGCTCTTTGGGTTCTTTAACCTTGAATGCCGATTTGAAAATACCTGCGTACCACACCGCAGTCGATATTCACTGTATGCCGGGTGGATACCATAGCGAATATACCGAAGACGATATCGCAGCCGGGGCTGTCTACGATCGCGGTGTTTATGTTTATGTAATGGGTCGTCTGGGACCAATGAACGACGACATGGGGCAGTCTGTGGTTCGTAATTATCTACAGCCGCAGCATCCCAACTTGCGCCCTCGAAAAATTCTCGACATCGGATGTTCCGTCGGTCACAGCACGCTTCCTTATGTGGATGCTTACCCAGAAGCTGAAGTTTATGCGATTGATGTAGCGGCACCGATGCTGCGGTACGCTCATGCAAGAGCGGAGGCTTTGGGTAAGCGAGTACACTTCTCGCAGCAGAATGGTGAGTCTACAGATTTCCCCGATGAGTCGTTCGATCTGATCGTCTCCCATATTTTGTTGCACGAAGCATCGCCACCAGCGATCGCGAATATTCTGCGCGAATGCTATCGACTATTAGCACCGGGTGGACTGATGGTTCATGTGGAAGCTCCCCTTTATCAAAACATGGAACCCTACAGCGCCTTCATGTTTGATTGGGAAACGCAAAATAACAACGAACCTTGGTGGAGTGCCATGCGCGATCTAGACTTGGTAGCGCTGACTAGCCAAGCTGGTTTTGAAGCAGATAAAATTACCCCAACTGTTGCTGCTACAGGTGGCTGGAAAGGCACATCCCAAGGAGGCGGTTTTGGCAGTCGGGGCAATTGGTTTCTCTTGGTTGCCAGTAAATAAGTCACCAGTGATTAGCGATCGGTCATCAGTGATGAGTGAGTAACGACTGACTAAAGACTCGTCATGAGACTTCTGGTAAAAATCATCGACTGGTTGATTTGATTGGGTAAAAAAGAAGGAAAAAATAGTTACTTTAACCTTTCCCCGACTTCTATAAAAAGTCTATTTCCAGCATTTTTTACCCATTTGTCAAAAACGAAGAAATACAAATAAAGTTATTCAAGAGAATTTGTAGTAATGGCAAAAAAAGCTAAGGGAAAAAAACCTATTTATTTTGAAAATCCCGAAAGCGACAAGTTACTGGCAATGGTTTTGGCGCTAACTGGGGAAGTCTCTGTTCTACACGAACGTCTCGATACAGTTGAACGGTTGGCTCAAACAAAAGGTCTGATTTCGATTGAAGAAATTGAGAATTACCAGCCAAGTGAGCAGGTAGAACAAGAGAGAGAACAGTGGCGACAAGCCTATCTCGATCGAATTCTACGGGTTGTCAAAGAGGAACTGGATACATTAACTGAATAAGCAGAATATAAAAGTCACAAATCCTAAATTTATAGATTGAGATTGAGCAGATTTAAACTTGTTCCAGGTATCTTGATGATGAAACGTTGGTTGAACTGGGTTGTATTTGGCACTAGCCTACTGGTGACGCTGCCGCTAGGAGCGATCGCTTCTGCTCAAAGTGTCATTAACAAAGCCACTTGCACCTACAATGGCAAGCCACTTTACGGCAAAATAAAAATTGTTGAAAGCTTGCCAGATATCAAGGTAAAGATTGTCTCATCCTCCCCGGATTTAATCGTCGAACCTGTCACCGCTTTTCCCCAACGGTGCGGTCAGTGGCAATTTGTTGAATCTTTTCCCGATCTCAAGGTGCAGATTGTCGAGAATTTTCCCGATATCCAGATTCAGTTTGTCAATAACTTTCCCGGCGTTCGGTAAGAAACTAACACGGCGTGCGACTTTCTGTATTTCTGCCTCTCTTGCCAAGGGAGGTTAAGAAAAGGTTGCACACCGCGTAAACTAAGAATTAAAAATTGAGGCTTTTTAATCTTTAATTGTTCCCTAGCCTGGATATTGTGCTTGCCAGCGTCGCTGGGGACCCATGTCCAGATGCAGCATATAGGGCACATACATATAGGTCGCTAAACCGCCTTCCCACCAATCCAGCATCTTTGCGAGCTGTCGCCCGGTGTAGCCCTCCACCCTGAAATCAACAGCACCGCCCGTCATCGGTTGATTTTTGGACGCGCCATGAACCTTAGCCCCAAAGGGTTTGTGATGATACCAACTGGTGATCAGGAAAGGCTTACCAATCTGGTCTCTGGCAACTTGTAGCTGCTTGGCAAGAGCGATAATATTCTCCACGACTTCTAGATTTTCGGGGAGATGGCGATCGCCATTAGGAATCGCGTCTGCCCACGTCAAGTCACCACCCGCAATGATCGGATCGTTCAGATGAATTTCTGACGAAGACGAATAGGTTGCCAAAGCCAACGGTTGACTACTTTTGAGTGTCAGTTTCTCCATCGCTTCCGGGGCAAGATCGGGGCTAGGGCCATTTAATAAAGCTTGGTGAAACTTCTCTAACTGCTCTGGGTGATTATCTTTGAACCATTGCTCAAGCTCATCAATCGCATGATTTTGATGCTCTAAATTCTGATAAAACTTAAAGGCATTTGTTAGTTTGAACTCCATCTCGGTCGATCCCTCCAGCGGGCAATTCCCTAAATACCAGCCTACCGCGCAACCTGTACCACTATTCTCTTGTTTCCCATCTGTAGGTCAGGGAAAACCCGCTCTGGAAGATTATAGAGACTTTTATAAAACTGGCATCTGCTCTTGTAGAACAGCTGCCTCCTCCTTAAAAGGTAACTTTTCTCGGGGTTGCGGGGATGGATGAGCGCCAAAACTGGTTAAAACACTTTCCAAAGTTGGCAGGCATTGAGTGACCTTTTTCGCCCGAATGATCCCGTCCCAAACTGGCTCCAACTTCTTCCACGCCCCAGCATAGACCAAATGCCGCATCCGGTCAGACCAACGATCCTTAGCCCAAGCACCTTGGAAAATATTACTCCAACGATAAAAATCTCGATACGCTTGCCAGTAGCCTGCCTCTAGCACCTCCGGTGTCATCTTAGTTGGCTTGTAGACAACATGACGAGTATCGTATAAATCCCAGTTGGAATGAGTAATTCGTCCCTGCGCTGCCATGCGTTTGTACAAAGCAGTATCGGGATAAGGCGTCAAAATGTGAAACGTGGCAGTTTCCAATCCCTGTTGCACCGCCCATTCTACCGTGCGCGCAAACACGGTTTCATCATCGTCATCCATGCCAAAAACGAAGCTAGCATTCACCATCACGCCCAAATCCCGCAAACGGCGAATCGCAGCGCTGTAATCTCGATTGAGATTTTGATATTTATGCTGTTCTTTGAGATTCGTCGGGTTAAGGGTTTCAAAGCCAACAAACAAGCTGCGTAAGCCACATTCAACTGCTTTTTCCAACAATCCCGGCTGCAAGATAGATTGTACCGTTGCGGCTGCTTGCCACACGCGCCCCATCCCCTTCATCCCCTCAAACAACGCGGCGGCGAATTCAGCGTTGCCAAACAGATGATCGTCGAGAAAATAAAGATGATGCCCTGGTAGCCGCTCAATCTCAGCCAGTGCATCGTCTACAGGTTGCGTGTAGAAAGATTTGCCGCCTTTAAAGAAAGCTTCTTTGTAGCAAAAATCGCAGGTGTGAGGACAACCCCGCGAAACGACAATGGAGTTCGGAATTAAGTACAGATGGCGCTTAATTAAATCGCGGCGAATGGGAGGAACGCCGAGGAGCGATCGCAGCTTCGACTGATACACTTTACCAGGGTGTCCCGCCCGGAAATCTTGGAGAAATTCAGGCCACGTATCTTCACCAGGACCCAGGAAAATTGTATCCGCATGGGCAGCAGCTTCTTCTGGAAGGGAGGTAACGTGCAATCCACCCAGACAAATGTATGCGCCTTTTTTACGGTAATGGTCGGCTAATTCGTAAGCTCGGTAAGCTGAGGTGATATAAACCTGAATCACCACCAAATCTGGCTCATCATCTAAATCCAGTCGCTCAACGTGTTCGTCTTGCAGGATAATTTCATCATCTTCGCTGAAAAAACTGGCAATCGTCGCTAATCCCAGTGGCGGAAACAGCGAATATTTAATCGGTCGCCAGTGGGGGCTGAGTGCTTCAGTCAAAGCCGGTAAAATCATTTTGACCTTCATTCAGAAAGCTCCTGCGACGATTGGATTGGGTTTCTGGGCACCGATTCTAACCGGCAATCTGCTTAACAGTCGCTTACGATGACGATAGTCAGGTTAATTCTTCATATCTATGACAATTACTCAATTATTCAATGGCGCGAATCTGTTTGTTCTGCCTTTCTGGGCGCTAATGATTTTCCTACCCAACTGGGGCGTGACGAAGCGGGTGATGGAATCTTATCTCCCCTTTGTGGCTTTAGCAGGTTTATATGTGTATTGGTTTTTTACATCCATTACACCGGAATCTGCTCAAGCGATGTCCAATCCTCAACTCGCGGATATTGCTCAATTCTTTGCAGACGAGAAAGCTGCTGCGATTGGGTGGGTTCATTTTCTGGTAATGGATTTATTCGTTGGTCGCTATATCTACTGGGAAGGACAGCGTACTGGTGTCTGGACAATCCACTCGCTGGTGTTGTGCTTATTTGCAGGGCCAATGGGACTGTTGTCTCATATTTTGACAACGTGGGTGACAAATAAGTTTTTCTCCCCACCTGGAACCGATTCTGCAACTGCCTCGACTCCAACTTCACAGGCGTAAGAGAATTTTAGATTTTGGATTACAATCTAGCGGTGTAAAAAGGTTAGTTTTAACATTTGCACGAGTCGTAAATTGTCAATCTAAAATTCGCAATCAATTCATTATCAAATAGAGAGAATAGATGTATGCGTACCCTAGCGGTTGACATTGGCGGCAGTGGCATCAAGGTGATAGTCTTAGACGAAGCTGGAGAGCCACAGACCGAACGTAGTCGAGTAGAGACTCCAGCTCCAGCCAAACCGGAGCCTGTGATTGATGCGATCGCAAGTCTTGCTGCCGCAGCAGGTGAATTTGACCGCGTATCTGTTGGTTTTCCAGGTGTTGTGCGCGACGGGGTGACGAAAACGGCGGTTAATCTAACTCCAGAGTGGATTGGATTCGATCTGGCAACCGTGCTGAGCGATCGCTTGGGCAAGCCGGTGCGGGTGGCAAATGATGCCGATATTCAGGGAATGGGGGCAATTTCCGGCAAGGGTGTTGAGTTGGTCATTACCCTTGGCACCGGCTTTGGTTCCGCCTTGTTTGTAGACGGGAAACTGGTACCCAATCTGGAACTGGGTCATCATCCGTTTCGCAAAGGGGAAACTTATGAAGAGCAGATGGGACGTGCTGCTTTGGATAAAATCGGGAAGGAAAAATGGAATAATCGTCTAGAAAAAGCGCTCGCGTCTCTTCAACATTTGTTTAATTACGATTCTCTTTATATCGGCGGCGGCGAAGCGAAAAAAATCGCGTTTGAGTTACCGTCAAACACGAAAATCGTGCCCAATGTGACAGGTTTATTGGGTGGAATTGCTTTATGGCGGGATTAGAATGAATTAGAAATGTAAAATTAAAAAAGAGTCTTTTTGCATTTAATTTTACATTTTTAGTTTTTAATTGGAGATCGCTATGGTACAAGCTCCTGCACCCATTTCTGAGGTTAAAACCCCAGGCTATACGACTGAATTGAGCGAACTCGCGATCGACCTGATTCGGAAAGCTGGGTGCGAGTACGGAGATGTCCGCTTTTGCTCCTACCGAACTCAGAATCTTTATGCACGCGATCGCTCTTTGAGCAATTTGTCAGACAATGTCAATTCTGGCTTTGGGGTGCGGGTGCTGCTAGATGGCGCTTGGGGTTTCGCTGCCAGCCATAACAAAACTCCGGCAGAAGTTGCCAGAATTGTTGCTTTAGCGGTAGACATCGCCAAAGCCAGTCGCCTTTCCCAACTAACGCGGGTGCAGTTAGTTCCTGTTGAAGCGCACCGGGATACTTACATCACTCCGATCCAGATTGACCCCTTTACGGTGCCAATTGCTGAAAAGGCAGAACTGCTGCTGAATGTGAACGAGCAGTTGTTGAATTATGGCGATCGCGGCATCAAAAAAGCCTATTCTTACCTCAGCTTCAGCCGCGAAGACAAAACCTTCGCTTCTACAGAAGGTTCTCTGATCCAGCAGACAATTTATCGCAGCTATCCGGGATTTGGCTGTACAGCGATCGCCAATGGCGATGCTCAAAGCCGCAGCTACGAACGTCCGCCCTTGAACATCGGTTATGAGCATATCGATCAGTCAGATATCCTCAGCCAAGTCGATCGGGTTGCTGAAGAAGCGATGGAGAAAGTTCACGCGCCAGTTGGTCCTTCGGGGGTTCGTTCCAGCTTAATTCTCAAGCCGACTAACTTATTTTTAACCATTCACGAATCAGTCGGACATCCCACAGAACTCGATCGCGTGTACGGCTACGAATCCAACTTTGCAGGCACCAGTTTTGCCACGACTGATAAATTGGACAAACTGCAATATGCCGCGCCTTGGGTGAATTTTAAATGCGATCGCACTCAGCCGGGAGGACGCAGTACCGCAGGCTACGACGATGAAGGCGTTGCTTCACAAGATTGGTACGTTGTCAAAGATGGCATTTTAGTAGACTATCTAACAGACCGCGAAACTGCCCATCGACTCGGACGCCCCAGCAGTAACGGTTGCGCCTATGCTGATAGTTGGTCAAGCGTGCCGATGGTTCGCATTCCTAATTTAGGGCTAGAGCCAGGGTCAGAGGGAGGCAGCCACACCGCCACTTTAGCCCAGATGATTGCTGACACCGAAGACGGGATTTTAATCGACGGGATTGGCAGTTTCTCCATCGATCAACAGCGCCGCAATTTCCAATTTGGCGGCGATGCTTTCTGGAAAGTCGAGAAAGGGAAAGTGGTAGGGATGCTCAAAAATGTTACCTACCATTCAATGACAACTGACTTCTGGAATAGCGTGGATGCAGTTGGTCCCGCCTCAGAATGGATGCAGTGCGGTGCTAACAATTGCGGTAAAGGCGAACCGATCCAAATTGCCCAAATGACTCACGCCTGCGTACCCGTGCGAGTGCGCGATATTCAGATTGGCAGTTCCTCGTGATTTGAAATGGAGATGCGATCGCATCCCTATCATCTTCAATTTCTAAGGCGATCGCTATCTTCCTACAGAAAAAGTAGATTATTTTTTCTAATTTTAGATAATTTAACAGCAAAATTCCCGAAAACTCTGCCAATTATTTAAGAATTTTCCTCTGAATGAATCGGTGCTAACGATATTTCAGAACTAGCCATATTATTAATTTCTGGAATAGCAGATAAAACTGCCGAGATAAATTTTTGAAATAAACGTTTAAATTCTTCTGGTGCGATCGCATCCAGCATCCAATGATGAACTGCCACTAGCAGATCGCTATCGCCGACAACTGCGATCGCAAAACTCAGACTAGAAACCTGTTCGGCATAAAATTGCCTGTGCAATAAAGCGTCTAAAAATTCTCGGCTTAGTTGACCGTGAACCGCTGCTAAAGGTGATAACAAAGTAAAAAACTCACCCGTTTTTGCCATTCTTATTTCTACCTGCAACTGTCCTCCCGACAACTTAACGATTGAAGGAGGAAAGGGGAGCGAAATAGTGCAGCCACCCGATTCATCTAAAACTAATTTAGGTGAAGTATCTGGCTTACTTATTGCTGCTAAACCAGCATTTACATCGTCTTTCAGCAAAATTTTGACCTGAATAAAATATAGTTTTTCCTACTATTGACAGCAGAAAAAGCAAATTCAAATCATTAAGTAGAAACGCGATCGCTAATCGAACGAACCTACCTACCCCTACGCCTTCTAGAGTTATTACCCATTTGCTCTAATTCTGCTAACCTTTCGGGATCAATATTAGATAAAGCTTGGTTAGCTTGCTTGTCTTGGATATCTTCCCGTCCGCTTAAGTCTTCAGCAATTTTATCGCTAACAGCGGGAACATAATTCCCGACAAAACCATGTCCCTTAGTTTTACCCACGCTATGAACTGTTGATTTAGCGTGTCCTCCCGTACCAATAGCAGAGTCTATCCTGCTACCAATGTGGCTATAAGTCCCGACGGCAAAACTAACTGGGTCAAATCCACCCACATATAGGTCGGTTTTTAATATTGAAGACGGATGCTGTACAGCATTTCCGGCAAAAATTAATTGGATATAAGTATTCATATCCTCCTTAGCGCGATCGCTAGCCATCCTCTTAGCTGCTTCCTCTCGCGCCGCCGCCGCTAATATTTCTGGGTCTATACCTAGTCCCATATCATTTTCTTGATAGAACAGAGCAAAATCTTGATAGATTTTGAGAACTGCGGGGTCTTGTCTTGCTAATAATAGATATTCTTGTTGCAAAACTTCGTGTACATTTCTAACTGCATTGTCAGTTTTAATCGTTCCTCGGCTGTGAGCAGAAACAGTAACCCGTGTTTTGCGGCGCACCGCATCTAGCATGATTTCTTCCTGCTTCTCTGTTGCTTCGTCGTCAACTTGGACTTTTCCTTTGAGGCAGTCAATCAGATCGGCTACCACACCACCCCGTTGAGCGCTATAGGTGTAAAGAACATCTATGGCATTCTGTCCTAATGCGGCATCGTCTTGAGCATCTAGCGCTTCGTTGACTGATTCTTGCAATGCTGCGGCGCTTAAAAGTCCCGATTTTGGCGCTACTTGCATACCATTGATATGAGTTACAGAGGGGTACCAATCTCCTAGAGAGACGGGTTGTGGATAGGGTGCTACGCGAGGTGCTTTGCCGTTAAAACCAGTCACCAAACCCATTGCGAAATAAACGACTTTCCCATTTCCTAATTGCGTGCGCTTAACCTCCTCAATTATCCGATTTGGCGATCGCCCTGACACTCGATATTGCTTGCTGTCAAAATCACTAAAATTGCTGCCTTTGCCAACACTTTGTTTCTCAGCAGAAAAAGCTCCACTTCGGCTTCTTCCTTCCGCTGGAGCCTGCTGGTCATTATCTTGAAGTTTCAGGCTAATTTCTGTCTGCTGTTCTATAACTTGGTCGCGCAAGCTAATAACGCCCGATCTTCTAGGATGCAGATCTGAGAATTTATCTAGACAGCGATCGATTGCCTCTAATAACTCACCCAGCAGAATGCTATCTGTACCTGCCTGTTGTACTTTCTTCAGTGCTTCATCAACTTTTTTTAGTTCGGATGGACGACGGGAGAAGGAAACCGAAGTTGCTGCTTGAAACGCTTTCACTCCCATAATTTCTTTTGCTTGAATGAGTGGCAGTTCCCCAGTCTGCGTATCATTCAATCTCATGATTTGAGAGCCAGGGGACAATTCAGATGATTTCTGTATTTGCCGCTGTACCTGACCCCCATTCTGCTGCACCACATGAGTTAACTCGTGCGCCAACAATTCTTGTCCCCCGCGGCTCCCTGGATTGTATTCCCCCTGCCGAAAAAAGATATCTTGACCCGTAGTGAAAGCTTTAGCTTGAATTGATTGATTTAGCTGGTGAGATTGGGCATCAGTATGGATTTTGACACTGCTGAAGTCTGCGCCAAATGCCTTTTCCATTGGTTCTCGGATGCTTTCCGAGAGGGATTGTCCGCTACCTTTGGCTTGTTGGATGGATGTTTCCAGATCCGCTGTTGCAGCCATTCCATCCGCTCCAGACTGACGCTGCACTATTGGCTTCATCTGGAGTTCGTCTTCTTCATCGAGTTGGGGCGTATCTTGCCGCTGGATGCTGCCTTCTGGTTTCTGCTGGAGTTTTTCCTCCTCATCCAGTTGGGGCATTTCGTCTCGCTGGACAGTTTCACCCGAAGCTGACTGTTTAGGCGCAGGTGCGTTATTAATCTGACTCACGACTTGAGCCGCTACTCGATCTGCCTCTTGTTCGTACCGATCCCCTGGTTCTCCAATCGTCAGTTTTGCCTGAATTGGTTGGGGTGTTGATATTTGGCGGGGAGCAAATAGGTTGGGGATTTCCAATAAGTTAATGCCTTGGCGTTGCGTACTTTCTCTTTTCTGCTGCCAAAAGGCATCCATCTTTGCCTGTAATACCGTTAGTCGTTCCTGTCCCTCTGGCGTTATGCTGCCTAGTTTCGCCTGTATTTCTAGCCCGGTCGCCTCAAACTTATGCTGGTCAAATGCTTGATTTTCTATTTCCTGCTGGGTAGGAGGCAGCTGCGAATCAGGTTTTGGTTGGCTTGCAAAAGAGCGCGACTGAATGCTGTGGCTGTTTTTCTGGTTAGAAGCGGGATTCCAAGAAGAAGATTTTCGTATTCTTTCGTAGGTCATCTCTCGCCTCTATTCCAGAATTGCAAAATAATATTTCTTTCTTGTCAATACTATCTTTAGTACCTTGTTTTAGCATAAATGTAATATTTTGTAACTAGAATAAAGCAAGCTGGGATAACCTATTGGGATGTAAAGATAGAAAACTCACGGACATCAGAACGACTGACTGTTGCAGCGTTGCTGAATTTACGAATAATCTGGCACTCTGGAATAGAGGTTTTAATTATTTTGTTGATTGGCATTTGAAAAGCCTCGCACCCGAAATCAAAACGCGATCGCATTGCTTCATCCCAGACTTAACCATCCACAAATCTCAGAATTATCGTGACTCTAGCAACAGCACCCAGTTTAATCAGTAAAGATCGGGCGATCTCTCTATTAGAAGAAGTTATTAAACAGTCGGAAGCAGAGGAGGTATTTGTCAGCCTCAGCACTGGTGAAGAATCCCTCAGCCGCTTCTCGGAAAATCAAATTAGCCAAAATATTAGTAGCACTCAGTTTAAGCTCACCATCACCAGTTACTTCGGACGCAAGAGTGCCTCTAGTTCTACGACAGATTTAGATTCAGATGCGAGCGCATCTGCCATCAAACGCTCGGAAGAACTTGCCCGTTTCGCCCCAGAAGATCCGGAGTGGGTGCCACTGCTAGAACCTCAAGTTTACGAAGAGCGAACCCCAGCCTTCGATGAGGCAACGGCAACCCTTTCACCGCTAGCACGGGGCGAAATTATCCAGCGTGTCTGCGCCATGAGTGCGAAGGCGGGAGTGGATGGTTCGGGAACGTTGAGTACAGAGACGAACTTATATGCGATCGCAAACTCGCGGGGACTACGCGCCTGCAATCAAACTACAGAGGCAGATTTCAGCTTTACAGCTCGAATTGGCGATGGTTCCTCCTGGTGTAATCGCTCCGCTTGGGCGCTTGAACAGTTGCCAATTGAGGAATTAACCCAGCAGCTAATTGAGCGGGCAATCAAGTCGCGCCAACCCCGCGAAGTCCATCCTGGCGCGTATCCAGTTGTCTTTGATGGAGCCGCTTTTGCTGCTTTGCTCCCTTGGATCGTCTGGAATTTGGATGCACGCGCAGCAGATGAAGGGCGGTCGTTTATGTCTCGCACTGATGAGTCAGGCAAACCCGCGGGCAACCGTTTAGGCGAAGCAATGTTTAGCCCCATCGTACAAGTACAGCGAAATGCCGCTCATCCTCTGTTGCAGTTAGGCACTTTCTTTGGCGATGGATTAAGCAATGACTACAAAGAAGTCATTCAGGACGGTATCCCTCAAACGCTTTCCTATAGCCGCTACTGGGCGGCACAGCAGGGCAAAAAGCCGACAGGCGCGATGTATCCAATTGTGATGACTGGCTCAGATCGAAGTCTAGCTGACCTAATCGCCCAGACAGAGCGAGGAATTTTGGTGAGTCGGGCTTGGTACGTGCGCTATGTGAATCCTCGATCATTAGTCGTAACGGGAATGAGTCGTGATGGCACCTTCTGGATCGAGGATGGTCAAATTGCTTACCCAATTAAAAACTTGCGCTTTAACCAGAGTTTGCCTGAAATGCTGCGGGATGTGGATGCTCTGAGTACAGTCCAACGCTATGGCAGCAGTGTTGTGCCTGGGGTGCGAGTGGGGGCGTTTAATTTTAGCAGCGTGACTGACAGCGTTTGATTTATAGAGGTTCTGGGCAGCAGTTTAGAATCCAAAATAAGCAGCGATAGGAATAACGCGCGATCGCAAAGTATATCGCGCCGATGATTCGGTTCCTTGTGTTTGTCGCCTAAATGTCCGCTAAACCATCAATATCAACCGTTTCTAGTTAATATTGAAATTCGCAGACATTCTATCAAAGCCGAGTTTCAATTTGACCTTGTCCCACCTCAATTTTTATGACCCCGAACAGCGCCCCTGGCCCAATTCCCGTCTCGATTGTGCCAGCATCATTGGACATACTACTCCCACTAGCACCCGCCTGTGGTTCCGGGCGTCTTCCCCTGGAGATTACTGGCTAGTATTTTCTCGCCATCGAATTCCTACCAATGGCACTCCGGAGATAATCAACGACGAAAAAGGGCATTGGTTGCGATTAACCTCTCCAAGTATTTCCCAAGAAATTTATAGCGTTACTCTTGTCCCACTCCAACTCAATCAAGAGCATGACTTAACAGGTGTAGTAGACCTAAAAAATCTCCAACCCGATACTCGCTATTATTACGCTCTATTTCACTTGGATAGAGAAAAACCCTGGGAACTGGGCAACGAACAAAACCTGTCATTTCAAACCTTTCCAGAACATCCCACAGAGGTGAATTTTGGGATGTTCAGTTGCCATATGCCTTACGACGAGCATCAGCTCCTCAATTTGGAAATGTGGGACAAATTTAAGCAAGAATTATTGGATACAAATGCAAACTTTTTGATAGGTACTGGCGACCAAGTATATGTGGATGGAGAAGGAAATAAACAATTAAATATCTGGAGCTGGTTGAGGAAGAACAAAAAACAAAACCCTTCTAAAACCGATATGATTTCCTGGTATCGAGATATCTATCGGGGTTATTGGGGCATCCCCCAGGTGCAACAACTTTTTCAAACTTTTCCCACCTATATGATATGGGATGACCATGAAATTATGGATGGCTGGGGTTCTTATACACCCAATGAATTAGCCGCACAGCTAGATACTTCATGGCAGTTGCGAAATACTCAAGAACATTTGCGGCTAGCAAATGAAATGTTTGAGGCTGCTAAGCAAGTTTATCAAGAATACGAACATTCTCATAATCCTCCTACAGATACCAGTATTGATCAATTTGACTATCAGTTCAATTGTGGATTCTGTAGTTTTTATGTATTAGATATGAGGGGACATCATGATTATAATCGGCAAGAGCTGCGTCTTTTAGGTGCCGAGCAGTGGAAACGTTTTGACGGTTGGCTAAATTCCCAATATGATTCTGAATCCCGCGTTTTATTTATTGTGTCGCCAGTTCCAGTCGTTCATTTTAAGAGCTTTGCTGTTAATAATTTAGACATCCCCTATTGGAAGTACACTGATGATTTACGAGATCATTGGGATCATAAATCTAATTGGGCAGAACGAGATCAACTATTAAATAAGGTTTTTGAGGTTTCCCAAAAAACCAAGAAACCTATTGTATTTTTGAGCGGAGATGTACACATGGGAGCTGCTTTCAAGTTATCCCACGAGCAATCTCCATCGGCTAAAGTGTTTCAGCTTACTTCTAGCGGTATCGCCTATGCATCTTTAAGTAAATTTGCTATGAACATATTACAAAAGATAGTCATTGATGAAAATTTTATTGAAAGTAATGAAACTAAAAGTCCCTACAAAATAGAAAAAATATATGTATGTACTAAAAATAATTTTAGCTTGCTTCATGTAAAACAACTTGCCGATGGAGAGTTATCTATTATTTTTGATTTGTTTAGTAGTGACTACGGAAATAAAACTTTTGATAGAGAAAGAATCGAGTTAAACAAGGTTTCATAGAAGTAGCGAATTGTTAAAATTAACGCCGTGGTTTAGCGTTTCCAAAACATTCTGGAGACCCTAAAAGACTGTTGTTGAGACACAAGGATAAAAATAATTAAAGGAAAAGAAGGTTAGCTTTATCTGAAAAGGATTGGTTTTCGATATCATTACATCAACGACATTTTCCATCAGATAGATATGTTTGAAGAATTATTTACAACCCCTACCGAGACTAATCTTGACTTAGCGATCGCTCGTCGTCCCCGGAAGGGAGTCATTATTGGTGCAGGTCAGGTAGGAATGGCTTGCGCTTACTCAATCCTGATTCAAAACACCTTGGATGAAATGGTGATTGTTGATGTTAATCGAGAAAAGCTAGAAGGGGAAGTCATGGATTTAGTCCACGGGCTACCCTTTGTCGAACCCAGCCTAGTACGCGCGGGAACCCTAGAAGATGGGGAAAATGCCGATATTGTAATTGTCACAGCAGGAGCAAAACAAAAGCCTGGAGAAAATCGGTTAAGTTTGGTGCAGCGCAACATCGAAATCTTTAAAAATTTGATTCCAGAAATCGTGAGATGTTCTCCAGGAGCGATTCTCTTAATTGTCTCGAATCCAGTAGATATCATGACCTATGTTTCCTGGAAGCTTTCTGGGTTGCCGAGTTCTAGTGTGATTGGTTCGGGCACGGTGTTAGATACAGCTCGTTTTCGCTATCTGTTAGCCCAAAAGTTACAAGTTGACCCGCGTAGTTTGCACGCATACATTATTGGGGAACATGGAGACAGTGAAGTTCCCGTTTGGAGCAAAGCCAATATTGCGGGAATGAATTTATTAGATGTTCATGACAATAATGATTTAACGAAAACTGCACAAATTGACGAGATTTTTCAACAGGTCAAGAACGCCGCCTATGAGATTATCCAACGCAAAGGAGCAACTTGCTACGCAATTGGTTTAGGGGTTACTCAGATTGTGCAAGCAATTTTACGCAATCAAAACCGAGTTTTGACTGTTAGTAGTTTGATAAATGGTCTTCACGGAATTAATGATGTTTGTCTGAGTTTGCCTGCGGTCGTAAATCGTCAGGGTGTTACCAGGGTTCTGAATTTCTCTTTGACCCCTACAGAGTCAGAACAATTGCAACGATCTAGTCAAATCCTGCGCCAAACGATTCAGCAAGTCAACCTTTAATCTCTCAGCTATCAGTTTAAGAGGATATTTGAAAAGTAGTATAGCCATCTTAAATCGAATGGCACTGACATAAGAGCCTTGAGATAAATCCCTCACCTTAAAGCTTTCAACGTGTTTTCACAGGTTGAAAGCTTTTGTTCTGGCAGTATTTTAGTCAGTTAAAACTGACCTTAGCTCTTAGCCCAAACTTTAGTTTAGGGTTTTAGTTCAGGGCTTAAGTCAGCGCCATTCATCTTAAATCATTCATGAAATCTTCCATCTCTTTTCTTCCTCTTCCTTAGCGCTATGCAGTGCGAAGGCTCGAGCTGAGCGCCATACAGCCCCACTACGAGATCGCTAATGCGATTAATTCTGACAAGCCTTGAGGATTGCTCGATGAGCCTTTCGTAGGGGCGGCTACCGCATAAGTCGCCCAAATGCAGAAAAGGCAGTACCGACTGGATGGTGCCATAACCGACTTCTCAGACATCCTCTGGGTGGGTAGAGTCACTTGAGAGAGCAAATGTGTTGAATGCAATGTGTTTAGGGAACTGCATTGCGTCTCCACTGGTTTAAGAGCGGCACTGCTATGGCTTAATAAGTATATTTACTTAGCCGTTTGTTCGTGATGAGCAATTTTCCCTCCAACAACTTGCTAAAACTACCTCAACCCTAGATGAAACTTTCTGGGTGCATATTCCATCTTTGGGATCAACTGAAGTATACACAAAGAAAGATGGGCATTTTGTCAAATTATTGTTATCTTTCGTAATAACAGGGAAATGGTTAGACGGTTCAGCGATGTTCAGCCCTTACCCTGTGAGTGCTTCAGCGATTGATAAACATACACTCTCTCTAAAGTCGGAGCTTACCATGAACCAACCTATCGAACTGTCTCTCGAACAACAATTCAGCATCCGTTCCTTTGAAAGCCAAGTGGAGAATATGAGCCGCGAACAAGCTCAGCACTTCTTGGTCAAACTCTATGAACAAATGGTGATGCGCGAAGCTACATACAAGCATCTTCTGAAGCACCAATGGGGCTTAGAGCCAAATCCTCAGGAATAGAGTATCCGTGTCGCAGTGGGCGACCTCCGTCTCTTGCTTTGTTCCTCAGGGGAAAGAAGCTGGGGGTGCTGGGGCGTCAACTTCAGTTTCAAGAAAGTTGAGTTTTAGGAAATTGCTTACGGTTGGAAGCGTTGTCTATTTAAATATCCGAAGGACAAAGATAATATCTTGTAGTAAGGAAGCGTGTTTAAGTAGATGAACGTAGACCAAGATTTCTCGGTTGGCGTGTCAAGCTTGCTGAATTGGTACCGATTTTTCAGAGTTTTGACATGAAGTTGAATAGTTTATGACAAGTTTGGCAGTACTGGCATAAGCGAAATTGGTTTTTTGAGTTTAGGTTTTCGTACTACAAAAATTTTCATACTACAAAAATAAATGCGACAGCTTGATCGCTGTGCAGACATGAGCGAAAGCAAGAACCACTGGCGAATAGACGCTTTGCAGGCACGCCTGCGGGCATAGGCGACGCGATCGCATCAAGTGTAAAATTAAAAATAATCAAGCGCGAGTCTATTGGACTCTCCATGAACTCCTGACTCTCTTGCCCTAACTCAGCACCCAGACTAGCCTGAGATATCCGAAGAATAATCTCCGGTCTGAACAGATTCCAGCTTCATCAAAATCTTGGGCTTTAGCTTCTCAAACTCTTGCTTGAGCAGACTTTTACTCATTTGGGGCTGAGCCACTGAGGGTAAGGTTTGGCTTGTATTTGCCCACTCTTGCAACATTTGGCGTTGGACCGGGGCAATTGTGGAAATCATTACATTCGCGCACCGATGCGGTTCTTCTAAAGCAAAGAACAAAATCCGGTAAATCCCGTTTTCTCCCAGTTGTCGCACAATATCCTGACCCATAGAAGTTTTTAGATCCAGGTAGCAACTGAGCCAGCGAGGGCCTTGTTCGCGGTTGTGCAGGGCGGTAATCCACAGCAGCATAGGATGAGGAGACATCAAAAACAGAAACTGATTGTAGCGAGTGCTGATCAGGCGATTCTGAATTTCCGGTTTGTGAAGCATGACCCACAGGGTAGGTAAAACTTCGCGGCTAGTGCGAAGTAGATGGGGAAATACAATCTCTGCAATTGGTTTGTTTTTAGGCCAGGAAGTTAAGCGGCAGACTTCATCGGCTGTCGGGGCGTTCTTAGGTTTGGGATCGGCTACGACGGGCAGTTTAGATAAAACTTCTCCAATCCGCTGACCTAATTGCCGACCTTGACCAAAACGTTGCTCCAATGGCTCTAATGCTTGCAACACTTGAGCCGCATTTTGGGGGCGATCGCTAGGGACTTTTGCCAAACAGCTCATCACTAAGCTTTCTAGAGATTTTGGCAACTTTAGATCGGGATTAACCGAATCAAAAGTTCTTGGGGGGATAAAGTGATGAGCTTTATACCAGCCGCCAAACGAGTGAGTCTCTGCCATTAAGGGCATCTCAGCCGTCAACATCTCAAACATCATTACGCCCAGACTATAAATGTCAGAGCGTTTATCTAGTTCTCTGCCCTCCATTTGTTCTGGAGAACAATAAGCTAAAGTGCCCATAAACGAGTTAGTCTGAGCGATGTCGGACTGGAGCAGCTTGGCGATGCCAAAATCCAGAATCTTGACTAACTCACCTAAAGTCGTATCTTGAACGACTGTAATATTACTAGGCTTTATATCCCGATGAATAATCGGACAGACTTCACCATCTATGAGGATGCCCTGGTGAGCGCATTGTAGCCCTAAACAAATTTGGCGAGTGATATTCAAAAATCGGGGCAAGGACAGGGGCCGGTCTTTGAGAACCTCGCTCAGACTCTCCCCTTGGAGAAATTCCATGACGTAGAACGGGATTTCGTTCTCGTCCACGCCATAATCCCTGACTCGGACAATGTGAATACTTTTTTCTCCCAAAACAGCGCAGATGGTTGCTTCTCGCTCAAAGCGATCGCGCATTTTTTGGTTTAGTAGCGTCTGAGAGAGGAACTTAACCGCGACGGTGACACCTCCCAGTAACATATCCCTGGCTTGATACACTCGACCCATTGCGCCTTTGCCTACCAACCCTAAGAGTTGATAGCGATTGGCGAGTAAGCGATCGGTGTTGGGGTCTGTCATCATAATTTGGCTCCTAAAATCGGGAGCATTTGTAATATTTACCTATAGGGAACTATTAACTTTATCTCAAAGGATGCAGTCTTATGTCTTCAGGATGGAGTTTTAAGCCTTCAAGCGAAAACAGATACTGAGTTC
Organism: Trichocoleus sp. DQ-A1; assembly: GCF_039961955.1. Taxonomy (NCBI): domain Bacteria; kingdom Bacillati; phylum Cyanobacteriota; class Cyanophyceae; order Leptolyngbyales; family Trichocoleusaceae; genus Trichocoleus; species Trichocoleus sp. DQ-A1. The sequence goes on from NZ_JAMPKE010000004.1 coordinate 170,204, forward strand.
CACGCAAGAAACCGGAAAGACCAGTAAACGTTCTTTCCTACTTCATACCTCTTACTTTATATTTCCCAAATTCCACTTCATATTTCACACTTTATACTTCTTACTGACCATCTAGAGCCTGAAGCTGAATTTCTAGAGCGATCAAGAATATGATTGTGGCTGACGCTCCATCGTTGCTTCCATCGTGCTAGTCAAATAATGACCCGCCATGATGCCACTAGAAAGGTAGTAGGTATTCTCATTGAGACGGTGCAAGGTATCGAAACCAGTGCGCCGCTGGCGATCGCCTAATACCCAGTAACGCTGAACGATCGAATCTGGCGTAACCCAGCCCTCGCCCTCAACACGACCTAAAAGATTGTGCTGTAGTACATAGGTATATTGGCGTTCCCCAGCATCAAATCGCCCACGATATTGTAAAGAAATTTCCTCGCGGGCGCTGCCTGGAAAGCTCAGCTTTGTCACCATTGTGAACCAGTTTTCTCGACCCCAGGCCACTAATGTTCTGCCACTCACGGTGATTGGCATCTCGTGACGCTCCAGCCAATTTCCTTGGAGCGTCCATCGTCCTGCCTCCATTAAAAAGGTGTGACCCACGGTTGTCACCTTGCTGCCTGCTTGAAACGCCGCCTTTAAAGGATTCTTCCCTTCCAGGATGAATATTCAAGGCGACAAGTAAGTTTAGTATAACCGGAGTCTTGGGACGTAAAGTGGAATACGCTTGTGCGGCTTTATCCCAAAATCAAACTAAGGAATCTTTTATAATTCTAGTCCCTCGATCCCCAGGACAGTTTATCAATGTTATCTGTGATATCGAAAGATTTTCAGGTGAAATCCGGCCTTATATTCCGGCTCTTCTACTCCTAGACACCTCTGCACCTCGGTTCTTCGGTTCCGGAAGTATCGCGGGAACGAAAGATTGAGACTTTGAAGAGTCTGCAATCTTCAAAGCAGAATGAGTCCAAGCATCATTGGACAAAGGCCCTTCGGATACTTTAAATTCAAATGGATGAGGGGGGTCTTGAACAAGCGACAGGGAACCCCGGTCGTGCGCTTTCACCAAGCTGACGACCCAAGGTAGAAAGTCTAAGATTTCCTCTGGTAGTACAGTTAACTCGAAGTACCAACCCTGATTAAGTCCTCGACATTCTCTTCCCCATTGTGCCGTTGTAACTCTACCAGCGCTCTTATTAATCGCCACTCTTAAAAGAAATGGGCGTTGAGGAATTAACTTGTCTGGTGCAGTGTATGCGTAAATACTTATATAGTTCACTTGGCTCCGATTGTCTATCCAAGATGCAATCGGAAAGTTACTACTATAGGAACTTCCAGTAACTCTTACTGGCACATTCATAGCAGTAGCAAAGAGAGAATAGAACTCACGCCTTAGGTCAGCGATAATACGTATTGCTTCTGGGGTCATGCTTGCTAAAATTTGTAGAGAAAAATACAAGAAACGGCTCTATTTCAAAACTTGTGATGGTGATGCGTTCAAATTTTGCTTTAAAGCCTCACCAGCTTTTGAAATAGAGCCTAAGCAAAGATCGCTTGATAGCAAGCTGTAAAACGCTCTTGAGGCTGCGTTGTGCTGAAGAATGTTACAGATGAAGTTATTAATCTGTCTTAAACTCGATTTTCGGACGGTAAGACTTAATAGCGGAAACGCTTCTTACGCCTTCTCGCGATCGCTTTGCGCTTGCGTTTTTCCAAAGGAGTCTCAAAGTGACGTTGCCGTCTTATATCTGGAAAAATCCCTGCTTTAGAGACTTGACGCTTAAATCGGCGCAGGGCTGACTCAATGCCTTCATTTTCGCCTACAACTACTTGGGTCATCCGGTGTCCTCCTAAACTATTTGATTAATTGCATTAGTAGCGTCGATAGCCGCCGCCACCGCCACCGCCGCCGCCGCCACCGCCTCTATTGTTGCCGCCCCAGCCACCACCAGGACGACCTCCGCCTCCTTTATCCTCACGAGGCTTAGCTTTGTTCACTTTTAGCTCTCGTCCCATCCACTCAGCGCCGTTGAGAGCTTCAATGGCGGCAGTTTCTTCAGTTTCTGTATCCATTTCCACAAAAGCAAAACCACGCATCCGACCTGTCTCGCGATCGGTTGGCAACTGAACCCGCTTAACGGTTCCATACTCAGCAAAAACATTACTGAGGTCGTCTTGCGTAACTTCGTAGGATAGGTTGCCTACATAGATTGACATGGAATGTCTCCAGAATCAAAAAAGTGGTGTAGAGAGTTAGATCCGGAGAAACTGCCTGTCAGTAGAAATAACAAACACTACAGCCGAATATAAGTCTATATTTAAGGATTTTAACACACCATTTAGTCCCTGACTCTGAAGCCGATCGTAGATGCCATGTTGTGCTGACCAGTCAAAACAATTCTATTTTGGCTGCTGCGATACCAGCAAAGGGGCGGCTTGTAGTAACGTCTGGGTGTAGGGGTGCTGGGGATTCGTAAAAATCTCGTGGGTTGAGCCGAGTTCGACAATACGACCGGCATTCATAACTGCAATGCGATCGCACAAAAATCTTGCCACAGAGAGGTCGTGAGTAATAAACAAATACGTTAAATCGAATTCCCGCTTTAACTCTAACATCAACTCCAGTACTTGTGTCTGGACGCTAGCATCTAGCATACTCACCGGCTCATCGCAGATTAGCAGTTTGGGTCGAGTAATCAAAGCACGAGCGATCGCAACCCGTTGCTGCTGTCCCCCCGACAAATCCGAGGGATACCGTTGATAATACTCGCTTGTAGGCGTTAAACCTACTCGCTCTAGCATCTGCATTACCTGCACTTTCGCCTCATCGGGGCTAGCCAGTTTGTGGATAAACAGGGGATCGGCAATACTTTCACCGACTGTCATCAGCGGATTGAGACAAGCATGGGGATCTTGAAACACCATTTGCATTTGCCGTCGCGATGCCCTCACGGCTTTAGTAGACATCTGAGCTAAATCCTGTCCTAGAAACTCAACGCTTCCTTTCGTTGGTCGAATTAACTGCAAGATCGTCCGGGACAAGGTACTCTTCCCGCATCCGGATTCTCCCACTAAGCCTAAAATTTCCCCTGGATAAAGTTCCAAGTTGATATCATCTACCGCTTTAATAACGGGGACATTTTTGGAAAGAAACTGTCCGATGAAATTGCTCTCTAAGGTGTAGTACTGCTGCAAATTTTTGATTCGCAAGAGGGGGGTTGGTAATGAATGATTGCTCTTCGGCTCCTCAACTTCCGTGTCATATTTCCTGATGTGAAAAGCCGCGTCCAAAAGCGATCGCGTATATTCGTGTTGCGGTTGCCGAAAGATAGACTGGGGTGAGCCAGTTTCTACCATCTTCCCGGCATACATCACCGCAATGCGATCGCAATACTCTCCCACCATTGCCAAATCGTGAGAAATCAGCAACAGTGCCATCTCCCTTTCCCGGCACAGTCGCGTCAATTCTTGTAAAATCTGTGCGGCTACGGTTACGTCCAAACTGGTCGTAGGTTCATCTGCCACAATTAACTTTGGGTTGAGAAGCAAAGCCAGCGCGATCGCGACTCGTTGCCGCATTCCTCCACTAAACTCATGAGGATACTGCGACCATCGACTTGCCGGGATCTTCACCGCATCCAAGGTTTCGAGTACCTTTTCTTTCATCTGTTGCCGTGACAGATGAGGTTGATGACTCCGGAGCGTTTCCAGACAGTGCTTCCCAATCGTCATCAGGGGATCGAGGCGCGTCATCGGATCTTGAAACACCAGCGCCACCGCTTCCCCCCGAAACCGCCGTAACTGTGCCGGAGTCAGATCGAACACGGAATTCCCAGCAAACGTCACCCGCCCCTCAATGCGAGACGAAGCTGGTAACAAGCGCATCGCCGCCCTTCCCAGAGTAGATTTACCGCAGCCCGATTCTCCCACTAATCCCAGTTTCTCTCCAGGTTCTAAAGTGAAAGAGACATCATCCACTGCCCAAGAAGGCATAGCAGTAGATCGACGGCTGGGATAAGCAACCCGCAGATTTTCTACACAAAACAGGCTCTCAGTCATTCGGTAACGGGGAATAAGGAATGGGTGATGAACAATTAGTAATCCAACAAGGTCGCGATTTCCGCTATTTTGTGACGCCTACTTGCCGCATCAGATAGGCGACACCAAAATCTCCATTCGGATGTTTTGCTAACTGTTCCGCCAGCTCAAACACACGCGCTGCCAATTCGGGACCGAGTTTTTCCATTGTGGCTTCACGTTCTTTCTCGGATTGTTGCTGTTTTTCCACCTTGATCTGCCATTCACTGGAAAACAGCTGCTCAATCGTCGTGTGCAACCCTAATTGAGATAGTACCTCCCACTCCCCGCGATCGCACCAAATCCCATTACAATTCAGGCAACGCTCTACATAAAACGGCGTTTTCAGCCTTACCTTGGCGCGAGATAAATAACGACCGCACTCCGGACACAGTGCTGCTTTGGTATCAAAGGGAGACTGCACAAAATCCACATTTAGGATTTGAGCGATAGATTCCGGATCTGCGGGAGTCAGTTCCGGTTGCTGTGCTTGCCATGCTTCGTATTCCGCAGAGGGAATCCAGGTTCCCTTGCAATCAGTGCAGTGTTTTACAGCTAAATTTCCCGCCAGGGTGCCATCGAGTAGCGATACACTCTTACATTTTGGACAGTTCACCAGTTTTTCTTCCTCTCCTAGTTTAATTTTTTATTAATTTACTCTGTTTTTTCGGACATCTTGCACTTGCACCAGGACAGCGACTCCTGCGATCCCTTGCTGTCAAAGCGGGTGGGTTTATCAAGGCAATCTGCGAGATACCAGAGAAAGCCGGTGAAATCCGCCCCTATATTTCTCCCTGGCTTTCCCGATCTCCGTCTGCTTGCAGGAGGGCTTGACAGTAGCCAATCAGGGTTGATAAGCGATCGCTTATCGCCGCTTGTCGAGGATTAGCGGTTGCCGAACGGCGAGACGCCTGCAAAAATGTCATATCCATCTCTAAAAGTCGCAGCGCTCGATAGATTTCCGTCTGGAAAGACCTCCACCGAGGCTCAATCTCTGGGTCTAATTCATCACCCGTCAAAATGGTAATTTGCTGTGCAAAAACTTGTTTGACGTGTTGAAATTTTTCACCGATCCCTTCTTGTTCTTGATTAGCGGCTGTCATTGTATGCAGCAGCTGTTCTAGAGCTGTCAAAAGTTCCTGATAACGTTGTTGGTAAGACTGAGGCAACATTGGCACGTTGTTCCGCTAGAATCAATGTAAAGAATTTTGTCTATTCAACAAGGCAATTGCTAAGCACCAGCTAACTGGTGTAGGCTTGCAATCTTCAAGCAAGCTTTAGGTAAGGGCAAGAGCGATACGTCGCACCGGAAGCGCGACGCGCAGTAAGCGTAGGCATTAGCCAAGCGGTATCTTGGTGGATCGCTCTATTTCTGACAATATTCTTACCCTCGACCCTTGACAATTGAAAATCCAAAATTCAGCGAACCTAGGGACTCTTCAATGCAGACCCTAGGAGATGCCCTTTTAGCCTCTAGACAAAATCATTTTCCACGTCAGCACAACTCCTCGCTATTTTTACTCTTTATGCTCGACCTGCTCAACACTATGAACTCACAAGCTCCAACTTCTACAATTAGTTGTGTCATTCCTGACTGGCTACAGGAATGTTTGATTGCGCGTCATGAGGACAATCAAACCACCAAACAGCCCACAATGCCCGAAGGGGGAAGTGTCAAAGTTTTCCCAACGCCTGCGGACGCTGATTTAATCTGTCGCGCCTTTGAATTTGCTTACCAGTTACACGAAGGTCAGACTCGTAAATCCGGGGAAGCTTACATCTGTCACCCGGTCGCCGTTGCTGGTCTTTTACGAGACCTAGGCGGTGGCGCTGCCATGATTGCAGCTGGCTTTCTGCACGATGTGGTAGAAGATACGCCCGTCACCCTCGACGAAATCGAACAGCGCTTTGGCTCAGAAGTGCGGCTGCTGGTAGACGGTGTCACCAAACTTTCTAAATTTTCAGAAACCTTTTCCAGCAAGACCGAACGCCAAGCTGAGAACTTCCGCCGAATGTTTCTGGCAATGGCTCAAGATATTCGGGTAATTGTGGTGAAGCTAGCCGACCGGCTGCATAATATGCGGACGCTAGAACACCTGCCTGATGCCAAACGGCGGCGAATTGCCCAGGAAACGCGAGAAATCTTCGCACCCCTGGCAAATCGCTTGGGGATCGGACGATTTAAGTGGGAACTGGAAGATTTGACGTTTAAGTATCTCGAACCCGAAGCCTACCGGCAAATACAAGAGTTGGTGGCAGAAAAACGGGCAGACAGAGAGATTCGATTAGCGAACGTCAAAGAAATTCTGCGGCAGGGACTCGCCTCATCTAGTATTACCTGCCTTGACATCAGCGGGCGTCCCAAGCATTTGTATGGGATTTACCAGAAGATGCAGCGGCAACAGAAGGAATTTCACGAAATCTACGACTTGGCAGCAATTCGGATGATTGTTCAGACGAATGAAGAATGCTACCGCGCCTTAGCTGTCGTTCACGATGCCTTCCGACCGATCCCCGGTCGGTTTAAAGACTACATTGGTTTACCTAAGCCCAATCGCTATCAGTCTCTGCATACGGTAGTTCTCGGAATTACGGGTCGTCCCTTAGAGGTGCAAATTCGGACTTTGGAAATGCATCACATTGCCGAGTACGGGATTGCGGCTCATTGGAAATATAAGGAAACCGGGAGTTCCAACCGTACCCAAATGACCGCAACCGATGAGAAGTTTACCTGGCTGCGGCAGCTCTTGGAATGGCAAAGCGATCTCAAGGATGCTCAGGAATACCTGGAAAACGTCAAAGACAACTTATTTGACGATGATGTTTATGTGTTTACGCCCCAAGGGGATGTGGTGCCTCTAACTGGGGGTAGCACTCCCGTCGATTTCGCTTACCGGATTCATACAGAAGTGGGGAATCACTGTGCGGGGGCGCGGGTCAACGGACGGATGGTGACGCTGGACACGCTGCTGAGGAATGGAGACATTGTTGAAATTATCACTCAGAAAAATAGCCGTCCCAGTTTAGATTGGCTGAATTTTGTGGTGACAACCGGGGCGAAAAACCGGATTCGTCAATGGTACAAGCGATCGCATCGGGATGAAAATATTACTCGCGGTCGAGAACTCCTAGAAAAAGAATTGGGCAAAAGTGGCTTTGAATCTCTGCTGAAGTCAACCCCCATGCAGTCGGTCGCCGAACGATGTAATTACCACAGCGTCGATGATTTATTGGCTGCTCTGGGTTACGGGGAAGTCACTCTCAACCTGGTAGTCAATCGCATTCGAGAAGCCGTGAAAGCAACTCAAACGATTGCGACTGCCCCCGACCCAATAAAAGATTTTGCAGCGGCTGTTGCACTTCCAACCTCGAAAAGTCCCATCCCAGCTCCCAGCACCAAAACGCCTATCGCTGGTGTGGAAGGGTTACTGTATCATCGTGCTGGATGTTGCGGGCCGCTCCCCGGTGAAGCGATTATTGGTGCAGTCACACGCGATCGCGGAATTTCCATTCACCGCCAAGGGTGCAATAATGTGGCGAATGTCCTAGGCGATCGCTTAGTCCCCGTTAGCTGGAACCCCACCGACTCAAGCGGACGTCCTCAAACCTATCAAGTTAGCATTCAAATTGAAGTGCTTGACCGCGTCGGAGTCTTTAACGATATCCTGTCCCGTTTAAGCGATGACAATATTAATGTGCGGGGTGCAGGCGTGAAAACATCAGACGGGCGACCGGCAATCATCGACCTATGCATTGATATCCGCGATCTCCAACAACTGGAGCGGTGTTTTACCCAAATTCGCCAAATCAGCGACGTTCTCAATTTACGTCGCTTCGGTCAAGGATGTGAATAGAGATACTGCGGTGATTCGTCATTCGCCACTGGTAATAGACTCATACAGTGGGCGAATGACAACGACTCACCGCTGATCACAACGGACTAATGACTAATGACTAATGACATAAAACGCTCTGCCTGTCTCATCTTTAATCCAGTTGCCGGTCAAAGCGATCCCGATCAAGATTTGGCAAAAATCCGGGCACTTTTAGAGCCGGAAATTGACCTAGATATTTATCTGACAACGCCTGAAATTGACGCTGCTCAACTGGCAAGAGAAGCAGTGGAACGCGGTGCCAGTACCATCATTGCCTCTGGTGGTGACGGTACCCTCTCAGCCGCCGCCGATGCCTTGGTGGGGACGAACATTCCAATGGGCGTGATTTCAAGAGGAACCGCAAATGCCCTGGCGTCTGCTTTAGGGCTACCGGATACGATAGAGGCCGCCTGCGAGACAATTTTGGGGGGTATAACGCGGGTCGTGGATGCCGCCTACTGCAACGGCAAACCGATGATATTACTCGCGGGGATTGGTTTTGAGGCAGAAGCCGTCGAACGGGCGGACAGAGAGACGAAGAACCGCTTGGGGATGATGGCATACATCCTGGCAGGGATTCAACAGTTGCGGCAGTTCAACACGTTTGAGGTTGAGATTGAGACGGAAGACAAAATCGTGAAACTAACCGCTGCTGCTGTAACGATTGCCAATGCTGCACCCCCCACATCCATTTTGGCTCAAGGTCCAGCGGGCATTCTTTTTGATGATGGGTTGCTTGATTTAACCGTCGTGGCACCGAGTAATGTCGCCGGAGCGATCGCTGCCTCCTATCATTTACTTCAAACTGCCTTAAGCGGCAGTGCCACAGAACGAGACGACATCGGCTATCTGCGAGCCGGACGGATTCAGGTACGAACCAATCCACCGCAAAAAGTTGTCGTAGATGGGGAAATTATTGGCACCACTCCGATTGATGTCGAGTGCATTCCTGGCGGCTTAACGCTCTTAGTCCCCCTTCTCGAAGAATTACCAGTTACAGAAAAACTTGAAAATTTACCCAGTGTAATCATTGAGTCCAAGCAAGACTTAATTCCCCCTGAAGAGGTTGATTAGTCTGTCATTCGTCACGATAGCGGTTCTCGCTTTGTTGCAATATATCCTCGTAACCTCACCCTAAAGCCCTCATCGAAAAGCAGTGAAGGGTTTGGGGTGGGGTTAAACTCTTAAGACGTTGAGGAGCATGGGTTTGATGTTAACGAAACGCGCTCTACCTATCCTCCAAATCATTAACTTTGTCTGTTAGGGCAGTCATACCCAACCAAAGACTCGTAACTAAGCGCTAAAAACGACTCACAAGTGAGCGATCGCCTAGCGCCAACGAATATGCTTTCTTAAATGTAAGGGCAGCTTATATTGGACACAGGTTGAAGTGGGAGTTATCTGCCCGGAAAGTTAACCTGGAAGCCGAACAACCGCTCGCAAAAGCCAGACAGACCTTCAGGGGATGAAAGCCCGCAAACATCAAAGGAAGAGTTTCTGGGGCTGTATCGGCTCTAGTTCATATTGATGATGAAAATCCTCCGTCCTATCCTGCGATCGCTATACAGACACCTTAGCAAGCCGCCTCTACGGTATTTGCTGTTTCAGCAACCCAAAAAAAACCCAAGTCTTCTGCCTCAAGGGGAGAGCGAATATTCTTCTTTTGAGCCGCAACCATTCTTGCCCCTAAACAGCGACGCAGCCAGCCTTGAGGCTGAAGCAAATCGGCTCAAGGCACTTTATCGCTATGAAATTCTCGATACTCCGGCAGAACAGGCATTTGACGATCTGACTGCACTGGCTTCCCACATTTGTAACACTCCCATTGCCCTCATCAGCTTGGTTGATAGCAATCGCCAGTGGTTTAAGTCGAAAATCGGTCTGAAAGCAACAGAAACAGCAAAGTATTTAGCGTTCTGCGCTCACACAATTTTAAAATCAGATGAATTATTAATTGTACGCAATACGTTAGTTGATGAACGCTTTGCCAGAAATCCTCTGGTGACATCTGACCCTTATATCCGGTTTTATGCCGGAGTTCCCTTGGTAACGCCCGATGGCTTTGTTTTGGGCACCTTATGCGTAATTGACCAGATTCCTCGAAAGCTAATGAGCCAACAAATTGAAGCGCTCAAAGCGTTGGCGCGGCAAGCGATCGCTCAGATGGAACTCCGAATTCATCTCAATCAATTAGAACGCACTGTTTCTCAGCATCAACAGGTAGTGGAAGCGTTAGGAGAAAGCGATAAAAAATATCGCTCTGTCGTTGATAACGTCAAAGAAGTAATTTTTCAAACAGACGTCACAGGTTTGTGGACATTCCTGAATCCGGCTTGGACAGAAATCACCAAATTCTCGATTGCCCAAAGTCTTGGCACTCATGTTCTAAACTACGTTCATCCTGAAGATCGCCAACGCAATATAAAACTGTTTCAAGCTCTGATTCAATGCCAAACAAAATTTTACCGACAGGAGATCCGCATCCTAACCGCTGATGGCAGCTTTTGCTGGCTTGACGTTTATGCCTGCGCGACACTAGACGCTAGCGGAAGTATCGTGGGTATTTCCGGCACCTTAAATGACATTACGGATCGCAAGCAAACTGAAGAGGCACTCCAAAAGACAACCAGCTTGCAGCGGGCAATTTTGGATAGTGCCAACTACACGATCGTTTCTACAACACCAGATGGCACAATTTGTACCTTTAATGCCGCTGCCGAGAGATATTTAGGATACGCTGCTGCTGAAGTCGTGGGCAAAACAACACCCCTGCGATTTCACGATTCACGCGAAGTATTCCGGCGTGCCCAAGAATTGTCACAGGAGTTGGGAATCCCCATCGATCCAAGGTTTGAGGTTTTTGTTGCCAAGGCGCGTCGTGGAGAAGTGGACGAGCGCGAATGGACGTTTATCCGCAAAGATGGTAGTCGTTTTCCCGTGCTGGTGTCGATGACGGCGTTACGGGATACTGAGGGCAACATTACTGGGTTTCTCGGAATTGGCAGCGACATCACGCAGCGCCAGCAAGCGGAACACGAACTGCGAGAGAGCGAGGCAGGGTTACGAGCGCTGTATGAAGTGACGGCAGCTCAAGGCGGAAAAGGAACGCCGCTACACTTCGACCAACGCATCCAGCGGATGCTGAAAATGGGATGCTGGCGATTTGGCTTAGAAATCGGGACGCTGGCGAAGATTGAAGGGGACAAATATCACCTGATTGCTGCTCAGGTGCCCGAAAACTCACCCATTCATCTTGCCAAAGGAAATCTTTTCGATGTTAAGCAGACTTATTGCGGTGAAGCACTGCGCTGCGACGAGCCGATTTGCTTTGAGTCCGTTGAGCGATCGCAATGGTACCAGTATCCGGCAAATACCCCTTTCAGAATAGAGGCATATATTGGTACTAGGGTAGTGGCAGGCGGGATTGTTTACGGTACCCTCAGTTTCTCCAGTTTAAAGGTGCGATCGCAACCATTCACGGTGGTAGACAAAGAGCTAGTGAAGCTCATGGCACAGTGGGTAGGAGGTGAAGTTGAGCGGGCAAAAGCCCAAGAAGCCCTACAACAGCAAGTTACCAGGACTTTGCTGCTTAAACGGATTACTCAAGAGATTCGCGCCAAGCTAGAAACACAAGAAATTTTTCAAACGACTTGTAAGTTATTGGGCGAAACATTCGCCGTGAATCGCTGTTTGATTTACTCATACATCGCCACCCCTAAACCACAAATTCCCCTAGTGGCGGAGTATTTGGAGCCTGGGTATGATTCGATAATGGGTGTACAAATCCCCGTTGTTGGCAATCCCCATGCCGAACAAACAATTGCTCAAGATCGCGCGATCGCTTCCTCAAATGTCTATGCCGATCCGCTGCTCAAAGAAACTGTTTCTCTGTGTCAGCAAATTCAACTCAAATCGATGCTGGCGATTCGCACTTCCTATCAAGGAGAAACTAACGGTGTGATTGGCTTGCATCAATGTAACACCTTCCGTGAGTGGACTAAAGAGGAAATTGAATTACTCGAAGCAGTGGCAGATCAAGTCGGTATTGCTCTGGCTCAAGCTTGCCTATTAGAGCAAGAAACCCGCCAACGCGAACAATTAGCTCAGCAAAATGTTGCCTTAGAAAAAGCAAAACAAGAGGCAGAAGCAGCTAACCGTGCTAAGAGTGAATTTTTAGCTACCATGAGCCACGAAATCCGCACTCCCATGAATGCGGTAATTGGCATGACTGGGTTGCTACTAGATACCGAACTCAAGCCACAACAGCGAGACTTTGTAGAAACCATTCGCAACAGCGGCGATGGCTTACTCACAATTATTAATGACATCCTTGACTTCTCTAAAATTGAGTCCGGTAAGCTGGAACTGGAACAGCAACCTTTCAATCTGCGAGATTGTATCGAAGAATCGCTTGATTTGCTGGCTCACAAGGCGGCAGAAAAAAACTTGGAATTAGCGTATTTGATAGATCCTTCTGTACCGAAAATGATTGTGGGGGATGTGACGCGACTCCGCCAAATTCTGGTAAATCTAATTGCGAATGCAGTTAAATTTACACACCAAGGGGAAGTTGTGATTTCGGTAAAAGCTCGTCAACTGGGAGAACGAGGCAGAGGGACAGGGGGGCTGGCGAGCTGGGGAGCGAATTTAGAACAAGAAATTGCTCATCTTACCGATGAGACGAACAAACCGATTTCTGTTGAAGAACTAGAAGAAAAAGCTGCAATCCAACATCGAAAACCCAAAATAAAAAATCACAAATATGCGATTCGTTTTGCCGTTAAAGATACCGGAATTGGGATTCCTTCTGACCGTATAGACCGTCTATTTAAACCCTTCAGCCAGGTTGACTCCTCTACAACTCGCAACTATGGCGGTACGGGGTTGGGATTAGCGATTAGCCGACAATTAACAGAAATGATGGGCGGGAGAATTTGGGTGGAAAGTGAAGGGGGTCAGGGTTCCACATTTTATTTCGCCGTTGTCGCCACCTCCGTTCCCACTTCAACGCTTGCTGACAGCCGCGACTCCCAACAACTATTAGCTGGAAAACGGTTGCTGATTGTGGATGATAACGCGACCAATCGGCAAATTTTGACTTTGCAGGCGATCGCGTGGGGAATGATCTCCCGCGCCGCCACCTCTGGGGAAGAAGCCCTGAACTGGCTGAGCAATCAGGAGACCTTTGATATTGCGATTCTGGATATGCAAATGCCGCAGATGGATGGCTTGAATTTAGCCGCAGAAATTCGCAAACTACCCAATACTCGGACGTTGCCATTGGTGATGTTAACTTCTCTAGGCAAGTCGGAGATAGAGCTACAAGCCCAGCAAGCAAATTTTGCCGCCTTCCTGAATAAACCGATTAAACAATCTCAGCTCTACAATGTCTTGAGCGGTCTGCTTGGCGAACCCGCTGCGCTGCCAAGTCCGCGTCCCCATCCCGAACCGATTGACCCGAATCTAGCGCAACGGCTACCGCTGCGAATTCTGTTAGCCGAAGACAATGTCGTCAACCAAAAGGTGGCGCTGCATCTATTGGGGCGTCTGGGATATCGAGCGGATATCGCCAGCAACGGTTTGGAAGTGCTGCAAGCGCTGCAACGCCAGCCCTATGATGTTGTTCTGATGGATGTGCAAATGCCAGAAATGGACGGATTGAGCGCTACGCGACGGATCTGTGAGGAATGGCCCTACGAGCAACGTCCCTGGATTATTGCCATGACGGCGAATGCGATGCAGAGCGATCGCGAGGAGTGTTTGAGCGCGGGGATGGATAATTACGTCAGCAAGCCGATCCAGATGGAGGCGCTGCTGAAGGCACTCGCTGCTTTGCAGCCGCTTCCCCGCCTCCCCATCTCCACCTCTGCCGTTGATTTCCAGGCAATCCAAGGGCTTTGCGATATGTTTGGAGAGAATGCTTCATCTGTTCTGGTGGAAGTCATTGATAGCTTTTTGGAAGATACACCCCAAATATTGCAAGTCATTCGGAATGCAGTAGATGCTGGAGATGCCGTGGCGCTGCGACAGGCGACTCACACGCTTAAGTCAACCAGTGCGACGCTGGGTGCTATGACCCTATCCAATTTGTGTAAGCAACTCGAAGCGATCGCGAAAGACGATACTCTAGCAGGAGCACCGGAAATCGCATCGCAGATGGAGGCGGAGTATGAGCGCGTGCGCTGTGCGTTGCAAGATTTTCCTCTTTGATCGAGATTGAAACCTCCGTCCGGAGTACATCCTATACCAATTTACGGATAGGTCTAATAAAAATGCTTTCCCTTCCCCAAGAACCCTCTATCGTCCTCGTGGTAGACGACGACAGAATCATGCGTCAGCTACTGTGTCAAGCAATGCAACAGGAAGGATACCAGGTTGTTGAAGCGAGCAATGGAGAGGAGTGCTTGAGTGCTTATGTTCGCTTTCAGCCGCATATTGTCTTGCTCGATGCCATGATGCCGGTAATGGATGGCTTCACTTGCTGCTCCAGGCTACAAGACATCCCTTCATGCGATCGCACTCCCGTATTGATGATTACAGGTCTTGACGACAAAGAATCCGTTGACCGAGCTTTTGAAGTCGGAGCCATTGATTTCGTTACCAAACCTATTCACTGGCCCGTACTGCGTCAGCGGGTGAGGCGTTTAATCCAACAATTTCAACTTTATCAACAACTGGAGGTGGCAAACCGAGACTTGCAGCGACTTGCGACCTTCGACAGTCTGACGGGACTGGCAAACCGCCGTCGATTTGATGAGTATCTTGCTCAAGAGTGGCGGCGAATGTTACGCGAACAACTGCCCCTGTCTCTCATCTTCTGCGATATCGATTTTTTCAAAACCTACAACGATACTTACGGGCATCAAGCTGGAGATATTTGTTTACAAACTGTTGCTAGTGCCCTGTTTCGGGTGGTCAAGCGCTCGACAGATTTAGTCGCACGCTATGGCGGCGAAGAATTTGCAGTGATTTTGCCTAATACCTCTGCTGCTGGCGGGTTGCAAGTCGCAACGGAAATTCGACAAGCTGTGAAATCTCTAGAAATTGTTCATACCAAGTCTGCTGTTAGCCAGTATGTAACGCTGAGTTTGGGTGTCGCTGGCGCGATTCCTTTGCATGACGCTTCACCAGAAGCGTTACTTAAGGAAGCTGATGAGGCGTTGTATCGGGCAAAAGCAGGGGGACGCGATCGCGTATGCTCCTAAACGCAGCTTCTGGCGACGATGCATCGGTGGATACAATCAGCCACGCAGATATAAAAGGTGATATAAAGTGCGATCGCTTAATCAAGTTAATATGCACAAATCATCTGAAAAAATTAAAACTGCAAAATCAAATTAGTAATTTTTAATTTTTAATTTCTACAAGAGGTGAGCAGTGAAAAGTCGTAGAGCATTCGTGTCTCTCCTGCTGTTGGTGGCTCTCTTAAGCATCGGTACAGACTCAGTGGCAAAACCTTTGCAGGTTCGACTCAACCGACGGTTAGAAGTCGTTTCCTATGCAGGTAAAGTCACTTATAAACTTAGAGACGCTGCTGGGTCGGTTAGGGTCGGCTTGCGCCTTGAGGAGGTGGGCGATACTATCACGACGGGCGACGAGTCTAAAGCCGTCCTAGCCGTCGATACCGGCGTTGGCTTCGTGAATGTCTCAGAAAATACCACTCTGCAAGTACAACAATTGCAGACAATGCCTGATGGGGGAAGAATTACGCGACTTCAAGTAAAGGGGGGACAAGCTCGCCTGGAGGTACGACCGTTTACGAATCCTAATTCGCGGTTTGAAATTGAAACACCTGCCGGTTTGAGTGGCGTTCGCGGGACGCAATTTGGTGTGAGCGTCAAACCCAATGGCAAAACGAGCGTTGCCACCCTAGAAGGGAGCGTGGTCGAGGAAGCTCAGGGGCAAGCGGTAGAAGTCAATGCTGGGTTTCGGACTTTAGTGATTCCTGGCGAACCCCCTTCCCAACCAATTCCTTTGAAAGAAGAGGGTGAATTAGAGATCCGAGTTCTGGCGGCGATAGAGGGCGATCGCGTACGCATTCGCGGTCTAATCGATCCGTTCAATCTGTTGATCGTGGCGTCTACTTTACAGAATGTGGAGCGCACGGGTGAATTTGATATTACAGTCCCACTGCCTAAGCAACGGAAAATTCAAGCGGTTGTGGTAACTCCTTTGGGACAACGGCAGGCGTATGAACTGCTGGTTCCGTAAGGTTGCTCGTTAGACTTGCTCAGTGCATTTTATCTGCAACCCTTCTCCCTAAAATCGCCTCGCTTTTGCCAACGCATTTTATGTTCGCAAAAGCGAATTACGCGATCGCTTAAACCTTTCGACAATAATAGAATTTAGAACCTTGGGGCATCTCAACTGACTTTTTTGGATGACCGGGGAGTGTCGTTTTTATTTAAACCCCCGGTAGATTGAGACTCTTTAAAACACCCCTCTTAAACAACAAACTCAAATGCGCTTTGATTGCCCAGCTTCCTGGCATGATTTCCAGGATGAAGCCTTCGTGCTTACGTTCCAGCAACCCCAATCGCATCTAGAACGTCGCCAACTAGAGAAAGCGCTGCGTCAAAAGGTAGGGAAATTGAAGCAATATTTTAGCACCCTCTTCCAACCTGCCTCGATGTACTTCATCCCAGTGCAGGTTGGGACAAATCAACCGCAAGTTTGGAATGCAGGCACATTCGCAGCCGAAGGCAGGAAAAATAAAGCATTCTTCACGGATGCCAACAAAGCGTGCGGGCTGTGTTGGGACAACTTTTTAAAAGTTTTTGCCGATTTATTTACGGGCGCGATCGCTTTATGACGGACATGACTCCTGCTCACCAGGCAGAGGAACGCTATGTCCTAGCCGTTAATGCCGGTCAAGTAGGACTTTGGGACTGGGATCTCCAAACTGGTGAAATGTATCTCACCGCTAGCTGGAAAGCGATGCTGGGCTATCGCGAAGACGAAATTGACAACCGTATAGAGGCTTGGCTCCATCTGGTACATCCGGATCAGCGGGAATGGGTGATGACGGCTGCAAGTATTTATCTCGAAGGGTTGACACCCCAGTATGAAATCGAACATCGGATGATCCACAAGAATGGCAATATCCGGTGGTTTCTCTGTCGGGGGATTGCATTTCGAGATGAGCAAGGCATACCTTATCGTATGGCAGGGTCAATCACTGATATCACCGAGCGCAAGCGAACCGAGGAAGCGCTTCAGGAAAGCGAGTATCGGTATTACACCTTAGCTAAAATGTCGCCGGTAGGGATTTTCCACACAGATGTAGAAGGGAACTGTTTGTATGTCAACGAGCGCTGGCGCGAACTGGCAGGATTGACCCTGGCGGAAGCACTCGGAGAAGGTTGGACGAGAGCGCTGCATCCCGACGATCGCGATCGCGTCATCAGCGAATGGAAGCAGGCGATAATAGAAAACCGGCGATTTGCCTCAGAGTATCGGTTTGGGCGTGCGGATGGAGTCGTCACCTGGGTGTTTGGTCAGGCGGTGGCGGAACAAGGAGTAGCCGGTGCGACTGTTGGCTTTATTGGCACGCTCACCGATATCACCGAACGCAAGCAGGCGGAGGAGGCACTGCGACTGCAAGTTCTCAGGGAGCAACTGATAGGGGCGATGCTAGAGCGCATCCGTCAGTCTCTCAATCTCAGCGAGATTCTCAACACGACGGTGGCAGAAGTGCGGCAATTTCTAGCGTGCGACCGGGTGATTATTTATCGTTTCGAGGCAGGCTGGCGCGGGGTTGTGGCGGTGGAGTCTGTAGACCCCAATTGGACTTCGATGCTGGGAACTCCCGTCTACGATCCCTGTTTTAAGGAAAAGTACGCCCAGCTGTATCAGCAGAGTCGGGTTCAAGCAATCGCAGA
This sequence comes from Trichocoleus sp. DQ-A1, assembly GCF_039961955.1. NCBI lineage: Bacteria > Bacillati > Cyanobacteriota > Cyanophyceae > Leptolyngbyales > Trichocoleusaceae > Trichocoleus > Trichocoleus sp. DQ-A1. The sequence goes on from NZ_JAMPKE010000004.1 coordinate 188,031, forward strand.
TATTTACAACTCAGGACTGGGTCAGTGTCATATCGATGTGCTGGAGCAGTTTCAGGTTAAAGCGAACTTAGTCGTTCCGATTCTGCAAGGGCAACAGTTGTGGGGGTTGCTGATTGCTCATCATTGTTCGCAACCCCGACATTGGCAACCGTGGGAAATCGATCTGCTCTCTTCTTTGGCGATGCAGGTGGGTATTGCGATTCAACAAGGGCAACTCTATGAACAATTGGAGGCAGCTAACCAAAAGTTGCAGCGCCTTGCGACTTTGGACGGTCTGACGGGTCTGCCGAACCGACGCCGGTTTGATGAGTACCTAGATCAGGAGTGGCGGCGTCTGAGACGAGAAAAAGTCCCCCTGTCTCTGATCTTGTGCGATATTGACTTTTTCAAACTCTACAATGACACCTATGGTCATCAAGCCGGGGATACTTGTTTAATTACCGTCGCCAGTGCGATCGCTCAAGCTGTCAAGCGACCAGCGGATTTAGTCGCTCGATACGGGGGCGAAGAATTTGCCGTAATTTTGCCCAACACTACACAAAATGGGGCATTGCAAGTGGCAGAAGAGATTCGAGTGGCAGTGCAAGACTTAAAGATTGTCCATAGCCATTCTTTAGTTAGTCAGTATGTGACGCTGAGTTTGGGCGTTGCGACTACGGTTCCCGACTGCGATACTTCACCAGAAATATTGTTAAAGACAGCGGATGAGGCGCTTTATCAGGCAAAAGCTCTGGGACGCGATCGCGTTAGCCGATGCTGCTCTTAGCCACTCTTCGGGTTAGTGTCTGCGGTTCTTAACAGCTATAACCATCCGGCACTTTCCCGATGACCTGTGATGAGTGAAATTTAGTCTATTTTTAAAAATATCGTTACAATTATAACTTTTTAAAGTTGTTTTCCCTAATCCAGCCAGCTCCCAAGTTCTTAGCTTTATAGAGAAATTATCTAGGCTTATGGGACTTTACGATTACTTTTTTTTGATGAAAATTATCCTTAAATTTTAGACTGCTAAGGCAACAAAATAGTTCCTTGAATCTTTCATAAATTTGTGCCACTTGCCAAACAGTCCACTGGCAGGAAGCCTCTATTTGAGGAAATGCTACTTCAACCCATCGCTAGAGGTAGCAACATTACTCAGGCACTAAAATATTTGCTAGTGTTTCGGAACTAAAGGAGCTTGAAACTATTACGTGTAGAGGGATACCGAAATTCAAAAGCTTTAGCAATCCTTAATTTGAAAGAACGAAAAATTTTTCTGGCAATTTCCTGGAACCTTTTGCTTTGGCGAACGACTTTGAATGTAACAAAGCAACTGAAAACCAGAGAATTGAAGGAAGTAATTATGAATCGCGCTCTCAAAACCGTAGCTAAGATTTCCGTACTATCTGCACTAGCGATCGCTCCTGTTTTAATGTCTAGTTTGGATGCTTCTGCAAAACCCACTGGAACACGAGCAAATTATGTCGGAGTTGGTGGTTCTGCTAGCGTTACAAATGGCGGACAAGATGGCGATGCTGCCGCAGTCGGCGGTGTGATTCAAGGCCGCTATGCGGTTCCCAAGACGCCAGTTTCTATTAGAGGTTCCGTACAGTTCACCAACGAAACCAGCACTATCATTCCGATGGTTACTTATGATGTGCCTGTTACCAATAAAGCTAACTTCTACGTTGGTGGTGGCTACGGTTTGCATGAATCGGAAGGCAAACCATCTACCTTCGGCAACCGCAATGCGCCTGTAGTCACGGCTGGCGTCGAAGCAGAAGTTGCCAAGAACGTTGTAGTCTTCAGCGATGCCAAACTGGGAATCAAGCCTTACGAAAACAGTCCTGCTTCTTCTGTTAGCGTCCAGCTAGGAGTCGGCTACGGATTCTAAGATTAACGCTCTCTCTATCGTTCTTGGCGGTGTTTGGTTCGAGATATTTTGACTTAAGTGACTTCTAACAAAGTGGGACAGGTTGATAAAGCCTGTCCCACTTTGTTTTTATAGCGGTTCTCACTTGGGTTTGATACACCGCACAGTAGGGTAGCTATGCTAACCTACCGATGGAGCTGATTCAATGGACGGCTTAAGATTGCTTGGCTCAAAAATCGGGTTAGGCGCGAAGACTCGACGCTCTTACTTGCATCACTGCATCCCTGCATCAAGGTGTGGCAAACCGAAGGGCGTCCTCTGGGGATATCCCTTTCTGCAAGAATTGTTAAAATCTAGGGATTTTCTCACCTATCGCTAAAGATTAAGAATGGTGATAGTACCATGAATGTATACGCCGTAATCCCGATAGATTTTCCGGTGATCCAGTTCAACCGTTCAGCCCCCTAGTTTCCGATGGTTAAATCTCCGATTTCCCCTGTTCAAAAGCTTTCTAAAGTAGAAGGACTCAAAGAACGCAGCAACTTTTTACGCGAACCTGTGGCAACTGAGCTACTGGAAGACACCAACAGCTTCACAGAAGATGCCACCCAGATTCTCAAATTTCACGGATCGTACCAGCAGGATAACCGGGACAACCGGGTGAAGGGTCAGGAAAAAGATTACCAGTTCATGCTGCGTACCCGTAATCCGGGGGGCTTCATTCCACCACAACTGTATCTGACCTTAGACCGACTGGCTGAGGAATATGGCAATGGAACGCTACGCGCTACGACTCGCCAGGGTTTTCAGCTGCATGGAATTTTAAAGAAAAATCTCAAAGCATCCATCGCTGCCATCATTAAAAACATGGGGTCAACGCTGGGAGCCTGCGGCGACCTCAACCGCAATGTGATGACGCCCCCAGCGCCTTATAAAAATCGCCGGGACTACGAATATACCTGGGAGTATGCCAACAATATTGCTGACCTACTGGCACCGCAAACAGGTGCATATTATGAAATTTGGCTGGATGGCGAAAAGTCCATTAGCGCGGAAGAAAACCCAGAGGTAAAGGCGGCGCGGCAACGCAACGGCAACGGCACCGTCGTCCACGGGAAAGAAGAACCGCTATATGGCGATCGCTATATGCCCCGGAAATTTAAGTGTGCCGTAACGGTACCAGGGGATAATTCGGTTGACCTCTATTCCCAAGATGTCAGTTTGGTGGTGATTACCAACACCGAGGGAGAACTAGAGGGATTTAATGTCTTTGCGGGTGGTGGTTTAGGACGCACTCACAACAAAGAAGAGACGTTTCCCCGGATGGCAGATCCCATCGGGTATGTAGAGAAACAAGATATCTACGATCTGATCAAAGCGATTGTCGCCACTCAAAGAGATTATGGCGATCGCACTAACCGCCGTCATGCGCGGATGAAATACCTAATCGAAGATTGGGGCGTCGAGAAGTTCCGCGCCAAAGTCGAAGAATACTTTGGCAAACCGCTGGCAGCTTTTAAAGAGTTACCGCCGTTTAAATACAAAGATTTCTTGGGATGGAACGAACAAGGCGACGGCAAGCTGTTTCTAGGAATTCCGATTGAAAATGGTCGGGTGAAGGACGAAGGTAACTTTAAGCTAAGAACTGCACTGCGGGAAATCGTGCAGAAGTTCTCGCTACCGATTCGCCTGACACCCAACCAAAACTTGCTGTTTTACGAAATTGACCCGGCGCAAAAAACCGAAATTCAGCAAATTCTTGACCGCTGTGGCGTTCAGGCAGACCCCAATCAACTTGACCCGTTGGTGCGCTATTCAATGGCTTGCCCCGCCATGCCGACTTGCGGCTTGGCGATTACCGAATCGGAACGGATCATGCCGGATCTCTTGAATCGGGTTCGGGCGCTGCTGAAAAAAGTGGGATTGGAAAACGAACACTTTATCGTGCGGATGACGGGTTGCCCGAATGGTTGCGCTCGTCCCTATCTGGCAGAATTAGGATTTGTCGGGAGTGCGGCTGAATCTTATCAGATTTGGCTAGGGGCTTCACGCGACCAAACGCGACTCTCTAGAGCCTATATGGATCGGCTGCACATCAACGAGCTAGAAACCGAATTAGAGCCGATTTTCGTTTACTTCAAGCAGTCGCGGCAACCCCAAGAAGGTTTTGGGGATTTCTGCGATCGCGTCGGTTTTGATGCGATTCGTCAATTTACAGTTGACTATGAGTCGGAAGCAGTCTCTCCTCAGTCAGATACTGGGTTGATTAATGAGGTGGTGCTGCCAGAAGAATCAGAAATTGCAGTTGCAGCTAAAATCCGTCGTCGGATCAATGTCCGGGATGATGTTTACAGCCGCTTGAAAGCAGAAGCAGCCCGTCAGGGTAAGCCCATGACTCAATTGGCAACTGAGGTAATCGAAGCTTTCTTACAGGCGAATCAAAAACCTAACGAGTAATCCGGCTGGCGACTCAGTAATCTTAAAGTCTGGTTGATTCCCCTAATTTCCCAGAACCCCAACCCTTTCCCGCTTGCGGGGAGGGGTTCTTTATATGATGGGCAAGTAGACGGATTTGAGATGAGTCTTCAATCATTCAACTCAGCCGTAACAAAACGCCCGGAGAGACTCTACCTCCGAGTTACATCTAGGGATTGATGGATCTAGTAGCAGAAAATACCAAAATTTCAACATCAAGGATTAAAAAATCAATTCTGCATTTGTGGATTCGCGATGCAGATATGGCAATCGGAGGGAAAAATGACTGTAGCTGAAAATAAGCGTGCTGTGGGGGTATTTTCTAATCGTCAAGATGCAGAAACTGCACTCGATGAAGTTAACAAAGCTGGCTTCCCAATAGATAGGGTTTCGGTAATTACCACACAAGCAAAACCTGACGATCAACTTGCCGGTGCGAATATGAGCGATCGCATTGGTGATGAAGCTAGCGTCACTGCTGCCACAAAAGCCAACGCAAATACTAACGTTGGGCTGTTTGGTGGCATATTCACCAGTCTTAGCACTTTAGCAGTTCCTGGTGTGGGGGCCGTAATGGCAGCGGGTGGCCTGGGCTTGACACTAGCCGGTACGATTGCTGGTGTTGGGATTGGAACAGCGGCAACGAATCGCCTGATTGAGGCATTAACCGATCTCGGCATTCATGAAGATGACGCTAAAGTTTATAGCGATCGCCTGTTCTACAATTACTATTTGGTAATTGTGGATGGAACAGACGCGGAAATCGCCAAAGTTGAAGGAGTTTTTCACGAGCGGGGAATTCAGGATTGGGCTGTTTATAACCGACCCAACGATTCACCTGTCTTGTCCTAAATTTCCAAGAATACCAAGATCCAATTTTCACCAAGTTAAGTGAATCTAGATTTGAGAAAGTTTCACTAAAATTTTCTCAAATCTATTTTGTCCTTACTTTCTTGTTGATCGGTAGTGGGGAATTGTGCCCTAACTTTCCCCCTAAACTGATTGCTCAATCAATTCCTACGATGGTTGCGGTGATTGTTGGATCGGAATCTCGATCGCAAATTCTGCTCCTTGTCCCGGTGCCGAAATGCACCGCAACTGTCCCCCATGTGTCTCTGTCACTATCTGATAGCTAATCGCTAATCCCATCCCGGTTCCCTTTCCAACCGCCTTGGTGGTGAAGAACGGGTCAAATAACCGTTGCTGAATATCTTCAGCAATCCCCGCTCCATTATCTGCAATCCGAATCGCAATTTGTTTTGATGCCAAAACTTGCGTGCGAATTGTAATTCGACCGGGGTTGGCTTGCCGGTCTTGGTAGCTGCGCTTGGCATTAAACTCCTCTATAGCATCAATCGCGTTGCTGAGGAGGTTCATAAATACCTGGTTGAGTTGTCCGGCATGGCACTCAATTTTAGGTAACTGACCATACTCCTTGACAACTTCAATGGCTGGATGATCTGGCTTCGCCTTAAGACGGTTTTGCAAAAGCATCAGTGTGCTATCAATGCCCTGGTGAATATCCACATCCTTGACTTCTGATTCATCCAAACGGGAAAACACACGCAGCGAGTAAACAATATCACGAATACGCTGAGCGCCAACTTGCATCGAGGCAAGGAGTTTGGATAAATCTTCTTTGAGAAATTCCAGTTCCATGTCCTCTGCTTTGTCTTGAATCTGGGGCGTGGGCTGAGGATACTGCTCTTGGTACAGCTGAATCAACTCTAGTAAATCTTGGATGTAAGAGCTGGCATGAGTGAGATTGCCGTAGATAAAGTTGACTGGATTATTGATTTCGTGGGCAATGCCTGCTACCATCTGACCCAAACTAGACATTTTCTCGCTCTGGACCAGATGGAGTTGGGTCTGGTTAAGTTTGCTCAGCGTTTGGTTGAGCAGTGTAATCTGTTGTTGGGTTTGGTTGTAAAGCTGAGCCTGAGTAATGGCAACTGCTAACTGATCGACAACTGCTTTGAGTAATTCCCGATCTAGGGGACTTAGGGAATGAGCGTGCAACCCAATGAGATAGCCGCAGCAGCCATCTAGAAGCGGGATAGGGAGTGCAAGGTAGGCGTGAGCTTTCAACTCTAGAGGTGTTTGCTCTAACTCAGCATCAACAAACAACAGATGAAGTGCTTCTGTCTGCTGTAGACAAGCTGCTATGTCTATACACGAATTGGACTGAAACTTTCTTGGCTGAATCGTCAATGTTTGGGCGTGAGAGTCGCCAACCAGCTCAAGGGTTTGGGATTGGGGATCGTACCAGCCAAACAGCACTCTATCAAGCTGTGTTAAGGTTGCCAGTTCTGTAACCGTCGTCTGAACAATGGTTTGTAGCTCTAAAGATTCTCGAATGCGACGCACCAAACGGTTGAGTAGAGCTTCCTGTTCGGCACGAGTGCGAGTTTGCTCAAACAGCTGCACCTGTCGCCATGCACCAATCAGGGCAATCAGCAACAATCCGCCTAAAACGGTCGCTAGGAGGTTGAGTGCGCCTAAGTTAGATTCGATATTCTGGCGAGGAATAACCAGTGCAATTGACCAATCCGCTTCTTTTAGGGGTACGTAGGCAACGTAGTTCCAGCTGTCATTGACTCGTATTAGTTTAATCCCTGCTTGTTTGGCAACCATTGACTGGGCGATCGCTGCCAGTGCCGGATTGGAAGATTGTAAGAAGCTGGGTGCCTCATGCTCTGCGGAGCCAATCATCTTGGGGTCAGGATGGGCAATCGCCACCCCTGTGGAGTTGAGTGCAAAGGCATAGCTGCCAGCTCCCTCTTGGAGCCTGCTGACTACCTGAATCACTCGGTCAACTTTAATCGCTCCACCCATTGCTCCCAGCACTTGAGTCCCTGAATCCCCCATAATTGGAGCGCTGATATTGATTTGTAAGAGTCCTGTGGTGCGACTGACTACGGGATTCGCGGCACTGACTTGCCCTGACATTGCCTTGATAAACCATTCCCGGTCTTTAATATTTTTGCGATGAGGACCGACGCTGGTATTCGCACCCCAACCCTCGGAGTTGACAATTGACAGCTGGTGAATTTCTTTAAACCGTTGCAATTCCGACTTTAAATAAGGCTGAGCGACTGACCAATCTATAGAGCGCACGAGGGGACTGTTCGCCAGCATCTCTACCTCAGTCTTCCGATTAGATAGCCACTGGTCAATCTCATCTCGTCCCTGCTGGACTTTCAGTAAGGCTTGTTGCTGGAGGTTCTCCAGAATCAGTCCCCGCACAACCTGATAGCTAACTACAGCGATCGCACTCACCCCCAAAGTTGACCCTGCCAGTATCGATAAAACAATTAGGTCACGAGGTTGCCATCTTTGCTTGTAGCGATGCTGCTTTTTTGGCAGCCTTGACCAAAACGCTTTAGAAAAATTGAATTTCCCCAATTTGGGCAATACTTCCCGGCTACTTTTTTGGCTAGCTGAGTTAGCCTGGTTGTTTAGGATGGACACTCTTACTGCTACCTGCTATCGACTTGAGAAATAGGAGATTTCCAAGGAATTTAAGATTGCAAAAGTTGAAAGAGTTCAATGTTATGCTCCACAATCAGCTAGTTTTCTCTAAGAATCATATGGAGATGTTCTGCTCTCGCAACTCTTTTACCTGTAAATTTAGATACTACCACCGGATAATTGAACCAGCATTGGCACAATTGCTGAATCTTCATCCTGTTAAAAGTCTCAAGTTTAAAGGTCAATTGAATAAATTCGATTCTTCCTCAAGTCGCGAGCAATGAGCGTGTCGAGGGAACTCAAGCTCAGTGCGGCTTAGGGTTAACAATGGATTCGCAAGTTAAGCTCGCATCTTTTCCCTTTTCGGGCAGGGCATTGGGAAAGGATACCTATATTTTCCAGCTTTACAGATATATCGCACATTCTGCACCCCTACTGTCACAATCGGTTATTTCGGTTTTTTTTCCTAACAAAGGTGATTTCTTATACAAAAAAATGTAAATATGTTTTGCGATCGCAAGCCCAAAATTTTTAAATGTCGAAAATTCGGAGTATGGCAGTTTAGGTTGTGGAATGGAGGTTAAATCAGCGTGCAGATAGCGGCTGGTTGTGCAAGCAGCATTCTTCCGCTCCAGGGTCGCCTGCATTAGATGGTACGGGGAGAGATCGCCTGTGAAAATTGACCTGTTCAAAGACAGTTACTTAGTGATAAAAATCCTTTCTGTCAATGACTAGGAGGGGAAGAGAATGAAGAGAAACTAGCCCCATTCTGGCTAATAGATGGAAGGATATCGCACCGGCTATCGTTCAATTTTACGCATTAAGATAGAGGGATTTGTGCCCAAGAACCACACTTGAACAGCTAGAGGTGGCGGGGTTAGTCCGCGAGACTCGCCCGCGGCTTGAACTTTCACAGGAAAAGTTCGCAACGCTACTTGGGGTATCGTTCCATAGTGTGAATCGATGGGAAAACAAACGAACGTGCCCCTTACCACTCGGTTGGAAGCAGATTGAAACACTGCTGCAATCATAATGGGGGAACAGGTCGAAGACGACTAGCCAGGTATTTCGAGGAGCAGGAGTTGCGCCAGTGACATTTGCAGACAAAGGAAGGGCTGCTGACAGCATTTTTGTTGCAGGCGGCGAAATGGGGAATCTGATGCGATCGCTCGATTGGTCGCAGACTCCCTTAGGAGATGTAACCTACTGGCCCCAAAGTTTGCGGAGCGCTGTCAGCATTTTGCTGCCTTCAAAAGCTCAGATTTGCCTGTTCTGGGGAACTGAATTGATCGCGCTCTACAACGATGCTTATCGGCCTGCTTTGGCATCAAAGCATCCTTGGGCGCTGGGTCGCCCTGCTCGTGAGCTGTGGAGCGAAGTTTGGGACGCGCTCAAACCCTTGCTAGATGGAGTTGTCACGAGTGGAGAAGCATTCTGGGCGCGAGATCATTTGTTCTTTCTCAATCGCTACGGGTACAGCGAGGAAACTTACTTTGATGTATCCTATGACCCCGTGCGGGACGAGAGCGGGGAAGTCGGCGGCGTTTTTTGCATCGTTAGCGAGACAACCGGGCGAGTTCTGGGCGATCGCCGCTTACAAACATTAAGCTTACTGGCGAGCAAAACAGCTCAAGCCAAGACGGTTGAAGCTGCCTGTATAACGGCAATTCAGGCTTTAGCCACCAATGCTCACGATATTCCGTTTGCCCTGCTTTATCGAGTGGCGGCAGATGGCAAGCAAGCGACTCTGGTTGAAACGGCTGGATTCGAGGCGGAAACCTCAGCAACGCCAGCAATCGTAGACCTGACTCAAGACAATGACGGATGGGGATTGAGACGAATTCATCAGACTGGGCAAGCCGTTATTGTTGATGTAGCAACTCGCTTCGGGGAGTTACCGAAGGGAACCTGGGATAGGTCGCCTGCTGCTGCCTGGGTTGTGCCAGTGACCCAATCGGGACAACCTCAGATTGTTGGGTTTTTGGTGTTGGGAATCAATCCCCATCGAGCCTTTGAGAATGAGTACCGAGAATTTTTTGATTTAGTGGCAGGCAATGTCACGAATGCGATCGCAAATGCCCGCGCGTTTGAAGAAGAACGCCAGCGAGTCGAAGCACTGGCAGAACTGGATCGCGCCAAAACGTCCTTCTTCAACAATATCAGCCACGAATTCCGTACTCCCCTGACGCTGATGCTATCGCCGCTAGAGCAGACGCTAGCCGAATTAGAGGGAAGCATTCCGACCAAAGCGCGATCGCAACTCGAACTGGTGCAGCGCAACGGGAAGCGCTTGCTGAAGCTCGTCAATACCCTGCTCGATTTTTCGCGCATTGAAGCCGGACGCACTCAGGCAAACTACCAGCCAACCGATTTGGCAACCTATACGGCTGAATTAGCCAGTCTATTTCGTTCTACCGTTGAGCAAGCGGGACTGAAACTTACGGTTGATTGTCCTCCCTTGCCAGAACCGATTTATGTAGATCGGGATATGTGGGAGAAGATTGTGTTGAATCTGCTCTCGAATGCCTTTAAGTTTACGTTTGAAGGAGAAATTGCGGTGGTTCTGCGTCCGGTCGGCGACCATGTGGAACTGATGGTGCGCGACACGGGTACGGGTATCCCAGCCGCCGAGCTTCCCAAACTGTTTGAGCGGTTTCATCGCGTTGAGGGGGCACGGGGACGCACCTTTGAAGGTACAGGAATCGGGCTATCGTTGGTGCAGGAACTCGTGCAGTTGCAGGGAGGAGCGATCGCTGTTGACAGTACGCTGGGTGAGGGCAGTACCTTCACGGTTCGATTGCCAATGGGAACGGCTCATTTGCCGAGTGATGACATTCACGCCAGCCGCGCCCAAGCCTCCACCGCTTTTGGTGCAATTCCTTATGTTGAAGAAGCTTTAGGTTGGCTACCCGAAGAAAATGCAGCGCCGAGGTTGCAGACCGCAGAAAACGCTCAACGAACCTCAGATGCTCCAATCTCGACAGCTACCGCCCGGATTCTGCTAGTCGATGATAACGCCGATATGCGCGACTATCTGCACCGCCTCCTCAGCCAGTTTTATCAGGTGGAAATGGCGAAAGATGGCGAAACCGCTCTAACTGCCGTATATAATCGTGCGCCTGACCTGATCCTCAGCGATGTGATGATGCCAGGAATGGATGGTTTTGAGTTGCTCAGGCGGTTAAGAGCTGATGCCAAAACTCGCGAAATTCCATTTTTGCTGCTATCTGCTCGCGCCGGAGAAGAATCGGCTATCGCAGGACTGGAAGCTGGAGCCGATGATTATCTGGTGAAGCCCTTTAGCTCCGGTGAATTGCTTGCCCGCGTTGCTGCCAATTTAGAACTGGGGCGATCGCGCCAAGCAGCTAATCAGCAGCGCTTTCGCTTCTTGGCTGAATCTATTCCCCAAATGGTTTGGACGGCTGATGCCAGCGGTTGGGTAGATTATTACAGCCCCGGCTGGTTTGACTACACCGGATTGAAGTTGGAGCAAATCCAGGGGAGCGGTTGGCAAAACACACTCCATCCAGACGATCGGCTCCGGACTATTGAAGCGTGGACTCAAGCCACTGAAATGGGCACAAACTACGATATCGAACATCGTTTGAGAAGGGCAGATGGAATTTATTGTTGGCATCTCACCCGCGCCCTACCCATGCGCGACGAAAACGGTCAAGTCATTCGCTGGTTTGGTACCTGCACGGATATTACCGAGCGCAAACAAGCAGAAGAAGCTTTGCGAGAAAGTGAGGAGCTAAAGCAAAGCATTCTAGAGAGCAGTACTGACTGCATCAAAGTCTTAGCGTTGAACGGTGAAATTCTCTACATCAATCCTGGTGGGCTGTGTCTTTTAGAAATCGACGAGCCGAAATCTATCCTTTATCGCGTCTGGGCTGATTTGTGGGAGGGCAAAGATTATGAAAAAGCCCAAGCTGCGATCGCTGCTGCCAAAATCGGCAACATCTCTCAATTTCAAGGCTATCGCCCTACCACCAAGGGCACACCGAAATGGTGGGATATCATTATTACGCCGGTGCGAGATGCTAAGGGACAGGTGGTGCAACTGCTTGCTATTTCACGGGATATTACGGAAGCGAAGCGCATTGAAGCCGAACGCCAACAAGCTGAACTAGCACTGAGAGAAGCCCATGTGCAGTTAGAATCTGCTTTGGCAGCAGGAGCCGTCTACACTTGGCGCTGGAGTATTCCCGGCGATCGCGTCAGGGTCAATGCTGCGTTTGCTCGCCTGTTTGCTGTAGACCCGGTGAGTGCGACATCAGAAGGCTTGCCGATCGAGTTCTTTATCAACTCCATGCACGAGGAAGACCGTCCTCGCGTTTCAGTTGCAATTGAGCAGGCGATCCACACAGGTGAGGAATATGCTGCTGAGTACCGCGTTCGGACTGTCAGTGGTGAGGAACGTTGGCTAACGGCACGGGGTCGAGTTGAGTATGATGCAGCAGGGAAACCTGTTTCTTTTCCTGGCGCACTCGTCGATATTACCGAGCGCAAACAAGCAGAAGTGGCCTTGCGCCAATCAGAGGAACGCTATCGAACGCTGTTTGAGTCCATTGACGAAGGCTTTTGCCTCATCGAAATGCAGTTTGATGCAAATAACAAGCCGATCGATTACCGCTTTTTGGAGACTAATCCGGCGTTTGGGAAACAAACGGGACTCGAACAGGCAGCGGGCAAAACGGCGCGTCAGCTCATTCCAAATCTTGAAAAGCACTGGTACGAGATTTACGGCAAAGTCGCCCTAACAGGTGAATCCATTCGCTTCGAGAATGGTTCCCAAGTGATGAACCGTTGGTTCGATGTTTATGCGTTCCGCGTTGGGCAGCCGGAGAGCCGAAAAGTTGCCGTACTGTTCAAAGATATTAGCGATCGCAAGCGCAGTGAAATCGAACGAGAACAAATTTTGCAACGAGAACAAGCCGCACGGGAAGCTGCCGAACGGGCAAATCGCATTAAAGATGAGTTTCTAGCAGTACTGTCTCACGAGTTGCGATCGCCTCTCAACCCGATCTTGGGCTGGTCTCAGCTACTGCAAAACCGCAAGATGGATCAAGTGCGAACGACTTATGCCCTACAGATCATCGAACGCAATGCCAAACTGCAAGTGCAGCTCATTGATGATTTGCTCGATGTTTCTCGAATTCTCCAAGGCAAACTCAGCCTCAATGTCGATCCGGTCAATCTAGCAACCACCATCACCGCCGCACTGGAAACAGTGCAGTTAGCCACCGCCGCCAAATCGATTCAAATTCAAACAATTTTGGAACCAGAGGTTGGGCAAGTTTTAGGCGATTCAGGTCGCTTGCAGCAAGTCATTTGGAACTTGTTATCCAACGCCGTCAAGTTTACCCCGTCAGGAGGACGAGTTGAAATTCGCTTAGAGCAGATTGAGGCTGAAGCTCAAATTACGGTCAGCGACACAGGTAAAGGGATTCTCCCCCAATTTCTGCCCCATGTCTTTGAATACTTTCGCCAAGCTGATAGCGCCACGACTCGACAATTTGGTGGATTAGGATTGGGCTTAGCGATCGTCCGTCAAATCGTTGAATTACACGGTGGCAGTGTTCGTGCAGATAGCGCTGGGGAAGGGCAGGGAGCCACTTTTACGGTGAAATTTCCGTTGATGTCGCAGCACTCAACCATTCCTCAAATCGTTCGCGAGTCCAAATCTCTCTCAGGCTTGCAAGGTATCAAAGTGTTAGTGGTAGATGACACGACAGATATGCGCGAGTATGTCGCCTTTGTCTTAGAACAGGAAGGGGCAGAGGTTGTGGCGGTCGGTTCAGCAGCGGAAGCTCTTGCCACGTTAGCTCAGTTTCAGCCAGCAGTGTTGGTGAGTGACATCGGGATGCCTGAAATGGATGGGTATATGCTGTTACGGCAAGTGAGACGGTTGCCCGCAGAGCAAGGCGGTGAGATTCCGGCGATCGCTCTCACGGCGTATGTGGGGGAACTAAATCAACAACAAGCGATCGCTGCCGGATTCCAGCGGCACCTTTCTAAGCCGATCGAGTCAGCCGCGTTAATTGCAGCGATCGTCGATCTCATCAAGAATGCAAATTAAGACTGCTTGCTTAGTGGTTCAATACTGCCCCTTCTGGGCTTTTTGGTGAGGGATTAGGAGTGAAGTTTCAAATGTATTTCACTCAAGCGACTGCTATCGCAATCCTATTTAAGTTGTGAGCCAGTCCTTCCGATCCCCGACTTCTATCTCGAAGTCGGGGATCTCAGCTTTAGGAATTATTTAGGAGTGCTATATATATTTTCTTTTTTCTGGACAAGGGTAGCAGCGGATTGTGGATATTAGAGGTCGGTAAAGTTTGTTGCAACAGGTTTTCTAGGAACGTGGGCGTGTCAAGTGCCGGTTTAAAGACGAGGGGGAAAAATCAAAATTTTCTTCTATTTTTGTTTTATTTAGGCAATGATTCGCACTCTTTAAAGCTTCCTTTGTCGGGGGGCGAGTGCAGGTGTCTTAGAAACCTCTTGCCATGAGCTTAATCTGGTTTACCCAGGTTAAACACCTGCTAAATTTTTTTGCCCCCCGGAGTCCGGATACCGTACCAGGAGATGATCCCCAGGATAGATGAACAAAACCTATGTTCAGTTCTATCTTTATTTATCAGAGCGGTCAACACGCTTAATATTCGGTCTTAGGGCATTAGCATCTCGTAACCAAAAAGTTTCATTAACCACATCTTTTTTTAAGGTTCGGGAAGCTCAAAGTTAATTTATTTTTTCAGATTGTGTTCGCCTATACATTCGCTTGAGTGACCAAGGCTTCAGGGGTGTACTTTTTGTGAATAAGGAGTTTAATAAAATGCGAATGAATACTTGCCATTGTTGCGGCAGTCCTCTTCTACGTCATGCGCGGCAAAATGGGGTTTATTGGTTTTGTACTTCATGCCGACAAGAAATGCTGCCTGTAGCCCTGGATCAAACACTTCCACTTCATCAAGCGGTTCAGGGAGCGCGATCGCTTTCTCTGAAACTGGTAAAACCATAAAACAGTTCCCTTCCCTTATTTGGGAAGGAAAAAATACCTAACTGTTAGATAAAGAAAAACTGAAAAGTCCGTTTTCAGCCTGGTGCTACTGTTCCCAAGCTGAACCTGGAAACCAATTTGCCGTTATGTCAGGCGTCAAAATTCATCTGCCCTGATAAAATCAGCTTGGACTCGGTTAGGGGCAGTGTTTCATGCTGGCAGCGGTACTTTACGGACAAACGGATCTACGCCTAGAACAGGTCGCTGACCCTACACCCTCTGCTGGTGAGGTGGTGATTCAAGTGGCTGCGGCAACGACTTGCGGCACCGATCTAAAGGTTTGGCGGCGCGGCGGTCATGCAAAGATGCTGAAGCCTCCCACCTTGTTTGGTCATGAGGCAGCGGGGCGGATTGTGGCGGTAGGAAGCGGAGTCCAAGGTTGGCAAGTGGGAGATCGCGTCGTTGCTAATAATTCTGCTCCGTGCATGAATTGTTTCTTTTGTCAACGTCAAGAATATTCTCTTTGCCCTAAGTTGACGTGGAATAACGGCACGTTCGCACAGTATTTAAAAATTCCCGCCCCGATTGTGCAACACAACCTGTTGCCCATCCCAGATGACTTGCCCGATGCCTTGGCGTCGATGACTGAACCGTTAGCCTGCGTGCTGCATGGGGTAGCACGTTCTAATGTAAAGTCGGGCGATCGCGTTGTGGTGTTGGGAGATGGGGCAATTGGGCTGATGTTTGTAGCGGTACTGGCGCATCAATCGGCGTCGGTGTTGCTCTTTGGGGGAAATGACCAACGGCTGGAAATTGGGAAAAAGCTAGGCGCTGTGGAAACGTTTAATTATCATCATCTGACAGATATACCGAGTGCGGTAAAAGAGCGAACCGACGGCTGGGGTGCAGATGTGGTGATAGAAGCGACGGGTGTACCCGCAGTTTGGGAGAGTGCGATCGCGTGTGCCCGTCCGGGTGCTACCGTCAATCTATTCGGGGGATGTCCGCGCGATACCACCATCACCGTTAATACCGAACAACTCCACTACAGCGAACTCACTCTAAAAGGCGTTTTTCACAACACCCCAAAATATGTACGAGATGCCTTATCTCTATTGGCGAGTCGCGCCATCCCCTTAGAATTGCTCATCAGCGAACATCAGCCTTTAAAGCATTTAGAGCAAGTGTTCCAAGATATGAAGAATCGTAAGGTAATTAAGGTTGCTATCGACCCCAGCATGGCATCTTAAGAATAGGGATAGCTAAGAACAGGGTGCTGATTGGTGAAGTGTGTTTGCAGGTTTAAGGTCTAAATGAAAAGCGTTAAATTTTGGTCAGTTCTGTCATTGGGAATTTTACTAGCATTAGGAGCCACGAAAAGTGCTGACGCCCTACCCGGACAGAAAACAGAAGAAGTGATTGCCTGGATTAATTCTAATCCCACCCTTCGACCTTCTACAGGCGATGGTCTATTAGTGCAAAAGACCAATACAGCCGCCCAGCGATTTACTTTTCTCGCAACTGTCCTTCCTCCCGGTAGAGTCACTTTTCTTAAAGATCGAGGCACGATTCGCAGCGAACGCTTTTCTTTTTTTGACATGGTTAATGGCGTAACGCCACAACGTCTAAAAGAATCGCTGCGGGTAATTTATGGCCCAGATATCTATCAAGACTACGACCGTTCCCGAATTGTCTACGAATATCCCACACCACAAACTGTAGACTTAGCTCGTCGGCAGCGGCTTCCGCTTTTGGCGGCACAACAGGGTGAACTGCGCTTAGGAGATCGATTTGGCTACTGGATGGAAATTGCCCAAACCAAGGAAGGGAAGGCGTATAACGGTCAAATGGTCATTTTCTTGAGAGAGGATTTAGACAAGTTGGAGACGGAACTGCGCGATCGCTAAATTAGAGGAATGGCAAATTGCTAATGATTAACTAGATTCAAAAATTAGCGATTTGTCATCTTAATTTAGTTGCACCGGACTTTAAAAAAAGAGACGCGATTAATCGTGTCTCTCCTACATCATGAGTGCAATCTGTAGCGGCATTAGTCGTTTACAAGGACTACTTATTTTTACCCTTATCTTTGTTCTTGCCTTTTCCTGTGCTATCAAATTGTGTAGTGCCAGTGTTTTCAGGAGTCGATACCTGTTGATTTGGTGTCTCGATCGCCTGGGGGCTTGGCGTTGCCGGTGATGGCGCAGTGGATGCGGCTGGTGATGGCTTTGGAACTTCTGCTGGCTTTAGCGCTACAACCAAGCCGGTTACAGCAGTGAGAATGGCAGCAGTTGCGGTCATAATGCCCGGAACGGTATGAAACCATCCCTGTGATTTTGGTTCTTCAGACATCGGTGAACTTCTAGAATTTCCTGTTAATTTAATACGGCTAATTACTCGGATTTCCGAATCAACGGTGCGAGTATAACAAATGCGATCGCGTCCGGCAAACGGGAAATATACCAGATTTCACGCTATCTATCGCTTTCCTCTCCCGCCTGCAATCAGGGAGATGCACGCCAAAACTTGATTTTGTTTTCTGGTTCTTCGCGGCTAGTGCCAACAGTGGGGGTGAAACTCTCTCCGAGGGTCGCTAGAGTAGATGGTATCCCAACACGGCTAAATCAGGATAAAGCGACAAGGCTAGGAATCGCTAACCAACGAGAAGACCTGATATTTTTGGGTTCTGATAGAAGGTGTATTCATGAGCAGCAAACAAGACTACACTGCACAAATGCTTGACGGATGGATTTACCAAATCGTACCGGGACGCTACGGGCATCATCTGGAGATTTGGAACCCGCAAGGCAATCCATATCGCAGCTTAAAGGCTTTTGTGCAATGCGAGGAAGCTGTAGCATTTGTCGAATCCCTAATTGCTTTGAGTAATCACGAAAGCCATTGGGTTCCTAACAACGAGGACAGCGTTCGCTTTGACGGGATGATGCAACAGCTAGTTTGCGTCGAATGCGACGACTTTATCTATCAAGAGTGGCACGTTAAACCCTATGAAGATTCTGACAACAACTGGAATCTTTATGCCATTAATCCAGTCATTGGGAAAACCGAGATTTTACTGAAGCGACAAGCAGATTTACAGGAAGCGATCGCTCTGGTTAAGGCTAAGATTGATGCAATTGAGCCGGGTGGCGTGCCAGCAAGCGATCGCGCTAACGTCGTAGCTACCAGATGCTAAGCCTAAAGCCAAGAGAGCACCGCTACACCAATCCAAAACCAGAGCTATTTCGCTTGTTTCGTTTATTGCGTTCGTTTCAAAATATTGTTCACGCAATTCTATCACTCTGGTAAAATAATAATAGGAGATTGATAGAAGAAAGTTAATCAGAAATCAAAATACTTTCTAAGCCCATTTCTGGTTTTGGATATTGTGGATTCATTGCTTCAAGAGTGTCAGCAATTGTACGAGCAATCACTAAATTGCGGTACCACTTATTGTTAGCAGGCACCACATACCAAGGGGCATACTCAGTCGAGCAATTAATAATTGCATCCTCAAATGCCTTCTGGTATTCATCCCAAAATAGACGTTCTTTCAAGTCGTTGCTAGAAAATTTCCAATGCTTATCTGGATCTTCTAAACGACTTTGTAACCGTCGTTTTTGCTCGTCTTTAGAAATGTGCAGAAAAAACTTGATTACCGCAATGTTATTAAGCGTGAGCATATGCTCAAACTCATTAATAATGTGATAGCGCTCCCGCCATACATTCTCTGGTACCAGTTGTTTCACCCGGACGATTAACACGTCTTCGTAATGCGAGCGATTGAAGATAGTAATCATCCCTCGTAACGGCGTCCGCTGGTGATAACGCCAGAGAAAATCATGACCTGCTTCTTCTTCACTAGGTTTTTTGAATGACCAAACCTGGCAACCTTGCGGATTTACACCACCAAATACGTGTTTAATGGTGCCATCTTTGCCTCCTGTATCCATCGCTTGCAGGACAATGAGTAGGCTGCGCTGATGTTCGGCATATAGACGTTCTTGTAAATTTTGAAGGCGCTGGCGCTGATGTTGCAGTTCCTGCTCAATATCTTTCTTATTTTTATAGTCTTCCGAAGCATTCGGATCGACAGATGCTAAGACAAACTGCTCTCCAGGATGAACCCGATAGTGGGGATAATTGGGTTTTGGGGGTGGAGAGTCAACGACAATTTTTTCGGGTGCCATTTCAAAAGCAACTTTGGCTGTTGCTTTTGCAGCCGCTTGTTGAGTCTTATGTTCTTCTCCTGTAGACGCATCGGTAGTTGTCGAACTATTGTTTGGTAGATTGCTTGATTGGCTCATGGTATCTCCTTATTAAAAAGCTTTCACAGCAGCACATTTAATCTTCATGAAATGGACTTGACAACGTCTGGTAAATTGTGAATTTTGAAATTCCCATGAAAACTTTTTGCCTATTTGCTTTGGTTATTTACCAGACGGGTAATGCTTTCAGAAGGGATATCAGGCTGCTATTTCTATTTTTAGCTCTAGAAATTCGTTAAAATTAGATAAGCGCTGTAAATACATTCAAAAATGATGTAAAATTCCGCAACAAAACGATTTCTTCCATCAATCTGAATTGATGGTGTAACTGGGAAATGTTTTGTTTGTTACATTATCAGTGTTGAACTTTTACCGGGTGTCTACATCAGTCTGACGGTGTAAAGGTTGAGTTTTCCTCAGCATCACCTTAATGTCCGTCGTACTGAGGCACTAATCATATCTACGATAAAAGTGAGGGCGAGAAACACGATTAGAGTTGTCAGGAGACCTTTGTAGTCAAAGCTACTCAGTTGTTCCGCGAGCAAGCGACCTAATCCACCCGCACCCACTAATCCGACGATAACGGTGGCGCGGATGCAGACTTCCCAACGGTAGAGGATATAAGCGATAAAGCGGGGAAAAGTGCGGGGTAAGACGCCGTAGAGGAAGACTTGGGAACCACTCGCGCCCAATGCTTTAAGCGATCGCAAGGGACGTTCATCTAGATTTTCCGTCACTTCCGCCATCAGACGCCCTAGGATACCTAAGTTGTGTAAACCGAGGGCGATCGCTCCCGGTAAGATACCTGGAAACAATACAAATAGAAAGATTAACGCCCAAATAGGTTCGGGGACGGCACGGGCAAACAGTAGTAGGAAGCGGGTAAAAATCAGTACAGCAGTTGCTCGTAGATCCCCCCTAGCCCCCCTTAAAAAGGCGGGTATTAGAGTCGCTGTCCCCTTTGATGAGGGGAGTTTGCTGGATCTTCTGCCAGTATCTAAAATCCCTCCTGGCAACAGGAAATTATTTGCGGCTGGAAAAGATAATAAAATGCCTCCTAATCCAGCCCCAGTCATTGCCAGGATGGACATGGCAAGGGTTTGCGCTGAAAGGGTAAATAGTTGACTCACCTGACTCCCATCCGGTGGGAAGACATCCTGAAACACGCCTGCCAATAGCTGTGCAGTTCGTGGTGCCCAAAGTTTTGAGAAATCAGCTTGGACGTACCAGAAGGAGAAAATGACTAAAACAATACCGCCGAGAAAGGACACCTGCACGACCGGATCTTTTTGATAAAACCGCTGTTTGCGCCCTTGGAGATTTAGGACATTCAAATCCAGGCGACTCGGCGCACCCAAACGGTGGCGTAGCAAAGCACTCCAAAAATCCGTAGCACCATTTAATCCAATTAGGGCAATCAAAAACGTCCACATCTGCTCATAGCGCAGAGATTGGAGGCTGAGGAGAATTTGATACCCCAGTCCACCTGCACCGATAATTCCCAATACGGCGGCGGAACGAATCGAACACTCAAACCGATAAAAAGCGTAGGAAAGCAGATTTAGAAAGGCTTGGGGAATCAAGCTATAGGCAAAAGCATTCAGAGGAGGGACGCCGCTATTGAGGAGTGCCATCAGTGGCTGGCGGGGGGTTTCGTCTAGAATCTCCGAGAAGACTTTGGCAGTAATCGCACCAAAAGGGATTGCGATCGCTAACACGGCTACTAGCGGATCGAGTCCAAAAATATTGACAAAAAATAATCCCCAAATTAACTCGTGAATTGCTCTGGGGATTGTCAAAACTCCTCGTACGACCACCCAAGGAGGCTGAATTTTGAGTTTTAGAAACGCAAGCGATCGCGTCTGAGTTTTGAGTTTTGAATTTGAAACAGATTGCCACCATATCTCAGAAGAAAAAACACCCCCCACCAAACCAATCAGCACGCTGAAGAAAGTGCCACACACGGCGTAAGCGAGGGTTTTCAGGGTGGAATCTAGAGTGAGGTGGAGAAATTCCGGGCTGAGATCGGGTGAAAATGCAGCTACGAGAAAGCGCCAGACAAGGTTCCAGCCACCTGAGTTGATTAAATTGCCTTGGAATACGCCTGCTACGTGCAACGACCAAATGAGGGACGCGACAAACAGCAATCCCCATACAGTACGCCAGTTAAGCGGGGAGGGGCGCTGAGGAAGGTTTGTTAGTTTGCGATCGCTTGTTTGTGGCACACTTCAGATATCAAACCGCTACAGATGCAAAAAATGCAGAGGAATTTAAATAGAAATATTTAGGATTACCCCGTGGTTTTGTAGAGAGTTTCAATCATGGCATCCGAGAGGTCTTCAGCGGGAATATCAAACAAAATACGCCCATGTTGCAGACCAATAATTCGCTGATAATGACTCCGAGCAAATTCAATCGTGTGGACACTGGTGACTAAAGTTTTCCCGGTTTCTATACTCAACTGGCGCAATAAATCCATAATCTCGCGGCTGCGTTCGGGGTCGAGGCTGGAAATGGGTTCGTCGGCAAGGATGGCGGTGGGATTTTGCACGAGGACGCGAGCGATCGCTACCCGTTGCTGTTGACCGCCAGAAAGGCTATCGGTGCGTTCGTAAAGTTTTTCCGGAATCCCCACTTGTGCCAAAGCTTTATGAGCCGTTTCGACTTCCAAAGGATAAATCAGCGAAACTACTGCTTTGAAAAACGACCAGCGCCCTAGATGTCCAGCATTGACATTGTGAATCACCTGCAAATTATCAACTAAGTGAAATTGTTGGTAAATCGTACCAATCTGGCGCTGGACTTGACGCAGCGACTTTGGACGCAGATGAGCAAGGTTTCGACCCAGTACCCAGACTTCTCCTTGACTGGGTAGAAGGGTACCGTTGAGTAAGTTAATCAGCGTACTTTTTCCCGCGCCGCTAGAACCAACCAGTGCCACGCGATCGCCTGCCCAAAGCTGCAAGTTAATATCAATGAGAGATTCAAAGCGTCCAAATTGCTTAGAAACGTTTTTCAGTTCAAAGATTGGCGCAGATGAGTTCATTTCTCTGCTTAGTTTGCTATCCATTTAGTCATGAGATAGCGATCGTGATCTTTAAAACCAACCTTCCGATATAAATTTTGTGCTGCTGTATTTTTCCGCTCGACTTCTAAATGAAGTGCTTGAATTCCTAGAGAAGGGCAAACACTTTCTATAAACTGAATTAAGCTCATGCCTACCCCTTGTCCCCGATAACTCTCTCGGATGTAGAGTTCATCAATAAATGCATCACGTCCTCGAAATTCCAAACTGTAGCCAAAGGTAAGGACGATGTAGCCAATCGCTTTGTCGTCATGCTGGATCAGCCACACTCGTCCTAGAGAATCATCATGCAAAATCTTTGCTAACGCTTTGCGAACAATGGATTCATCAAAATTTAGATGTTCAAATTTGTAGAACTCCCGGATAAACTCCACCAGAGTTTCACTATCGGATTTTTCTGCAAGTTTAAAGTTAGCTTCGGTCATTTGCATCACTTTATTTTGCCAATTTCCCGACCAATCTTCTCAATTTGAGCATAATTGGAGTTTTGGGTAGGAATAAATTTAGTTGCTTGTAAAAGGTCGAGAATTTCTTTTTGCTCTGGTACTTTGGGGTCTAGTTTTAAAAAGGCGTTTTGCACTTTTTTAACAAAATCTTCACCGTAGCGCTGTTTGACATCGGGATGAATGACCCAGTGATAGTCGTAGTAGGCGGGCGTCTCCCAGAGGACTTCGACTTTGTTCAAATCTACTTCTTTGGCATCGACTCGCTTTTTCCAGACGCTTTCATTCACAGCACCGACATCGTAGGTGCCTGCTTCCACCAATTTAATCGTCTTATCGTGATCGCCAGAAAAACCGGCTTGACCTTTCAAATCTTCAAGCTTGAGTCCAGCTTGTTGCAAGAAATATTGAGGCATTAAACGCCCGGATGTTGAAGATTCGCTGCCAAAAGTGAAGCTATGTTTTTTTAGTTGTTGCAAACCAGAAATATCTTTAAATGGCTTCAGTCCAGCCTTTTTGTTAGCGATGAAGAGACTGTGAAATTGGGAGTCTATGTCGCGTTGAGCGATCGCTTCTGCACCGGGCACCTGCAACCGTGCCTGCACCCCCGTCAATCCCCCAAACCAAACCAAATCCAAATCTCCTACTTTGAACACAGTAACCGCCGCCGTATAGTCAGTAACCGGCTTATACTCAACTGGCACACCCAGTTCCTTTTCCAGATAGGCAGCTAGCTTCTCATACTGACGCTGTAACTTTTGCGGATCTTGATCGGGAATTGCACCGATTGTCAGAGGTTTTGCCTCAGTTCCACCGTTCGTCGCTGAAGTCCCGGAGGGGTTGGGCGAACACGCTGCTAGCGGTAGCAACAACAAGAAACCGGACAACAATATTTTTTTCATCCCTGACTTAGCTCTCCTCATTTTGACTGGCGATACAAACCTACGCCAGAAGCAACCCCTACTGAAAATGGGGTGTAGCGCAGGTGCCAGAAGTCAGTGTAAGCGAACGGCTACCCTTATGCCAAAATTAACCCTAGTGTCGAGGCGGCTTTAGCAATGGTTTGGCATCCTGGGCAGAAGTTGCAGGGCGGGCGATACATTATTGAGAGGCATTTGGGTAAAGGTGGCTTTGGGATTGCCTATCTTGCTTGGAATAAATGCAATCAAAAGAAGGGCAAGCGATCGCATTCTCTATTCGCACCTGTCTTCAAACCAATCTTGCCCGTCCGGTAACTGAGTTAAATACTCATCAATCATGTCTGGTAAAATACTTGCTGAATGAGCATACGTCAAAGCAAGTAATTGTTGAGCTGTCAGGATTATCTGAGTTCTATCCACCTTTTCTTCATCCAATCCAGCCCCCCTAAAATCGTCAAAGTTTCTTTGTCGCGTCCCTCAATGATGCTATTTCGTAAATCCATGAGTTCCTCAGTCATAACAATTGTCTTCATCTAGGCGTTTCCACGCTGAATATATCACTCAAAAATAAGAGCGATCGCTCTTCTCTCACCTTTGTTTCCTTC
This sequence comes from Trichocoleus sp. DQ-A1, assembly GCF_039961955.1. NCBI lineage: Bacteria > Bacillati > Cyanobacteriota > Cyanophyceae > Leptolyngbyales > Trichocoleusaceae > Trichocoleus > Trichocoleus sp. DQ-A1. The sequence goes on from NZ_JAMPKE010000004.1 coordinate 212,150, forward strand.
CGTTATGGAGCCTTCTGGAATAGGTCAAATACTTAACAAAACTGGCACCAAGGGTATGGCAAAATTAGCCTAAGTGTCAGGGAAAGTGTGAGGAATGGTTTGGGCCGCTGGGCAGATGTTGCATGGTGGAAGATACATCGTTGAAAGGGTGCTAGGAGAAGGAGGCTATGGCATCACTTTTCTAGCTAGGGATAAAAAAGGGAATTTTGTCGTCATCAAGACACTGAATGAACGGGTACTGACTAAACGCGAATTTACAGCGTATCGAGACAAATTTAATCGAGATTTCCAGAAAGAAGCGCTGCGACTCGCTGTGTGCCGACACCCTAATATTGTGCAGATTGACAATGCCTTCTCTGAAGGACAGTTACCTTGCATGGCGATGGAGTATGTTGAGGGAGAAAACTTAGAGCAGCGCGTACTTAATCTGGGTGTTTTGTCGGAAACCGAAGCATTACACTACATCTGCCAGATTGGTGACGCACTAACTTTCATCCACGACAGGGGCTTTTTGCATCGGGATGTGAAGCCATCTAATATCATGGTGCGTGCCGAAGAATTCCAGGCGGTACTGATTGATTTTGGCATTGCTAGGGAATTTATCCCCGATATAACGCAGACTCATACGCAAACCTTTACTCCAGGCTTTGCTCCAATTGAACAGTATGCTCAGCAAGCAAGACGGGGCGAGTATACGGATGTTTATGCACTCGCGGCGACGCTCTACTATTTGCTGACTGGAGAAGTCCCGCTACCTGCGCCTGCGAGAGCTGCGGGGATTCGGTTAAATTCACCGCAACGCCTCAATTCCAGTATTAGTAATTTAGCCAATCAGGCGATTCTTAAAGGGATGGAATTTCAAGCGGAGGAACGCCCTCAGTCGGTGCAGGAGTGGCTAGAATTGCTTAATCTTAATAAGGTTTCTACTTACAGTTTTAAGCAGCCAGTATCTAGCAATATTCCGGTTTCAAAAACTTATAATGCCAGTTCGATCGCTACAAATCGGAATTTTTTAACAAATCGGCAAAGTTCAGCGTCAAAGATAGATTACCGGCAACTACAGACTTTTTTAGCGTTAGGAAAGTGGCAAGAAGCGGATGAAGAAACCACGACGGTTATGCTGAAAATTTCTGGTCGAGAAACAGAAGGTTGGCTGAGAGTGGAAGATATCAAAAATTTTCCAATGTCAGACCTTCGGATCATTAACCAACTTTGGATAAAACACAGCAAAGGACGCTTTGGTTTTAGCGTCCAAAAATATATCTGGGAAAGGATCGGAGGGACGAGAAGCGCAAATTATGAGATTTTGTGTATTTTAGGCGATCGCGTCGGATGGCGGATTGATGGCGCTTGGGTTCCTTATGAAGAATTTATCTTTGATTGCGATCGCGCTCCCGCAGGTCATCTTCCTAGCGGATATGTTTTTTGTGAAGTTGGTTGGTGGGTCGGGTTATTGAACCTCTTCTATCGCCTTGAGTAGATGATTATAAAAAATTAATATTTTTATGAAGTCTTATTGATTATTTTATGAAGTTAAGAGCTGTGTGAATATAATAAATGCTGCCTACGCTAAGTCGCTCTATTAACCAGCAAAAATGCCGGATATTATTTTAATAAAATAAACTTAAAATCAAGATTTTTTCTACATTCAAACAAAATTTTAGCAGAGCAAAATTTTATGTATCCCATTACTACGAAAACTCAACTTGAAAATTTACGTCCAGGCGATCGCATAAAATATTATGGCGTTCAGTGGCAAATTAAAGAATACAGCACTTATGACGATTCCTATGGATATGAAACAACGGAGTGGTTGCTAAAATCTCAGGCAGGAAAAGAATACTACTTGCTACGAGAAATTGATCCGCAAAATCCTGAATCCTTAGTCAATTGGTATCTTGCCGAAGAAATTTCAGACCCTAAGATATTTGAACCAGAATCACTGAATAATTTGGCTATTCGTTTTTGGCACGATATGCAAGGAGGAAAAATGCCTTACCCAGAATTACAAGCCTTGGGTAAACGCTATTACTTTGAATCATCAACCAAGGGTAATTATGAAGGGGATGAAGAGGAGACATCTCGAATTACGTGGGATTATTGGGACAAGGATCATCAATGGAATTTAGCAATTGAAGCTTGGCCTGATGGCAAACGACATATTTACTCTACCAAAATAGTAAAACCAGAAGATTTTTCTCACATTGAACGAGGAGCGAAGAAGAGTTTTTTGGAAAGCGTGATTTTCCAAGCATTAGTAGCCAGTTTCATGATGGCTTGCGGAATATTGTTGATGGTATTCGGATAGTAAAAAAATGCCTACATCTTTATTTATTGAACAACATAACAACGGATTGGCTTTTTATATCAATGGTGATTTGCAGTTTGATACCGCTGATGAAGCCATTTATCACGAGTATTTAGTGATTCCATCGGTAGCGCTGGCAGTCAAACGATTTCCTCACACAGAGTTGCAAGTCTTGATTTGTGGCGGCGGAGATGGATTAGCTGCACGGGATGTGTTGCGATTTCCTGAAGTGAGTCACGTTGATTTAGTAGATTACAATCCAGAAGTTTTAGAACTCGGTAAAAATGTATTTAAGGAATTTAATGATGGCAGCTTAGAAAGCGAGCACTTAACAATTTACACGCAAGAAGCCTTTGATTTTTTATCGGCAATTAAGGAAAAATCTTATCACGTCATTATTTGCGATTTTACTTATCCTAGTTGTACAGAAGATACGGCGATATACAGCCAAGAATGGTTTAAAACGATTAGTCGGGTTCTTTATCCAGGTGGAATTATTAGCACGAATGGTGTTTCTCCAGAAAATCGGACAACAGGTTTTTGGTGTTTATATCAAACCTTGTTAGCTGCCGGATTGATGGCAAAGCCTTTACAACTAGCAATTCCATCCTTTCAGCGGCATGATTACGGCAATTGGGGGTTCTTCTTAGCGTCTCCAGTTACAATTCAACGTGCTGAACTAGAAGGAATTACCCTACCTGAAAATTTACAAGCGATCGCGCTTAAAAATCTGCTAAAAGTGTTTGAGTTTGAGAATGCGATCGCGCATAGCCGCCACAGCGTCAATATTCACACTCTGGATTGCCCGCAGCTATTTTACTACTTACTAAATCCTCATATTCAATCGCCTCAAATTATCGAAGCAATTGATGAAAAAACCATTAATTTTTTAGACATTGAAGAAGCTGGAACTGGAGTGATAGGGTTGCGGGATCTCCTTCAGCTAGAATCAACCGCCCAAAGGTGGTTAGAAGAAGTTCAGGATAATGAGATAGATACTAGCAAACTATTGCCGGTACAACATCCTTATCACAACCCAAAGATGACAGCAGAATGGTTAGCCCACCTTCAAAAATTACTATCAGAAATCGACTTATCACGTTTATTGGGAAGTATTTTAGAACGTGCTCAAGAACTGCCGCCTCAGATTGCCGCTGAACTAAAACAATTGTCTGATAAAATCCGCACTGGACAGCAAATTTTAACGCTATCACCACGAGCAGCAGAATTTATTATGATGCTCTCAGTAACTTTATTAATGGCCAATTTAGCATCTCCAGATGCTGTATTTGCCAAGGGATACTATTCAGGAAGTAGCCATTCTCCTGGCTCTAGCGGCTATTCGGGAGGAAATACTTATTATAGCGAAGGAGACTGGAGTTGGTTTAATAGAACTATAGGATTTGTTTTGACGGCGGCTGGTGGTATTTGGTTGATAAACTTATTAACAAATCGCTCGAATAATGACTGACATTTTAGATGTAAATAATGGGCACAAAATTCAATTAGAAGAATTATCTTTAACCCTTAGACTACTAAAATCAGAAGAACGCCATCATTGGGACTTGCTTGTGCAAACTGCTCCCGCAGGATGCTTTATGCAGTCTTGGGCTTGGGCAGATTTCAAAGAATTGGAAGGATACAAAACCTTCCGTTATGGTTTATTTTACAAGCAAGAATTATTGGGAGGATGCATTTTTTATTTTTATCCCCATCCTAATAAAGCCAATTTATTAGTTGCTCCCGGTGCCCCTCTGCTACCTGAAAAATTGGAAAAAGAAGGAATGCAGATATTAGTGAAAGAAGCGGCATCTTTAGCTAAAAAAATAGGAGCGGTTGCCCTACGAATTGAACCTTTATGGCAGCAAAAACTAGATTGCCTTTCCGGGTTTATGCGTGCCCCTGCTGATTTATTGCCCTCGGAAACTCTGTTAATTGATTTACAATTAACAGAAACTGAAATGTTAGCAACTATGAAGCCAAAAGGACGATATAATTTGCGTTTGAGTTGGCGTCATGGTGTAGAAACTGAATTTAGAACAGACTCACAGGCAATTCCTGTGTTTTACGATATTTTTTGGGAAACGGTAAAACGCCAGCAGTTTTTTGGTGAACCCTACAAATTTTTCATTAATCTTTGCCAAACCTTATTTAAGGCAAATATGGCAGAGCTAGGTTTCGCAATCTGGCAAGGAAAAATATTAGCAGCTATCTTAGTTGTTTATTGGGGCGATCGCGCAACTTATCTCTACGGCGGACGTAGTTTTGAACATCCGGAAGTCATGGCAACTTACAGTTTACACTGGGCTGCAATGCAACGAGCAAAATCACGCGGTTGCACTTTCTATGATTTCTATGGTTTTACTCACGATCCTAATCATAGCTATGCAAAATTTTCCCGTTTTAAAAGTCAGTTTGGTGGCGTACCAGTAAAAACTATTGGTGCTCATGATTACTTTTTTTATGACCAACTAGCAGATACAATGATTGGCTTATTAAAACACTTAAAAATATAAAATTAATTGAATAATAAAGAAATATTGAGAAGGAGTTAAGTAGTGGAACAAGTTAGTCAATTAGGATTTATTCTTCTAGAGCTAGTCGTAGGCTTTGGGTTGTTCTGGCTGGGACAACTCGCTTACCAAAAACTATTTCGTCGCATAGAATTAAACTTGGAACTATTTGTTAAGGATAATCCAGCCGTAGCGATCGCTCTTGTCGGATATTACCTCGGTATCGTCATTGCGCTGGGTGGTGTTTTAGGACAACCTTCAGGCAATTGGCAGGACAAATTACTCAATTTGGTAAGCTATGGCGCAACAGTCATTTTATTCATGTTGGCTGGCGCTTGGGTAGGCGATCGCTTAATTTTGCGTTGCTTTGATTGTAAGCGCGAAATTCTTGAAGAACGGAACACAGGCGCTGCTGCTGTAGAATTTGGCAATCACATCGCTAATGGACTCATTCTCAGCGCCGCACTCGGCGGGGAAAGTGGCACTTGGCTGGTAGGGTTTGTCTGCTGGATCGTTGGCTTAGGCGTACTCGTTTTGGTGAGCGTTCTCTATCCTCGTGTCACTAAATACAATGTATTTGGAGAGATTGAAAGGCGCAATAATCCCGCTGCTGGCGTGGCGTTAGCAGGCTTACTGATTGCGACGGGTAATATTGTGCGCGTAGCATTTGCCGCCGAGTTTCAAAATTGGGTAATTAGTTTTACTCAATATGGTTTAACACTCCTATTTTGCTTAGCCTCACTGATTGTAATTCGCTGGGTAGCAGATTTAATTTTAGTGCCAGGAGTAAAAATATCAGACGAAATTGCACGTCAACAAATCCCGAACTTGGGTGCTGGACTAATTGAAGCTTTTGCTTATATTGCGGCTTCATTTTTAATCGCTTGGGCTGTTTAAATTAACCAGTAACGCAGAAATATTTCCACTGCTCATTATTGGAATTGTCGCCAATCTCCAAAGTAAGTAATTCAGCAAGAGTTTTTGCTTTTTCGTAATTATCCTGCTGATAATCACACACATGGATATCAACGGTAACTTTCCCTTCTTCAGGCCAAAAATGCAAGGCGACGTGAGATTCTTCCAGTAAGAGAACTGCTGATACTCCCTGTGGTTGAAAAGTAAAAGAAAGCTGACCAACGGGAGTTAGATGGGCATCTTGAGCCGCACTTTTTAGTGAATCTAAGAAATCGGCTTCTGTCCAATCAAAAATAGATGGAGAAGCGATGAGAATCGCTGAAAAATGATGGGATCTAAGCACCGCTTGTCCTTTTAGCCAGCACCTTGAACAAAGTCAAATAAAGCGTGAGCCATCTGCAATTTACTACAGGGTTCAACCTCTAATTTGCGCCCTTGATTGTCAAGAAATACGGCTTGGTTGTTGTCGCTGCCAAAACCAGCATCGGCTTGATCGATGGGATTGGCAACAATGGCATCCAAATTTTTCTTCTGCAACTTCTCCAAGGCTGGCGTAACAATATCCCCAGTCTGGGCGGCAAATCCAATTAACTTTTGATGCGGCTGTTTGAGACTCGCCAATTCTGCCACGATATCGGGTACAGATTCTAGAGGTAATGAAGCAGGAAGCGATCGCTTCGGCAATTTCTGGGTACTATACTCGGCGGGTTTCACATCTGCCACCGCCGCTGACATTACAATCAAATCGGCATCGGGAAAACACTCTAACATCGCCTGCTGCATCTGCTGGGCGCTCATCACACCAATCGATTTCGCCTTTTGTAGAGATTGTAAAGAGGCAATTAATTGCGTCTCCATTGGCCCATGCACCAGCGTCACAGATGCGCCGCGATGCAGTGCCGCTTGTGCCAATGCAAGTCCCATTTTGCCAGTAGAAGGATTTCCGATAAAGCGCACCGGATCGAGATGCTCTCGCGTTCCTCCAGCACTAATTAAAACTCGTTTCCCGGCTAAATCTTGCTTACCGCCAGTGTGCAATAGGGATGTAATTTGCGGCAAGATTTCAGCAGGTTCTGCCATGCGTCCAGCACCAACGCGATCGCAAGCTAACAGTCCAGCACCGGGACCAACACCGTGATAGCGTTTATCTGCGAATACCTGTTGCCAATTGCGTTGCACTGCTACCTGTTCCCACATATCCGTATTCATTGCCGGTGCTAACAGCACCGGACAAGTGGAAGCGAGGACGGTATTCGTGAGCAGATTGTCAGCGAAACCATAAGCCAACTTGCCTAAGGTATTCGCAGTTAGAGGAGCGATCGCAAAAACCTCTGCCCATTCTCCTAACTCAATATGCAAAGGGCGTCCGCGTGTCGGTTGCCAGAAATTTTCATCCGTATAAGCAGGATGACGGGACAGCGTTGCCACGGTTAGGGGAGTGATAAATGCTTGAGCAGAATCAGTAAGAATTGCGCGAACTTCCACCCCAGTTTTCGCAAGCGCCGAAATTACCTCACAAACTTTATAGGCGGCGATACCGCCGCCTATCCCTATGAGAACTCGTCTGCCACTTTGCATTTAAGCTTCATCGAAGGGTTGAAAATCCAGTAGGTAGAGGTAGGGTTCAACTAAATCTGGACGTTGAAAAGCGATCGCTCTGAGCAAATGCCAATCATCCAATCCTTCAAAAGGATTGGTGTAATTATCTTGCTCTAGCCGTACAGCCAGATGTTCCACTTCAGTTGCCGTTACAGCAGAAATATCCCGGTTGGAAATGCTAACAGTTGTCATTGACCGCGCCTCCCTCAATCTGCATCTGTGCCATGTATTATACAGATGCAACAAACCATTTTATCTTAACGCCATTACTGGCGATCGCTTAATATAAAAAACGTCAAGTTAGCGGGTCTACTAGCTTTAAACCGGAGATTTCACCGAGTGGGAATGGGGAATGGAAGGGAAGACTCGACACCCACTACCCATTTCACTTTGACGACTGCTATTAGCGGCTAGCGCCGATCAGATATTTGCCTTGACAAACTTCCGCATCACTTCTAAAGCTGCCGGTTGAACCTCATGCCCCATATCAAATTCCTGGTATTGTACCGATATTCCTAGTGCTGTTAAAGCGTCCCGTGCCTTCTGGGCAGCACTCAGCGGCACCACAGAATCTTGTCTCCCATGCAAAATTAATACAGGTGGATAAGTCGCATCAGGTTTTGGAGAGAGAGGATGCAAATAGCCGCTCAACACGACTAAACCCGCTAAAGGTAAATTCAATCCTACATCCAGCGTCATTGCTCCGCCTTGAGAAAATCCACACAAAATTGTGCGTGAAAGAGGGACGCCGGTAGAACTTTCTAAAGATTTGAGCCACTCAGTTAGCATTTGCTGACTTTTGACTAAATCCGCAGACTGCGAACCTCCTGGCTTTCCAAATTCGTACCACATTCGCCCCCCCGCTACATAGGGATTTGTAAAAGGGGCATCGGGCACCAAAAACTGATACTCCGGTAAATTCAAAAATGGGGCTAAGGATGCCAACTGTTGGGCATTCCCTCCAAAGCCATGCAATACGACAATCAACCCAGCGGGCTGTTGATTCGTTGCCGATGGAACCGAAATTACTGAGAGAGACAGAAGCTTACTCCTAACAAATGCGACTCACCAATCAGAGATGCTGGCAAAGCTCTCATCTTTTAGGATAATGTGGCGATCGCAATCCAGGCTAATCGATCCCTGCTGCTGTAACTTGCTGAGCAATCGCGTGATTGTCACGCGGGTGGTACCGATGGCACTGGCGATATGTTGATGGGTGAGGCGTGCCCCCAGACGAGTTCCACCCGCTACAGGTTGACCGATTTCTTTTTTTAACAGCAACAACAGTCGCTGCAAGCGATCTTCGACCCGTCGCTGTCCGACAATGGCTAAAAGTGCCTCTGCTTGCCGCATCCGTCGTCCCATTTGCGGCAAAATCATCTGAGCTAGACGTGGGGAAGCTTCAATTTCTGTGACTGAAAACCATCTTAAGTAGACATCACAGAGCGCCGTTGCCTGATAGGCTTGCAGCAAGGTCATCCAAAGACCAAAGAATGTTGCAGTTCCTGCCCAACCCAGCAACACTTCTTCACCATTCGGGCAAAGGGTACTCAGCTGCACCAAACCTCGATCGATCTGCCAAATGCCCTGTGGCACGAGGGGAATTAGGTCTCCCTTGGCATAAAAATGCAAACGACGCCCTTCATTGGGATCGTATTGATCGATTGCTAGAACTGCTTTGGAAGTTGGAGGCATGGCTGTAATTATTTCCAGCTATGAAAATTTGGCGATGGATAGCCACTGCCACTGTAACCCCCTAAGGTAAAGGAGAAGTAATCAAAAGATTACTAAAGGCTTAAAGACGGTGATTTGGGAGTATTTTTTGATTGTGCTGTCGCACCTTTGAAGGGTAAAGGCGATCGCATCTAAATTGTTCCAGATTCACCCTAAAAATAAAGAGACTGGCGATTGATAGCCAGTCTCTGTTTAATATTCCAAAGGAAAGGATCGGTAATCCAAACGCTAAGAATCCATCAGCAATTGGTCAAAAACTCATCACCAATCACTGATTACCCTTAGATTTTGGTGCCGCAATCCGGACAGAAGTTGTTGCTGGCGATGTTTTTCGCACCGCAACCGCTGCAATAGACTAGCTCTGTGGCTTTTTCCAACTTGCGGCGTTCTGGCAAGCCAATCATTTGAGCGTTACTCTTGCCAGGAGCCACCATTGGGTAACAGTTTTCGTCCCGTTTAACTTGGGCTTCCAGCAAAACGGGGCCATTGTGAGCCAACATTTCGGCGATCGCATCTTTCAGTTCCGAGCGATCGCGGATCGACATTCCCTTAATACCGTATGCTTTGGCAAGCATCACAAAATCCGGCATCCCCACTTCCATATTTGAGGACGAGTAACGCTCTCCGTAGAACGCCTCCTGCCACTGACGCACCATTCCCTGCCAGCCATTATTGATAATAACGGTCTTGACATTTATCCCATATTGTGCAAGCGTGCCCAGTTCCTGTAAATTCATCTGGAAACTAGCATCGCCGCTAATACAAATCACCTGTTCGTTCGGCAGCGCTACCTTAGCACCCATCGCCGCTGGCATCCCGTACCCCATCGTGCCTAAACCGGCACTAGAAATCCACCGACGCGGCCCATTTTTGAGAAATTGCGCCGCCCACATTTGGTGCTGACCTACGTCTGTCGTGTAGTAGGCTTGGGGAGCTTGATTCGCTAGTTCTGAAATCACCTCTTGCGGTGCCAGACTATCGGGGTATTGGGGCACCACGAGGGGATAGTCTTCCCGCCAGCGATTAATGCGTTCCAGCCATGCTTTCGTTTGATTTGGCTCAAAAGCCGCGTTGGTTTCCTGACATCGGCGCAGCAAGTCAATCAACACGTTCCGCACATCGCCGACAATGGGAACTTCCGGAGCGCGATTTTTTCCGACTTCTGCGGGGTCGATGTCAATATGAATGACCTTGGCGTGAGAAGCAAATTCATCCAACTTACCCGCCACTCGGTCATCAAATCTAGCTCCCACCGCAATCAGCAAGTCGCACTCGCTCACTGAAAAGTTAGCGTAGGCGGTGCCGTGCATCCCCAACATTCCCAGTGAGAGGGGATGGTTCTCGTCAAATGCACCAATGCCCATCAACGTCGTTGTTACGGGGATTTGGAAGAGTTCCGCCAGTTCCTGAATTTCTGCATGGGCACCAGATGTAATCGCGCCTCCCCCCACATACAGCAACGGCTGCCGTGCTTGCCGAAGTAAGGTACACGCTGCATTGATCTGACGAGGATTGCCCTTCACTGTAGGACGATATCCCGGCAATCTCACCGTATCCGGCTCCACCGGCACATAGTCAAATTCCGCTAATGCCACATCTTTGGGCACATCAATCAACACGGGTCCCGGACGTCCCGTACTGGCGATGTGGAACGCTTCTGCCACAATCCGCGCCATGTCTTCGGGATCGCGCACAACATAGGAGTGTTTCACAATCGGCAGCGTAATTCCGAAAATATCGGTTTCCTGAAACGCATCGCTGCCAATCGCGTTAAGAGCCACCTGCCCCGTGACTACCACCATTGGAATCGAGTCCATGTGGGCTGTTGCAATGCCTGTCACTAGGTTCGTTGCCCCAGGGCCAGACGTGGCAAAACAGACACCTACCTTGCCAGTGGCACGAGCATAACCATCCGCCGCGTGAGCCGCGCCTTGCTCGTGTCTTGCCAGAATGTGATGAATCCCGCCATCCGTTTGTGCCCGATACAGTTCATCGTATATCGGCAGAATTGCACCACCCGGATAGCCAAAAATATGTTCAACACCGTGACGCTTCAGACTGTCAATCAGGGCAAAGGCACCTGTTCTGCGGCTGCTCATTTGACGTATTGATTCTTTTTCCGAGACGCTTTGCGATCGCACCATGAAACCTCTCACTATAGCTACGTTCTTTTTTAAGATTTCTATCTAATTCAGCATTAGAAATAGGGGTTTAATTCTTAAGTCTAATCCTGATATCAATTCCTGTCGAGGGATTAACCCCCCAAAAACTCGCGAGTGTTTATTTTCTGTGACTTTAAGGTTTATTGTTTCGGTTCACGCCACCAAGAAGGAGGTGCGCCAAGGATACTGGCTAAGGACGGCTGACTTAATGAACGCGCCTTCAATCGGGTTGTAACGCTGAGCGCGTCCCCTTACCCAGCAAAAGGCAAAGGCGTTTCTAGGAAGGACTGGCTACGAGATGATACGCCTCAGTCCTCCTTTCAAGCTAGATGACATCTTCCAAAACATTACGGGTACTGAGCCACGCCCAGACACCAACGATATTCACGATAATGCTCATGCTTAAAAGAACGCCTCGCAAGCCAAATTGATCCGTAAGCGGGCCAGCGATCGCTAGCGGCGCACTCAGTGCAATATTGACAGCATTATTCTGAAACCCAAAGACTTTGCCGCGCATATTTTCTGGGGTTGAGGCTTGAATCAGAGTTTGCATGGGTACGCCAATGAGCGAGGCACCCAGCCCCAACAGCGCACTTAATCCTAAGCCCATCCAGAGATTTGTCGTCAACGTAAACACACCCAACACAAAGCCCATACTCAAAAAACCCAATAGAGGCAAAGGCTTGTGGTGGAAGCGATCGCCCCAATGCCCCAACACCCCCGCACCAAAGACCATACCCACCCCAGCAGCGGATAATAAAAAGCTAAATTGACCCGGCTCATTGAGACCAATTTCCTTTGCCAGCTCAATTGCCAGTACAGTTAAAGCCGCAAACACCGAATATAGAATCGTCAGTTGTACCATCGCAGTCCGAACCAGGCGTTTTTTCCATAAATAACGGAAGCCTTCCTTAAGATCCTGCAAAGGATGAACTGCGATCGACTCAATCGGAATCGGAGCTTCTACGACTTTCACTAACTGGCTGAGACCAGCAGCCAACAGATACAGAAGCGCCACCAAAAATTCTTGACCATAGATTCCCCCCCAAGTTCCGGCTAGACTTAACAGCGGCTCGCCCACGGAGAAACCGACAATCATAGAACCCATCATGGTGGTTGTAAACAGCGCGTTTGCCGTCATTAAATTTTCGCGTTTAACCAAGAGGGGAATCGCCGCCTGCTCTGCTGGGGCAAAAAATTGCGTAACTGTCGAGAGCAAAAACGTAATTACTAAGAGAACTAAAAACTGCTTTGGCAATATCGGAAGCAATAGTATCAATAAAGCGCGAATCCAATCAGAAGCCACCATAATTTGCTTCTTTGGAAAGCGATCTACAAAAATACCGGCAGCTGAGCCAAAGAAGATTGCAGGTAGTGTGAAAGCTACCATGATGGCGGAACGCATAGAATTTGCCCCCATCAGCGACGTCTGATAGTTTTCCAGCAACGCAATCAACAAAATGAAGAAGACCTTGTCTGCTACCTGAGACACGATCTGCCCTACCCAAAGAATGAGAAAAGGCCGATTCTTCATCAGAGCGCGAAAGCCGCTACCAGAAGCCGGAGGTTCAGCTGGAAACATAAGAAGAGTTCAGGAGCCTCTTGAGTACATCTTTAAGTGTGCGCTGGCGAGAGTCACTTGTGCCAGTCGAGTAGCCACTTTTTGTCAAAGTTCTTAAAAGCCACATCTGCCATAATCGCTATCCCACTCTATATGCTAAGAAGCATCCAGTCTCGTAAAGATTCCAAAACCCATGACTTTTCCCGCATCCGTAGCGGTTAGAACCCCTGTATAGCTGTTGTTTTTACCTTGTGTATAAACCGCAATGCTTCGCAGAAAATTGTCACTCTTTAAATTACGAAATCATTCCCTTGACAAATTTCATATTGTTTTCCTTGATGGCGAATGCCTGAAGCCCGATCCTGTGCTAAGTTAATCACTGAGAATTTAATTCGGCTAAGTGAGTTGGTTGTCTACGTTGACAGGCGTCTCTCCGAATCTAAGTCTCTACACCATCTGCAGAAAGCGAGATACTTCCATGTCAATCTATGTAGGCAACCTATCCTACGACGTCACCCAAGAAGACCTCAGCCAAGTTTTTGCCGAATACGGAACTGTTAAGCGGGTTCAGCTACCCACTGACCGCGAGACAGGCCGCCCACGGGGTTTCGGTTTTGTAGAAATGGAAACTGAAGCTGAAGAAACGGCTGCCATTGAAGCTCTAGATGGAGCGGAGTGGATGGGTCGAGATTTGAAAGTTAACAAAGCCAAACCTCGTGAAGATAGAGGACCCTCTGGCGGCGGCGGTGGTAATCGCAGACCCAGTAGCGGTGGCTTTTCTCGGCGCTACTAAGTTTTAAGACAAAAACATTAACAAGTCTAGTCTCCAGCAGATTGACACTTCCACTGCTCCACGCTGTTTTTACTTTCTATATATAGAATGGGCGTTCTAGCAGTGGATTTTTATTTAAAAATGCTGACATTTCTAAAATCCTAAATTGTTAACTTTCCTTTACATTTTTGTTGGCATCAGGTATTAAGTAGTGCTGATTCAATAAAATTTTGACGGTTTTTAGAAACTTTTTAGTCGAAAATTCCCTACTTCTTCAATTAAGAGTGACAGAGCTGTAGGGGGAAAAAGCTAATTAGATGCATTACCCCCAACCCCAAGACCTAGTCAGTAAGTAGGATTAATTATTTGTGGGATGGGTTAAGCGATCGCGTCACCCCTGTAAGTGTTGGGCTTGCTAGGTCAGCCCCAACTCCAAAAATCTTCAATTGAATTGCATTCGCTTACTTACCCAGCTGTTAATTCAGTCAGTCAGGACGGGGGGGTAATTCAGAGGGCGAGAGCGAACCAGGTTCGCTGGGGGTTGGTACGGTAGCAGGATTGGCAGGAGTACCCGCAGCAGGAGTACCCGCGGCAGGAGAACCAGCGGCAGGGGCACCCGTGCCAGAAGTCTCTGGGGTACCAGGGGCAGAGGTTGTGGCGGGTGCCCCCGCTGCTCCGGGAGGGGGCGCTGGGGGCAGCGGCGGTGGGACAATTGGAGCCGGGGCTAAGGTAGGTGGAGCGGGGACTAAGGTAGGTAGAGCCGGGGCTAAGGCAGCAGGTGGCGGTGGGGGTGGCGGTTCAAAAGTTTCAATGGTAACCGCTCTGCTAATTTGTTCGCCAGCTCCATTGGTGACTTGCAGCGTAATCGTTTCACTACCCGGTTTCTGACTGAGAGTGTAGGGGATACTGCCCTGAACGGGAACCGTACCGGGTGCCGGAAGCAGCTCAACTTTAATATTGCTGCCGCCTTCTACTTTCCAAGATATTTTAATAATTTCACCAGGTTTTACCTGATTGACTGGAACAATATATTTGGGTAAAGCTTCTTGATTGTTGATTTTAAAATTAACAATTCTCGAAGGTTGGGCTGTAATTTTAATCGCATCCGTCTTCTTGGAATCTGATGGTTCCTGCTGTCCTGTATTGGGAACGACCATCATTTCAAAGATGTAGTCTCCTGGTTTGCGGGCATCTGTAGGCACATTTTTACAGATTAGCGCTGCTTCGGCAGTACAGTATTTTGCCAAACCCTTTGCAACACCTTTGGTGAAGTCAAACCGCTTCAATACACTATTTACCGTACCGTCAGGCGAGCGCCCGATCAACTGCAACTCTTTGATCTGCTCTGGATTCACGACTCTCCAATTGAGGTGAATTTTATTGGCATTGGTGGGCTTACCAGGGACTTCTGCATAAATCGGTCTTGTAGAGGAAAACTCGATAATTTTTGGGGGAGGCTCCGGTTCAATTTTGATCGGACTGGTCTTCAGAGTATCTGATGCGACATCTTTTCCTTTTTTGGAGAAGACTTTCAGTTCAAAAACATAGTCACCGGCTTTGCGGGCATCTGTCCGCACATTTTTGCAGATTAAAACCTGACGAATCGCGCAAAATGACTTGAGTTGCTCTGGAACACCCTGGCGGAAATCGTAAGAAATGGGTTCAACGGTAGCTGTACCGTCAGGCGATTGCCCGGTGAGCAAGAGCGACTGAATCTGATTTGGGTGGCGAATTTGCCAACTCAGACGAATTAAGTCATCTTCAGATGCTTGATAGAGAGCATCTGAAGAGCTGAATTGAAGAATTTTTGGCGACGGCTTTGGCTTAAAAAATATCAACCAAATCAGGAAAGCGATCGCTACCAGAATTCCTAAAGAAAGCAGTAGTACCAACAGGAACTGCCACCAAGGACGGGGTTCCCAATACAACGTCCCTTGTGGGGCATCATTAATTAAGGGCAACTGCTGCGTATCTTCAACTTCAACGCCGAAGCCGATCAACCTCCCTCCCCCATACAGAGGGCGACGCCACCACTTGAGCGGTTTTACCTGAACTTCGGCGATGGCTAAGGAAAAAGGCGCTATCCGTATCAAGGAAGGCGAGACCGTGTAAGAACACACATCCTCCTCATCCAAACTTTTGGCTCGCAGGATAACCTCGCGCGAGGTGTTGCCCCCATTGTTTAATCTGAGTTCGTACAATCCAGATAGGCGTCTCACCTTACCGACCAGGGTGCGGAATTCTACGGTCAGAAGGTAAGTCGGGAGAATTTCTAGGTAAATGACATCCAGCAATACCAAGTCTGGATTGTTAACAGAATATAAGCGAACGGTAGGATAGTAAGTTCCTGCCAGCGCGTCCATTGGCGGGTTTAACACCAGCAGAATTTGCCCAGTATCTCCGGGGTTGAGGTCTAATCCTGTCGTCGTTGTCACCAGTCCCGGCGACTCTAGCCCTTCCGGATAACGCACGCTAAACCATTTCTCGTCCAAATCCGGGCACATCAGCCGAAACCGATCGACTCTGGCAGAGCGGTTGTGTACGTTCACCACAACTTGCAACAGCGAACCGGGTTGGAGACGAGCCGGAACCGCAGAACTGGTGATTGGCTGAAGACTAAAGGTAGGATCGCTAACCCGAATGGCAGTCTCAATCGGCGGTAAAACCTGAAGTCGCGCTTGATGGCGGATCGGGGTATCTTCCGGGTAGTGCTGCGGCGCATCGACGACCAACAGGTAGGGGTAGGTGCCCGGTTTCGTCTCGACTGGCACCTGAAACTGAAAGATGACCTCGCTGGTAGAGTTGGAACCTAACGCCAGTCGCTGATGGGGAGAAGTACACCACTGACGGAGCGGTTGGGATACTTCATCGATAAAAATATCAATTAAGGCGCTTTGATTGCCCTTGTTGCTGACCGTGATGCAGAGATCGAAGGTCGCTCCGGCGACGAGGGCGTAGTCTCCGGAAGGATTGAGGATCACCGCGAGGGGATTACCGGGAGCCAGCGCTTGGTGGATGGTTTTAGGCAACTGCTGAGCGCCTCGTTTGGCAGCAAGACGCATCCGATAGCGTAATTCGCCTGCTACTTCCGTCTCCTGTACAAAGCCTTGAGCAACCAGATCGTCCAACAGCGCGATCGCTACGTCTTCCCCTGAGCCTGTACGATCTGCCACCTCAGCCAGACTAACTTCAGATTTTTTACGCATCATCCATTGCACGATCTGTCGCTGGGACTCAGGCAGCGTCAGGACATCGACCATGGTGAGACCACCGGCTTTTTCATCCTGTCTCTCTAAGGAACCAGCATCGAACGGTTGTCTCGTTGTCATTGTTTCCCTCCCCAGAAATAAGGACTGAGGAGACGCGATAAATCGGCGTCTCTACACGGCTGAAAACTCAGTGAGGCTTCTCGCTCAGTTCTCCGTTTTTTCACCTCAGTTTTGTTGGTCGCACTGTAGTTGGGGTAGCCGATCCGCACGTTTTAACCTCACTTCAGTATCGTCACTACCACTCAGCACGAAGATAGAGTTTCCGACCGTCTTGATATCTACACTATTAATATGCCAAGACTGACCAAACGAGCCATCGATTTTTCTGCCTTTTAACTGAGAATCCCGCTTACCTTCAGCAGTCAGAGGCCAAAGCATCACTCGTCCGTCATCCCCTCCACTCACCAAGTAGCAACCATTTGCGCTCAAGGCTACCGAGCGAACTGACTTGCCGCCATGACCATCCGACCATTCATCCAAAACTTCACAAGATCCCTGCTCGGCAAGACATTTTTGCATATTCCATAAGGTAATGTACCCCTGGTTATCAGCAGTGACTAAAAGATTCGGCTTGTATTCAGCACTATCCAAGCTGACGATGTAATCTTCCTGACCTCCTTGCCGGGGATAGGATACGCGCCCCCACTTGTCTTTTGCCAAATTCCAGACGACAAATTGGTTGAAGCGTCCTGCGATCGCTAGGTTTTTATCCGCTTTTCCCACCAATGCCAGAGCATTCACGACAAAATCAAATTTCTTCCCTCGCAGCGGTTGATTGGTAGCGTTAGGATTGTCGAGGTCGCGTTCCACATCCCACACTGCAACTAAACCACTCCCGTGACCGCTTAATAGATAACGCGAGTCTTTGGTGAATTCTAGAGCTAAAACCCGATCGTCCTTTTGGAACGAGAAAGAATCTATCGGTTGCTTTCTTTCTCCCGATACATTCCATAGCTGGATCTCTCCATTCTCCAAGCCTGCGGCAACCACATCATTGTCTACTGGTTTATAGCGGATGACCCGCACAGCTTTACCCGCCTTTCCCACAACTCCCATTTGTTGATTAAGCAAGGGATTCAGAAAGCCTGAAGTGCGCCATCTAATTGCGGTTTGGTCATTCGAGCCAGTAATGAGTTGCTCTCCGAGTCCATTAAATTGCACCGACGTGACAGAAGCTTTGTGTCCCCAAAATGGGTTGTAAGGGTTTAGCCACGACAGCGCCCAGAGCAAGAAAAGCAGCAAGATTAATCCAGTTAACTGCATCCAGATAGGGAGAACTGGCCGGACAAGCAGTTTCAAGATTTGGGTGTCATTTCGGACATCTAAGCGCTCATCCGACACAATCGCCTTAACTTCCAAAAGAAATCTTTGAACTGAACCCAACCACCGGCGTTTCCTCGTACAGACTAGCTGTAATTGAGTCGTCTCACCTGGCTTCAGGTCTGCCACTTCAGGAATGACCTGCAAATGGAATCTCCGCCGATCTTCCGCATTGACTTCGCAACTTACTTGCTGAGTTAAATTGCTGGCATTCTCAAAATTGAGTTTGTAAGTTGCGAAGTTAGACTTCCATCTCGGCAGCCAATTTCGCGATGGAGGGATTTGCTGTAAGGCTGGGATGCAACTGAAATCTATAAATCCCGCAGCAACAACCTTAATGGCTCCTGCATTCTTTGATGGAGGACCATTGTGCTGAGTACATTCAACGGAAAAAGGGTATACCTGGCTGGGAGCAAGGGTGGCAATGGGTATTTGGCATAAGAAACTTGTTTCTACCTTGCTACCGGGTGCAACTTGCAGCCGTCGTTCGGCACTCTCGGCTAGCCAAGTCGGCTCTATGCCCGCAAAATGTAGCACGACGTTGGTGGACAGTTGGCTGGGATTGTATACCCAGACTGGTATTTCGATCAAATCTGTCGGATGAACAACAAATTCTCGGACTGGCAGCTCAACCTGCATGGGGATAGAGCCAGTTCCCTGCTCAATGGATATCCTCAGAAGTTGTCTTTCTTCTTCCCGCAGTTCCATTGAGAAGATGCGGACGGTGATATTCATTTTGCCGACAAACCCAGGAACGGGCGTGTCAGTAATCGCTACATAAAACTTTGTACTATCTCCAGGGGGTGTTTTGGCGCTAATTCCTGGAGATAGTTTATACCAGGAATTAGCTAAACTAGAGTCAGCACCAGCGGCTAGTAGTTCTACTTGAAAAGTTGCAAATTGATTGCTTTCATTTGTAACTGTTACTTCAAAGGCAGCGGGTATCCCTCCCGGTTTGTATCGAAGTAGCTGGGTGGATAATTTAGCGTAGATTAAACTTTTATTTACCATCGAAAATATACCTTTTTAGCGATAGCAGTCTTATTTGATTGAGGAGAGCTACCTTTTTTATGAACCGAGAAGACACAAATAGCGCTAAGGAAGAAGGAAAGAAGAGAGAATTTTATGAGTTCATTAGAATTATTTAGTATTTAGATATCTAAATAACTGTTAGCCGTTGCTAGCAAAAAATAAGAACACCGGAAAGATGTCTAGTTTGTGTTTGGAGTAGAGAATCTTTTAAAATTGTAGTTTGTCAAAAATCGCTTGTTTGACAGATGGTTTAGCAACGGTTGATACAGGATTGTCTGCCCTTAATAATTGGGTGAGTTGCCGCTTGCGCCATGCGAAATGCAGAAGGTTTATTCCTAATTCTTGGGCGGTACGAATCGTTTCTCGCGGTAATAAAAGCTTGTCATCTAATCCCCATGCTGCTGAGAGATTGCCAACGACTAAGATAATTCCTCCTCCATAGCCGAGTTGAATGGGCTGTTGATTTAAACTAGGTAAGGCTGCAAACAAGAAAGGCTGTGTCCGCAAGGGATGATTTCGGCTCAAGCGTTTGATATCCTCTAAAGGAGTTCCGAGTTGTTGAGCGATCGCCATGATGCTCTCAATCAGCTCTATGGCATCGGTGGCAGCATCGACTAGCAGAACACCCCCTGTCTCTAAATAATTTTTCAGGGCTTCAAATTCTCGATCGTTCAGATAGAGTGCCTGACGACCCGTGAAGTAAAGTAGGTCATAGCCTAAAGCGGCAAGCGGCAAAGACTTTTCGGCACCCAAAAAGGGAACTTGTCCAATCAGATCCGCTCCCTGTAAGCTTGGGTAAAGTGCAGGAACCGAATTGAGTAAGTACGAAAGATTGGAAAAACTGCGCCCATCGGCAGGTTGCTGCTGCGTGACTTGGGCAACACGGACAACTGCTTGAGGACGCGATCGCGCGATCGCTCGATAACGTAAATCTAAGCTATTAACTGCCGGAAAAAATACATCGCTGGGATTCTGTAGTTCCTCTGACTCGGATTGCAGAAAAATTCGGCACAATTCCACTTCCATTTCACTCGGTGGAGTGGTCTTTTCATCAAGCCGGAAGGTTTCCTTTTCAAATTCACGAGACTCTTTCCGGCGCAATTTCTCCGGATCTACATAACTAATCGCTAGATAAACCATCTGAGGGTTCTCTGTCAGCGTCTCACCCGACACCCGAAATTCAATCGGTTCGGAAACAACAATCGGGTTTCCCGCTAAATCAATTGCAATTCCCGGCTGAATTTGTACCCAACGCCCATCCCGGAATTGCGGCGCGACATCCGCTGGTGCTGCAATCAAGCGCACGCCTAAACCGCAAACAATTCCTGGCTGGTTAAGAGACTGATAATGGATATTCTGTCTCTGTCGGTGGTACTCATGCGCCCGACGCCAACGGTCGGCATTCATCAACAGACCATCAGTAACCTGGAGACGTTCTAAAGGATTCGTTGGTGGGGGTGGAAACATAATGATTAATGGCTAATTAATGATTGCTAATTATTAATGACTCATGGCTTTTTTACTCACATTACCCAATACCGATTACCTCTGTGATATCAAGATCGTAAGTGCAGAAAGCCGGTTTTTCTTGGTCGATGATGTGCCGCACCAATCCTTCATCGACTTGACCAGGTCGCTCAGGTCGCAGGTGCACAATGAAGTGATAAGGACGCCCGCCGCCCAACATGGAGTCTTCGCCAAGGCGGGTTTCTCCTAACAGGAAACCTTGACCAAAGATTTCTTCAATACTAATGTGCTTATCAGCCTCTTCAGGGAGATGCTCGTCGAGCGGCAAGTCTGTATAAAGATGTAGATAGAGCCGCAACCCCCGTCGCGTTCCTCGCCAGCGATAAAGTTCCACTGCCTGACGAATCAGATATCGCTGCCGATTTAGACTCCATCGGGGGTCCATCGGCCATGCTACCCAGTGGGCAAGAAAGGGGAGCATCGTCGTCGGCGCAGTCAAGGGATCTAAGTAAGCCCACAGGAGATCCATTGACTGGACTGTGGGTTCAAAAGTCTCCTCAAAAATCTTCAAAAAGCGACCAATAAAGTCTACTTCCCGATAGAGGCTGGGCAAAAAATCTAGGTAAAGACTACGGGGACGTATATAAAGGTTGAAAGCTGCGGATTCGATCAGTTGCCGACCGGGTGTGGCAATCCCTCCAGTTCCTCCTAGCTCTGTGTAGTACACATAAAGGCGGCTATGATAATCGACGACTAAGGTTTTACCCGACTCTAAAGACTGGTTATTCTCAAAGAAGTTGGCTGGAATTTGGAAATATAACACCGCATCCATCTGCTGACCTGGAGCAATTTCATGACCCTCCATCCCAATGCGATACCACTGGCTTGGGAAGTTGCCCTCAAGTTGCAGGTTCACCTGTAGAATTCGGGTTCCCAGGTTTTTTAGCTGCACCACCATTTCACTGGGTTCGCCTGGATACACAAGCAATTGATTGCTCGTCATGCCCTCGGTACTTACACTGCCACTGAGTGCCAGCGCATTGGCCGTGCTACTCGCCCCCACCGGCTGAACTGCCTCGGCAAGCTGCATGGGGGTGAGTGTCAGGTGTAAGATTTTACCGTGCGACGTGCTTTGAGTCATAGTCAGTGGTAAGTGCTGAAAATCAGGAGTAAGGGATGAGGAGTGAGTGAGGAATCAGAAAGTGAAAAGCCAGAAGTCAGCAGTCAAAAAGCTAGAGGAACTGATACTACTTTCTCATTCTCTTCACACTTGCACTGAGTCCGTGCTTCGCACCGCTTCGCTAACAGTCTTCATCCCTTCCTCCTTTATTGAATGAGGTTGACGACATGACCGGAACGCAAGCGAGTGTTCAGCCAGGAACAGACTAGCCCTAAAGGGCCGGGATCGATGACCGGATTTTGAGGCAGTGTCCGAACCCAGGTTTGTTCCTGCTGACGCAACTCAAACAGCTGCACCACACCTAAATAGCGAACGCCTGGAATTTGCTGGAATAAGGTAACAATGTCTGAAGGATAAACGGGGCGTCCGAAGGGCCAACCTTTCCCGTCCATGCCGCCAGTGAGCGGGTTGAGGAAACGGTACAGCGCTACCCGTAATTTCAGCAGAATTTCTTCTTGGGCACGGGGGTTATTGTACTCTGGCTCCAGTGCCACTTCAGTTTGAACAGACACTCCGACATATTCAGGTGCTTGCAGACGCACTTGCACTCCCAGCAGTCGTCGCTCGTTCAGGTAAGCATGGATTTGCTCGCTCAGTTGAGGGCTGAGGGAAAATAGGTCTGGGTGAATGCCTTCGCCTCGCGCGATCGCATCCGTATTCGCCTGGGGCACCAGCATCAGTCGGACGGTTCCGGCTTCGCTACTATCGGTAGGAGTCAGACAACGGGCACGAGCCACGCCACCGCCAGCTGCCTGTAGTGCCAGTACCTCGAAATCTTCGGGCGTGACGGCGCGATCGCGGGTGCGGAGCATTGCTGGCACTCGGACGACGGCATCTTCCAAAGATTCGGCGTCGGCACCGTTGCGGGCGGGGGTATGGTTAATGACTCTGGCAACGTAGGGAACGGCTGACTTGGGGATAGTAATGGTTCCCCGTTGAACATTGCCTTTTCGACCTCCTCCCGTGCGGTAAGCGACCATGCGAATCGCGGAGCCTTTGGGCGGCACTGCACCATATTGACGCTCTAGCGATCGCACTTCTTCGGGACGGGAACTGGCATTCAACAGGCGATCGCTCACAAGGTGCTGCATCTGCGTTCTCGCGCGCAACTGAGTCTGCTGCTGGAGTTGGGCGGGTTCTCGAATCAGGGGGCCAAACTGAACCATCCCAGTCCGCGAGTCAATCGTGTAGTGAAGATCCTGAGGGCCAGAATCAGCAAAGTCATTAACTTCTGTCCATATTTGAGGCAAGGCTCCAGGCGGACTTACCAAAATGTATTCATCTTCCCGCCGTGTCAAGACAGGAACGCCTTGCAATTGGAAAGTTTGACCAGGCGTACCCTCGCTTTCTCCCAAAAGTTCATTTCTAATCTGTTCGCATTGAGAAGCAAGGACGGTGCCACCAATCGCCCTCGCCGACAAACTCACAATCCGCGGAGAACTACTGTAACCTGGTTGCGTAGGGTCGATGTGACTATAAACGCAGCGCAGCCAGCGACCCTGGTAGGTGAGGAAGTGGCTCACAGGCCAGCGTTGGGGCAGATGTAGCACGACGTCCCCACTTTGGAGGGGATTGCTTCCAGTCCGAGCGAATTCGCTGAAACTAAATCCTTTCGTGCCATCATCAGCTTCCTGCAACAAAACCGGCTGCCAGTACGCGCCATTCCAAGCTTCCCAGCGGCGAGGAGGCGCGTCGGGATTAATCCCAGTAGATGTCGCAACTTCTCCTTTAAACTTGACTGCCAAAACATTCCCTTCGCATTCGTCCTCCGGGTCGAATACCAGATAAAAGCAATTTCCCGGCTGGGGTTGCTCATCAAAAAAGGCTAATTCTCTGCCCATCCACTCACCGTCAGGGCGCAGAGTCCAAAGGTTCGTGAAGCGATCGCGCAACATTTGGGGAGTATCTTCAACCGTCTGAGCGGTTAGAAAATGTCGGATACTCGGTTTGCCAATCACCAGCGGCTGGTTGGTACTGAAGACAATCGCTTGCTCAGTTTCTGTCCTGACGGTCGCAATTTCCACTCCAGATGGAATCGTATACGGTTCGGGCAAAGCAGCACTTAGATAAAAAGTCAGGTCTGTCTGAGCGGGAACCGGAGCTTGCAAGCGAACCCCTAGCAACTCTAAAAAAGCAACGTAGTTACGACGGGGAACTTGGTTAAACCGCAGCAACATTTGATCGGTCAGCCACGCAAATAGCTCAATCAGCGTGATGCCAGGATCGCTAGGGTTATAATTCGTCCACTCCGGACAATAGCGAGGAATCCGTAGAATGCACTCATCTACTAAATCTTTGAATGTCCGATCATCTAAATCAGACTTCGGTAACTTGGGTAAAAAATCAAAGTCCATTATTAATAAACAATCGGTAACTAGGAATTGGTAATTAGTAATTGGGCAAAAGTTATAGAAATGCGATAAATGAGTCGGAATTTTGAATTAAAGAATTCTCATATTACTCAAAACCCTCATGAACCATCACTCCTCTTTGCCGTTCAGATAGAAAGGATAGACCAAGCTCCGAGCATCATAAGTGCCCTTAGGATGGTATTCCACAATAATATCCACTCGACCTCGGATGGGATCGGGGTCAGTCCGCACCAAATCGATGACAATGCGCGGCTCCCACATTTCTAGAGCTTCTTGGACGTGCAAGCGCAACAGGAGAAGGGTTTGAGTATTCATGGGGGCAAAGACCATCTCCGATAAGCGCGACCCAAAATTGGGCCGATACACCCTTTCTCCGATTTCAGTCCGCAGGATAATCCGAATAGATTCTTCAATATTCCGTTCTGCCGAACTGAGTTGAAGCCCTCCCTGTACGTTCACCCGTAGTGGGAAAGACCATCCCGTACCCAAGTGGCTGCGCTGCTTATCCGATCCTTCTGGCATAAAAGTGACTCTGTGCCTAGTATCGCAGCTACTTTACTAAAGCTGAAAGTCCCCGACTATTCGCCAAAAGTCGAGTTATCCCAAGCTGGCTGTAGCCCTAGGTTCTAGGGGCGGTGCCCTTCCACCTCAAAGCGGGTTGTAGCCGAAGGCAACAGTCGCCAAGCGCAGCCAGTCACCAGCACATACAACATTGCTTAAATAACCTGAATCAGTTTGACACTGCGGGAGCTACCCCGTGTTTAGTGGCTAACTAATCGTTGACTCTCTACCCAGTATCCTGTTTTTGATGGAAATGGAGGTTTTACAAAACCGGGATACTCCTTGTGTGCGAGGCATACTCCAAGAATTAGTAATGTAATAAGTCGCGCTTGGACAGCACCCCAGCGCAAGTGGTTGGAGCGAATTGGTCAGCAGTTGAAGACAGAGGTTATTGTGGAGCGGGATGCTTTCGCTTGCGGAGCGTTTAAGGCTTAGGGTGGAAACTTTAGCGACTGAACAAGACTTTTGAGGGGTGCTTAGAAGAGATTCTGCTGAAAATTAACATTATTCTTTAGGAAAGTTAAAGCTAAATCTGTGGGTTTCTTACAGATATGATTTAGGCCTCGAATTTAAGATTCTTTTATTGTTATGACAGAGCAAATAAGGGAAAAATTTATCTATAAGGGAGAGACCTACTATTTAGCTAGCTTAGAGCCTTTGTTAAAATATCTGGTTGATAAAATTAATGCTACAGCAGAAGAATCTGTGGATTTCGATAAAATAGAAGATAAAATATTTGATTTGTTGAATGAGGAATCAGTTCCCTCAAACGTAATACAAGAAGGAGTTTTAATTAGACCGCACGACTATGGAATTAAAGAGATTCTATTTTCTACAGCTTGCCGGAGAGGATTTCATTCAACCTATGAAATTCTTAATGAAGAATTGTTTTTGAAGGAAATGACTGTCGGTGGTGTTACTGGTGGTCATAAACCTATAGAAGGAGTTATGCCAACCTACGATAACTGTAGTGGTTTTTGTTATCGGAATCTTAAAGTTTTTACCCGTTTTACTGGGAGAATCACCTTAGGTAAAGACTTCATTGATGGAATCTTCTTAAAACCTCTTTTGGGGATGACATTTTATCAAGGCAAATTAGTTGCGATTCAAGACTTTTCATTAGACATTTCCATTAGTCTTGCTGTTATCTTTGGCGGGTTAGGAGCTGTTAAGAGACGCTTGGCTAGTGCAGTGTCAGCGCAAAGAATTCTTGCATTAAGCGGTGCCCTCTATTATGGCGAGTCAGGCTTAGATTTGGTGATTCCTGCTTTGCTGGATGAATCGGCACAGGTAATGTGGGCTGCGTACTCGCTACTGCGGACAAGGACAGAAACGAAAGTCAAAATTGCCTTGCAAGAATTCAATCCTTATCAATTTTTTGAATGTCTTTGTACCTTTGAGGGGCATTCTGACTGTGTTAGTTCGGTAGCGATCGCGCCGGATGGTGAAACCATTGTTAGTGGCAGTGGCGATATGAATATCAAAGTGTGGAATATTCTGACAGGCAAGTGCCGGGACACTTTCGAGAGGCATTTAGGCTGGGTTGATTCCGTAGCAATCGCGCCAGATGGTAAGACTTTTGTCAGTGCTAGTAGGGACAACAACTTCTGTGGTAGAGGGGGCTTAAAGAGTATCAACGTATGGGATATTCTGACGGGCAAGTGTCAGCGCAGCCTACAGATACTAGGAATATTCCCAGATGGTAAAACTTTGATTCATGGTCGGCAGTATAAAACCATCGAAGCGTTGGATATAGAGACGAGGGAGTGCCTCCGCATGGTAAATAAGTTTTTATGGGATGTTTATTTCGTAGCAATAGCCCCGAACGATCAAACGATTGTTAGTAGCAATGATGACAACATCCTCAAAGTGTGGGATATCGAAGCAGGTAAGTGGAAGGGTTCGCTACAGGGGCATTCACGCCGAGTTTATTCCTTAGCAATAGCCCTGGATGGAAGGACGATTGTTAGTGGCAGTAAGGACAATACTATTAAAGTGTGGGATCTCGTGACGTGCGAGTGTAAGGGCACGCTAGAGGGGCATTCAGACTATGTTCTTTGCGTAGCAATAGCGACGGATGGTAAAACTATTGTCAGTGGCAGTAAGGACAACACCATCAAAGTGTGGGATCTTGAGACGTGCGAGTGCAGAGGTACGCTAGAGGGGCATTCAAACGCAGTGAGTTCCGTAGCAATAACCCTAGATGGAAGGACGATTGTTAGTGGCAGTTACGACAACACCATCAAAGTCTGGGGAATTCGATAAGGGAAGTTTGAAGTATTCCCTGGCGAGGATGATTTGGGCAATTCAGGGATGCGTTCGTCGGGATTTGCCGACACACCTTAAAGAATAAGCGATCGCTAACCCAAACTAGAAATAACGAATTCTACCTCTTATAGTTGCTCATTAAGGAGCAACTAATACAGTGACTCCTGTGGCAATCACAGGTAAAGAAATGGGAACTGGAGGCACAGTAGGAGTTGCTCCCACTGCCATTGTGCCCATATGCGCCACTGGACGCCCGCAAGCCAGAACGGTTACAGAACAAGGCATCGCGAGAGCGCCAGCAATTGACGGACCCGTGACAGCATCTCCCAGACAAGCGATAGGTCGCCCCATAACTAAAACGGTTGGTGCCCCCGGTCCGATAATGGGGCTACCACTAGCGACATCGCCCAATACGGCTACTGGTAACATAAAACCTTCCTTAATCGTTAATCGAGAATGGCTAATTGTGTACCACGTTCCTATGGTTAGGCATTAGCCATTGGTCGCGATCGCAATTGCTTCTTTCCCGCTCCCCTCAATTGTTAACAATTCAGCCGAATCAGCGGTGCGGTCATACTCGCTGTGGCAGCTGCCATAATTGCCACCGCAGCACCTGCTTGCAGGTTCAACGCTGCGCCAGACTGTACGCTTACAGCAGCAGCCGACTGCGCCGACAAAGCACCGCCGGATTGTAGCGACAACGCCGCACCAGCTTTCATAGTGGCAGCACCCCCAGACTTCAAGTCTAAAACTCCGCCTGCTTGAGCGCTTAACTTGGCTGCGGTTTGAAGTTCTATGCCAGCAGGTGCGAGTTTTATACTACTAGGGCCTGATTGCAGCAGAATTTCCATTGGTGCTGAAATACTCACTTTTTGCACTGCCTGCATCGTGATGGTGTTGGTCATGTCATTCATCAGCAACTTCTGACCGCCAGTTGTTGTGATATCCAGCTTCTTATTGAGATCGTCGATGAGGATCTTATGACCGCCTTTGGTTTTAATTTCGATCTTCTTATTTTGATCGTCTAGGCGCACATAATGACCGTCAGTCGTTTTAATTTCCACAAACTTTTCGCTGTCATTCATGTGACATTTATGAGCGCCTATTGTCTCAATGTAGACACCAGCCTTGCTAGTATCTTTATCCTCTTCCACAAACTGTAATTTATGCCCAGTACGGGTTTTAAATGTCCGCAGGCGGACTTTGCCTTCACCTGAAATTGTATTATCCACATCTTCCGGCGGTGCATCTGTACCGTTCCAGACACCGCCAATGACGTAAGGGCGATGAATATCGCCGTGTTCAAAGGCAACCAATACCTCGTCATTGACCTCCGGCAGACAGTCAAACCCGCGATTTACACCAGCTCCGGCTCCCACCACTCTTGCCCAGTTACTTTCGTGTGCCTCTGTTAAAGTGGGAAGTTTCACTCTCACTCGACCCCATTTTTTGGGGTCTTTGTTATTCGTGACAATCCCCACTAACAACGTTTGTCCTGCTTGGAGATGGGTTCGGGGAGACAGGGTTGCCAGAAGATCGTCTCCCCGCAATCCCCGCACGCTAAATTCGGTGGTGTAGAAACGTTCCTGATAAACGTGACGAGTTGTCGTGACGTAATACTTGCCGCTGTATTTGCCCATACTTGCCAAGTCCACGACCCGTCCCGGTCGAATTCGCGGATCGCCTTCAGCTTTGGCATCAGCGTAGACAAATTCCCCCGATAACTCGTTATACAAAGCTTGCGCGATCGCGTCTGATTCTTTCTGAGAAGAGACTGGCTGATCGACAACAATCATCTTGGGGGTACTGCTAAAGCTAGTGCTAGTTGCTTTGCCCTTGCCTTGTTTGGTATCGGTAATGACTTGTGTTGTTTGACTGCTTTTAGTAGATGCAATCACCTGTTTACTTTTATAATCCCAAGCTCTTACCTCAACAGAATCTACCTGTTCGGCACTTGTTACCCGAACTTGGAAACTATGTATTTCTTGTAACCACTTGAGAGCCAAAGAAGCACCCGCTACCGGCTTGCGGAAGTGCAGTTTCCCATCTTGCACAAACAACTCAAAACCGTTCCGGGCTGCCCGTTCTCGCAAGAATTCCATGTTGGTTTGATTTTCTTGGAAAATATAGCCAACGGGATCGCCAAAGCCATAAGGCCCGCCACTTTCGTCAATGGTGCCTGCTGTAATCCCCAATTCACCGATAATTTGCCGAACAATATCGGTGTCGGTCATGTTTTGGAAAGAGCGGTTGTAGCGTCCCCGATGTAGGCGATGAGAAACGTCATACCCGCGAATCACGACCGGAGCTTGAGAACCACTGGTAAAGTGGGTTTCAATTGCTGTAATCTCGCCATTCAGAATGTTGCCCTGCTGTGTATCGTCAAAATCAGCATCTTCTGTAGTGCTGGATTTAAAGCCAATCTGGACGGGTTTACCAATTGTTAATAAGTTTTCGTAGCGCCAAAGTTCATCTCCTTCGCGCCCCGGAAAGTAGTCGTTCCGGATAACTAGGGTAAACATGGCTGGAAGATGGAGGCTTTCTTCTACGGAGATTTGAAGAATATCTTCCATCAAACTCGCAGGAGCATCATCTCCATCAATTTTTATTTGAGGATAGGATATATACTTTGGCATTTGTAGGCAACACGTAAATGATTTTAGCTTCTAAATTTTAGATTTTGGATAAAATCCTGACTGGCATTTTTTTTCAAATTTTTTATTCTTTGGTATTTGAACTATAGGGGTCTTTTGCCTTGTTGCCTGACAAATCTCGAATTTTTAGGCTAGATTTTGTAATCTCAAATTAGAACTGTGAGTTTAGTTGGGTAAAAAAACTCTCTGTCAAAACTAAGATTTTTTAAAATTATCAGGCGTTTTGTTAGTCAAGCAAGGTAATCTACACGCGGATAATTTCTCAATCACCGAGAGGATATTTAAACCCATGCAGACGTTCATCCAAATTCAAAATTTAGAACGCAAGTTTCAGCTAGTTTAGAAGAAACTCTACGCCCCCGCCCATTCTCCAAAGGTCGAACTACAATTTTTTTCTAACCTTCTGGTTCAGCGCAATCCAACAAATGATGACCGTTCATGTAGCTTTTCGAGTCTTGCTGCCTCGACTTTCCCCGACGCGATTCACACTAGAAGGAGCTTCTGGAGAGCCTGGGGGGATAAGTACATCTACTTCGTGGAGGGTCAGGCTAGCTGAAGCACGCACGGGAGTCCCATCAGGTAGAAACATGGTCAGTTCGTAACTGAGTGATTGCACAAAGCAACGGAGGTATTCTTGGGCACCCCAAGTAAAGACATAGACGGGCGGGACATCTTGACCATCGGGAAACTCAACAGCTTTTTTTAGTTTGTTGATGTACCAGAGGACGCTGGTGCCTTCTTCATAGGTATCAAACAAAATTTCTGAGATAGTGAGTTTGTAAGGATCTATACTTTGGAAGCTGACTTTCGGCAGTCCTTTAGCAGTACGTGCGCCTTGAGGAGAATTGATTTGAACACTCCTGCTGAAGGAAAGCTTGGTGGGGTTGAACATGAACTCGATGGTGTCCACACCCTGTGCTGGAACCTTTGGAATAAGTTTTGCTTTGACCAAACGAGTGGTTGACATATTATTCTCCTTAATAATGGCAGTGACTTTACCAGGGCAGGCGTCCAGAATAGTTATTTCCTCGACGCTCTCGCTCTATTTCCAACCGTTGCCGGATAAAACTATAAACTTCACGAGCTAGAAGCTCTAAGTTGTCGGTGGCTTCTTCACTAGAAAAATCATCAACGGTAGATACGCTTTGATCGATTGCTCCTACTTGGCTATCAGTGTCCCCCATTAACTGTATAAGAGCTTCCATTCCAGAGGCTGATGTGCGACGCGAGGGCATGGAATAGGTCTGAATAACATTGCCCAAACTATTGTTTTGTGGGGAATTCATCAGGGGGTGGGAAACATTTGATTGGGAGCTGTTAGAGTCGGATGGTTTGGAAATTATCGGCTTTTGCGGTGCCTCCCACGTCCTCTGTTCTGAGAGAGGTTGTACAACGATTGATTCGCTTGCTTTAGGCGTATTCTCCCCTATTAATTCAGAAATACTTGACCAAGATGTTGGTATCTCTCTGGTGTTCGTAGAACTGTTTGAGGAAGGTAGAGTTTCAGGGGAAGAGGAAAAGGAAAAAGGTGCCATTTGCACTTGTTCTACACTGCTTGAAAATGCTGTAGCTTCTTGGTTATTCTGCCCTGAATCTTCTGGCATTCTCTGGATAGGAATAGGCGGCTCCGAAGCAGACGAGAAGTTTGAGGAGAGCGGTGCAAGAAAGGATTCCTCAACCTTATTGCTGCCCATGTCTGGAAATGGGGAAGCGAGAAGACTGGATTGTTGAGCTAGAGGGCTGAGAATGGATAGATTAGTCAGCACTTGAGGCAATTGAGGCAGTTCTTCGCTCTCGTCAAGCGACTCTGTTTCCACCAAAGGTTGTATAACGGTGGGTTCTGTAATTTGTGTGCTTTGAGGCACCTCTACAGGGGGATTGGCAAAGGATGTAGAAGCGATCGCGTCTTGTGCCAAGCCAGCCAAATTTTCACGTGCTGGTTCGGTTTCTAATTTCGGTTGAATGAGTGTAGCGTCTGGCGTTGTTGTACTTTCAGGTACTTGTATGGAATCGGTAAAAGCGATCGCTGCTGGTGCTAGCCCAGTCACCTTTTCACTTACTAGTTCGGTTGCTAATTTCGGTTGAATGACTGTAGCATCTGGCGTTGTTATGCTTTCAGGTACTTGTCTGGAATCAGTGGAAGCGATGCCTTGTTTTGTATCAACCGGAAAATCTTCACTTGCTGGTTCGGTTTCTAATTTCGGTTGAATGAGTGTAGCGTCTGGCGTTGTTGTACTTTCAGGTACTTGTATGGAATCGGTAAAAGCGATCGCGTTTGGTGCCAATCCAGCTAAATTTTCACTTACTGGTTCGGGTTCTAATTTCGGTTGAATGACTGTAGCGTCTGGCGTTGTTGTACTTTCAGGTACTTGTCTGGAATCGGTGGAAGCGATCGCGTCTGGTGCCAATCCAGCCAAATTTCCACTTACTGGTTCGGGTTCTAATTTCGGTTGAATGACTGTAGCGTCTGGCGTTGTTGTACTTTCAGGTACTTGTCTGGAATCGGTGGAAGCGATCGCTTTTGGTGCTAACCGAGTCAAATCTTCACTTGCCGATACGGTTTCTAATTTCGGTTGAATGACTGTATCGCCTATAATCGGCGTACTTTCGGGCGTCTGTAGAGGAGAGTCGGTTGATTCAGTAGGTGAAAGCGCCAAGTTGAACGCTTCAGGCTCTTTTACCGATGATTCTATGGGGAGTGGTAATTCAGCGATGGGTGCCAAGAATTCTGGCAACACTTCTCCCTTTGTTTGTATAGATAACTCCCCAATCGGTTGTATTAGCGTGGATTCTGTAGGCGTCGTTTCTTCGCGTACAGATTTTGGAGCGATCGCAGAGGTAGGAATCGGGGGAGACGAGCTTACCTGCGATGGAAATTCAGCCCTTAACTGTACCGCAGGCTCAAATGGTTCCAGGACATCTGACACTGGTGATGTTGAGTCAGACGGCTGTGAATTTAAGCTGGCTTGTACAAGGGTTGATATGTTAGGTGTGGTTTCAGGTGGCGCAGTAGCTGGTGTGGAAAGCGAGGGTGTGGGGGCGAAGTTGTCAGTTACTTCTGAAGAGAAATTTTCCTCCATCCTTTGTACCAGTGGGGGTTCACCTGGTTCTGTGGCTGTTGAAAGCGCTGGTGCCTTTTGAACTAGGGATTCTACCTTTGTTACAGGCGCTGTGCTATCCGAACGGTCAACTGTTATATTCTCAGAAGCGATCGCTGGCATTTCAACTGATTCCGCCTCTGTCATCCCAGAAAATGACATTGGTGACTCAATCGATTCCGTAACCTTCGATAACGTAGTTTCTGTGTGGTTTGCTGCTTTTGTTTCCGACAGAGGTTGTACAACAACTCGATCTGTAGTGACTTCTGGCACAGCCTCGGAAGTAGTCAAATTAGAGACTGCGGCTAAGTTTTCGTTTACTGCTGAAGTAAGTTCTAACTCTGTCTCTGGTGGCACCGATGCCGCTTGCGGTGCAGTTAACAGAGGCATTTGTACCTTTTGAACTTGCAGTTCAGCTTGTAACAGCGGTTGTTCTACGGTTGGTGCGATGGCGGCTGTATCTGGCTGCACAGATGAAGGCATAGTGGGTGAGGACGAATCAGCCAGAGGGTTTTTCACCGGAGTCATCTGTTCTGGCGCTGGTGCTGTAATAGATGACGTGAATTCCTCAACCGCTGGTGCCCTTTGAACTTGTGGTTCTGTATGCGAAAGGGTTTGTCCCAAAGTTGGTTGGCTATCAATGGGATCTCGCTGGCTAGCAATGGTGTCTCGTGGTGCTGATGCTACATTTGGTGCTATTTGTTCGTTAATTGCTGGTGCTTTTTGAACTTGTGGTTCTGTATCCAAAAAGGCTTGTCCTAACCTTGCTTCGGTTGCGGCTGTCTTAGTTGGCACCGATGAAGGTGTGGTTGAAGAGGGTAAACTGATCTCGTTGCTTCTTTCAGTTCCTAGTGCTGCATCTGGTTCCGTGGCAACCTCAATCGCCACTGTCCTTTGAATTATGCTGGCTGAGGGTGAACTAGCGATCGCATTGCTTCTCTCAGTTGTTGGTGTTACACCCGGTGTAGAAGCCTCAATTGCTTCTACCCTTTGAATTGTGCTGGAAGAGGGCGAACTAGCGCTCTGATTGCTTATTTTAATTCCTGCTGCTTCAAGGGGTGCCGTGAGAGCATCTATTGGCGACTGAATTGTGCTAGATGAAGGCCAACTAGCGATCTCATTGTTGATTTCAGTTCCTGGTGATTCAATAGGTGCCGTTTGTTCGTCAATTTCTGCTGCCCTTTGAATTGTGCTCGGTGAGGGTGAACTAGTGCCCTGATTGGTTATTTCAGTTCCTGGTGATTCAATGGGTGCCGTTTGTTCGTCAATTGCTGCCGCCCCTTGAATTGTGCTGGCTGAGGGCGAATTAGCGATCTCGTTGCTTATTTCAGTACCTGTTGCTTCAAGGGGTATTGTGCTGGCTGAGGGCGAATTAGCGATGGCATTGCTTCTCTCAGTTGTTGGTGTTACATCCGGTGTGGAAGCCTCAATTTCTGCTGTCCGTTGAATTGGGCTGGATGAGGACGAATTAGCGCTCTGATTGCTTATTTCAGTTGTTGGTGTTACACCCGGTGTGGAAGCCTCATCAATTGCTGCTGCCCTTTGAATTGTGCTAGGTGAGGGCGAATAAGCAATTTCATTGCTTATTTCAGTGCCTGCTGCTTCAAGGGGTGCCGTCTGTTCGTCAATTGTTGCTGCCCTTTGAATTGTGCTAGGTGAGGGCGAATTAGCGCTATCGTTACTTCTCTCAGTTGTTGGTGTTACACCCGGTGTGGAAGCCTCAATTGCTGCTGCCCTTTGAATTGTGCTAGGTGAGGGCGAATTAGCAATTTCATTGCTTATTTCAGTGCCTGCTGCTTCAAGGGGTGCCGTGAGAGCATCTATTGGTGGCTGAATTGTGTTGGGTGAGGGCGAACTAGCGCTCTCATTGCTTATTTCAGTTCTTGGTGCTGCAATGGTTGCTGGTGTTGAATCTGGTGCCGTGGAAGCCTCAATCGTTACTGCCCTTTGAATTGTGCTCGGTGAGGGCGAACTAGCGATCGCATTGCTTATTTCAGTGCCTAGTGATTCAATAGGTGTCGTTTGTTCGTCAATTGCTGGTGCCTTTTGAATTGTGCTGGAAAAGGGCGAACTAGCAATCGCATTGCTTATTTCAGTGCCTGCTGCTTCAACGAGTGCAGTGAGAGCAGCGATTGGTGGCTCAATTGTGCTGGGTGAGGGCGAACTAGCGCTATCGTTACTTCTCTCGGTTGTTGGTGTTACACCCGGTGTGGAAGCCTCAATCGCTGCTACCCTTTGAATTGTGCTGGGTGAGGGCGAACTAGCAATCGCATTGCTTATTTCAATTCCTGCTGCTTCAAGAGGTGCCGTGAGAGCAGCTATTGGTGGCTCAATTGTGCTGGGTGAGGGCGAACTAGCGATCGCATTGCTTATTTCAGTTGCTGGTGCTGCAATGGGTGTCCTGATAGGACCAATCCCTACTGCTTTAGCTGGTGGTTCGGTAGCTAAAACAGGTTGCACTAATGTTGGATCGGTTGCCCGCATAACTGGCAAAGCAGCCTCTGCCGAGATCGGTGCCGTGTCAACATCGACCGATTCACTTGATTTTGAGCCTTGGGATTCTGCAAAAAAGGGTGAATTCTTGAAAGGATTATCTGGCGGAAATTCATCCGCCACTTCCTCAGAGAAAAAACCGGAAGGATTGAAAACGGTAATCGATCTTGCTCCCAGCGGGTGCAAAAATTTAGGATTTAGTAAGCTCTGCCCTAACGGATTAGGTGGAAGCAAGGGGTTTTTGATACCAAGGGGTTCCTGGGGTATCGTTTCTCCATCGGGAAAATTGTTCCTTGGTTCTGTGCCCTCATGTTCCGCCATATTTTTGTTGTGTTAATTTCTAGGCAAAGTATCCCAAACTATCGCGTCCACCGGAAATTGAAGATCCGCCATTGCGTGACTTATCAACCTGTAAACTCTCGTATGAAAGTGTTAACTCTTCAATTGCCACTGCATTGGAATCCGCGCTTAATGAGGCTGACTTCCAGGCAACAGGAACGGCACCAATTAGTGTCCAACACTGCATTGTTTCTCCTGCTGGGTTGAATACCAAAATATTAATGTTACGACGTTCTTTTTTTGGTAAATTATTGCCTTGATTACGCCCAACATCGCTTAATATTTTACTAATCCAATCCCAAAAAACTAAATCATTAGTGATACCCCGCTTGAGGGTCACATCTGAAAATTCTGCCTGACCTAGAAAAATTCTCTGTTGATCGTTGACACCGCCTTCATAGTGTTTTTGAGCTTTGATAGTCACACCCAAGCCTTGGCACTCGGTGAAACAGGCAGTAATATTACTTTGAATTTCTACATAAAAACGATTGGCAGTAACGTAGTTTAGTTCGCGGACGCTAGTGCCATTTTTGTTCTGTCCATTATTGCGACTTGACGCAGACGACTGTGCTGGTGGCAGTGGGGCGGGCATCAGAAGTATCCTCCGTAGTTTCTACTGCGTTCCCTTTGACGACGTAAATCTTCAAGCATCAATTCATAAACGCGATCGCTCAATTGCCTCAGCAATAAAGGATCGCGCAGAACTTTAGCGGCTGTCTTTGATACCGCAGTTTGGTTATCTTTATCGTTACTGGGAACTAAACCCGGTGCTGCGTACCCAGCCGGACGAGTGCTACTCCCAATGGGTTGTAGATAAGATTGTGTCCCCAGATTAGCGATCGCGCCGGAAACCGCTTGTTGGGAAGAATACCTGTTCATAAAAAAACCAAAACTTCCTGTTATTTTAGGGCATCCGTTTTTGGCTGATTGCTAGACAAAGGTCTAAATTCAGCTAATAGCTATTCACCATTAACCTCTAGGAATCTAACCCACTCTAATCCAGCAGGTAATTATCTAAAAACTATTCTAGCGGTTGTAACGGCACCAGTCCGGCTTTGCTCAGCAATCGCTGTGCCTCAAGAGTTCTCAGCAGCTCGGCGAACTTTTGACCGGCAGGGATACGGCGGTTATCTCCAGAATAAATAACGGTTATCGGATATGCCAAGGGGTAGGTGCTATTTTTGAAAAATTCTATATTAGGATGATAACTTCCTTTATCATCACAGAGGTCTGTTGTTGGCTCTACAGGCTTCCCATTATCTTGAATTAACGCCTGGATTGCTGGTTTATTTCCGTCTTTTAAAGCTAAGGGATAAGCCGAACATTGACCGAAAACTTTGCTGATTGTGCCAAAGGCAATTCCCCCAACCTCATCATCCTCAAAATCCCGAATCACCTGTCGTAGAGTCTCGAAAGTTGACAAAGGCTTAATTTCTGGCTCGAAAGAGTTTTTAAACAAAGGAGGTGGTTGCTCGCTCTTTTGAATTAATTTTCTAAATAGAGCAATTTTTTGCTCATCTTTAAGAACTCGTTGCTCAAATATTCGTACCGCCTCAGTTTCTTTCGGAATATAGAGTTTTACAGGTAAATCAGGCCCTCCTAAAACTTGCCAATTAGTAATTTCGCCAGTGTAAAGCTGACGCAATTGCTCAAAAGTAATTTGACCCTTGAGAGACTGAGGAAGGCTTTTCTCTCGTTTGGCGTAGCTGAAGGCAACAAACACGACCAGCCCATCGTAGGCAACTGGTTTATACTTCAATTCGCTGGTCAAATCACTCACCAAGCTAGAAATCGCAAAGTCTACTTGCTGCGAACTGACTTTCGCGATCGCGTCCTCTCCGGAAGGCTCAGCTTGATAATTCAACTCTAATTTTGGCTGACGTTCTCTGAGCTTGTCTTCTAAAGTTTTATTCTTTGAGATGAGATTGGACTGGCGCAGGATATAGCTCCATGTTCCGTCTTTTTCTGCTGTGTAAGTAAACTTACCCGCAGGAATACCAGGGATTTCCTTGATGCAACAAACCAGAAAATCATCATCGGCGGCACGATTACCCGCTTGGGACTTCGGAATCAAAAACCAGATGAGTATTCCCAACAAAGTCACTCCCAAAGCACCCAACAGCAGCCAGGGAAGACGGCGCAGCTTGGTTTTTTGCTCTTCTAGCGGCACTGTGTCTACAACTACTAGATCGACTGGTTTCTCTGGCGGCAACTTCAACAGTGCTTGTCGTGCTTCCTCAGCACTCTCAAAACTGACATCTAGCCCTAAAAGGCGAAAAATGAACATTTTGAGGTGAGGTTCCACTACAGGCCATTGCTGCTCATCTTTGGGGTCAAGCAGCTGACCGGAAACGGGGTCAGTAGAGCGTCCTACTAACATGTAAAAAGCCACGTATCCCAAAGCGATTAAGTCTTGGGTAACTGTAGGGATAACGGTTTGGGCAGTTGGCAGGTCGAACAGACGTTCCCAAAGCGCCAAATCGCATACATGGATAAAAAATTTCTGGTCGTCTGTCACCATCAGCAGACTATCCAAACTAATATTGCCGTGAGCGATTCCCTGCTGCACCTGACCGGAGGGCAGACTAAACTTTTGACCGTGGAGAAACTCCAGGGTTTGCAGGACTTGGTTGAGAACTTGGCGCACTTGCCGACTGGTCATCGCACCATTGGCGGCAAGGCAGGCGTTTAGAGTTGGATGCGTATCTAAATTGCTCGTGGTAACAAGATAGCAGCGTTCCGCAATCGGGTCAGAAATGGCGTCCCAAGGGTGACGCAAGCGAACATCTTGGACTCTTCCATCTGCTAGAGTCAAACCGGCTGCTAACTCGAAGGTTTGCTGACGCAGGCGGATTTCTTCCTCGTTGAAACAACGGTCGGGAAGCAGGTACTCTTTAATCACAACTGGCTGCTGATCGGCAACCTGAATTCCCTTGTACAGTCGCCCCATTCCCCGGCGTCCCAATAAGCCTTCGATCCGATATCTTCCCCGACGCCCCCGGATCTCACTTTTCTGGGCTAAGGTAGCTGGGAAACTACATTCTGAGCAATATTTGGCGGTTGGATCTTGCTGAACTGTTTGTAGCGGTAAGGTACAGCTTAAGGCTTCACTATACTTGCAACGGTACTGTCTGTAGAGGTGGTCAACTCCCTGAACCTGCGGGGTAAATTGAGGCGGCGGTACTTCTGTTAGGTCTGATGGAGTCGTTGGTTCTTCTAGCGTTAGCGGATCGAGTTCGGTTTTGATTTCGTCAACGACAGGCGCAATCCATTGGTATTGACTCAACCAACCGTATTGGTGGAGTCTGAAATGGGGGGGGTTCCGCCTTAGATACTCCCTCAGAACAATTTTGGGAATGTTTGTCAGTGCCACCGAAAATTCTCCGGATAAGCGATAGGTGGATGGTAAGTTAACATTGATTTAACGTACTGGGAATATAAACTGATGGCAAAAGAGGAAGTAATAAAACTTTTTAGAGCTGTTCAAACTGACTCTGCCTTACGGGAAAAGCTCAACTCTGCACCCGACTTGGAAACCTTAGTCAAAATGGCTGAAGAATGTGGTTATCACTTTACAGTTGAAGAATGGAAAGATACAACCGGATTTAAGGTAGAAGAGTTGGAAGGGGAATTGTCAGAAATCCCTGGTTTATAAGTTTAATCAGCTGTAAAGAATAATTAGCGCGATAGCGTACAGCCCTTTGGGCATGAAAACAGCGAAGCGAGGCGTTAGCCTAGCGCCGACCTGTCTGTTCGCCTTCTTATTTCACACCCAGCCTTTCACTTCAGCATCGGTGAGAGGTCTTTCCAGTTTGACATATTCGCTTTTTGCTGCTTGCAAAATGTGTTGCATCCCGACCGGCTCATTAGCGTCTGCGGCAATAAAGGCTGCATTTAAGGCAATATTGCGAATGTTTCCCCCGGCGACGTTTAGCCGTGCCAGCTTCACAGGATCTAGCCCTTCAGTCGGTGTTTTTCTGGGGAAGATGCGCTGCCAAATCTCGGCTCTTTGGGTGGCATCAGGGAAGGGAAACTGAACGATAAAACGAATCCGGCGCAGAAATGCCTGATCGAGAGAACCTTTTAAATTAGTCGTCAAAATCGCTAAGCCTCGGTAAGCTTCCATGCGTTGTAGCAGGTAGGCAACTTCAATATTGGCATGACGGTCGTGGCTGTCTTTCACTTCAGAACGCTTGCCAAACAGGGCGTCAGCTTCGTCAAAAAGCAGAATTGCTCCCCCAGCTTCTGCGGCATCAAATACGCGCCGCAGGTTCTTTTCTGTCTCCCCGATATACTTACTGATGACGGAACTCAGGTCGATGCGATAAAGGTCTAGCTGCAATTCGCCAGCCAGTACATCTGCTGCCATTGTTTTGCCAGTACCGCTGCCTCCGGCAAATAAGGCGCTGATGCCCAAGCCGCGTCCGCTGCCGCCAAATCCCCAGTTTTCGTATACTTTGGCACGTTGCCGAACGTGAGCGGCAATGTCGCGCAACACCTGTCGCTGTGCCTCTGGCAATACCAGCTCATCCCAACTGGCTCCTGGGATAATGGGTTGAGCCAGGTCGTTGAGTCTCTGGCGAGCTTGTGAACGGCAGGTATCCCACAAGAGGGTGCTGAGCGTTTCTTGAGGACTGAGGGGTGAGGACTGAGGGATGAGGACTGAGGACTGAGGACTGAGTGAACAGAGAGATTCTTGATTATCTCCTCTACCTTTTGCCTCAGTACAAACAGCGTAAATAGAAGGGGCGCTAAGGCTGAAATGGGATACCAGCGTATCTAGATGTCCGTTCAAGCTTTCTGCTGCTTCACCCAAAGCATCTTGCCAGATAGCCCGTTGTTCGGGGGCAGTTGGCTTGCTAACATCAATCGTAATTGAGGGACGCTGCCGCGATCGCCTTCTTTCGGGACTAGTGACGATTATCGGGCTGGTGACTCCTTCTATCAACGTGGCGATAACATTTTCTCGCGCTGGATCGCTTGTCTCGACATCGTCACAGTCGAGTAACAGGACACTCTCACTTAAAATGGCTTCCCGATTCCATAGCCGCAGGATACTGTTAAAGTCGCTGGGACTGGTGGGAATTGCTTGGGCGGACATCGCATATAAGTTGAGCTGTAAAAGAGCGCAAGTTGCAGATGCGATCGCTCGTTTGCTGGCAGTCTCATCTCCACATAGCTGCACAACAGGTAACGCCGAACCTTGTTGCGATGCCTGCAACCACGTCCCTGCCAGTTGTTCTGCAACTTGTCGGTGCGATGGCACCAAACTTTGAACCGAGCGGTGCAATGGCTCGATAATGCCTATGAGCCGTTCATCTAGATGTTGCACGCCAGCGATGTAGTGCAATATTCGCTCGTCAATTCGCAAGGGACTGGAGGTGAGTGTAGTGCCTGTCCCAACTTCAATCAGTTGCCAGCGACGCAAAGATGCCGTGGGGGTTAGTGCATCCCAGTGGGAGGCAGGTAGAATCGCCAGCGCTAAGCTCATTGTCGGATATGCCTGCCGCTCGTTGCCTTGAGCGATCGCGCATAAAGAAGGAAAACTGGGGTCAAGTTCCATCCCCACGCACAACAGCAGGATATCCCGCTCAAAATCTGACAAACCGAAGGTTTTGCACAGTTGTTCTAGTGTTGCTGGAGGC
Organism: Trichocoleus sp. DQ-A1; assembly: GCF_039961955.1. NCBI lineage: Bacteria > Bacillati > Cyanobacteriota > Cyanophyceae > Leptolyngbyales > Trichocoleusaceae > Trichocoleus > Trichocoleus sp. DQ-A1. The sequence goes on from NZ_JAMPKE010000004.1 coordinate 253,412, forward strand.
GAAAGGTTCGAGGTCAGACGAGGAAAATCTTCTTCCTGGCCTTTTTCCTCTCCTTGCATCTTTGCAGCTTGGCGTTCTAACGCCTGACGCACGCGAGCAACTTCTCCCATGAAGTAGCGCTGATTAGCTGCTTGCCAGCGATCGCTAGTCGTGGTCATCATACAATCGTTACCTTTGGGTCAATATACTGCTGGAAGGTCGGGCTGTCTTTGTCCGTATCTACGCTCAACATACTTTCCGCTCCATCTACGTGTACCCGCACCAAATACTCTCCTGGCTTCACATCCCGAACCGGAATGATTACCGAGGTTGTATCGGCTCGACGCGGTAAAGCATCAAACAGATAAGCGCCTGGGTTATCGATTGACCGTTCGTTCAGCGCCACCACAACTCGCTGCTTGTTGCCAATCGTAAGATTTACTTGCAGCGTCAGGTTCGCCGAGCGCAGTTCATCTCCACTTCCCTGAATGTCGGTAATACTTACTTCTGTAATCGTTGGACGCAATACAAACGGTGCCACATTCGACTCAACACTGCGTTGGAGAGCAGGCTGGAGGCTTAACGCAGGGGTCGAGTTGCCTCTGGATGTTGCGCCGTTAGATTCGACTCCCCCGTTTGCTACAGGGGCGCTGGGGCTTGAGAGGTGATGAATCACCTGTAGACTTTGTACGCCTGCGCGGAGCGACTCGGCAGAGAAGGCACTTAGGGGCAATGTGACCTGGGTTTCGTGAACTTCTGAGGGCGTCGCTTCCACCTCACCAAGACGAACCCGCGTGATGTTGCTATTCAAATTTTTACCCCGAATCAGCAACGTACTGTCTGCCAAGATTGCCTGAAACCTGCCTGCTTGAGACACTACCTCCTGAATCACCGGCTGATTGGAAAACGGTACCACACCGCTGAACCTGTACTCGCGCACGGGTAAAGCTTTCTGGGCTGCTTCTTCCCCTTCTATCATGACTACGGTCGCTCGGTAAGCCACTGATAGGGTGTATGGGGTTTGGAAGAATACCGACCAAACTTTAGATAAATCTTCTAAAGATAAATCCATTGGCACGAAGCTAATTTCTTCGAGCTGTTCGGAGAGGTTAGAGTCCGCTAAGTAAGTAAAGTTAGAATCAGCGATCGTGTCCCAAATCATTTCCTGGGTTAGAGTTGAGCGATCTTTAAGGGTACGAACGACGCTGCCTAAAAGTCGTTGCGGTTCTAACTCAACCTCATTGCCATAGAGACTGATCATGTAATGCAGATCGAGAGCATTGTGCGATCGCTTTGCCATTTCGCCCTTACGATTGCGATTCCGCACATCTGCACTGCTGCGCCACACGGGATTGAGACTCACTTGATACAGGTAGATGTTCACTCCCGTCTCTGGGGTGCCACTCCCTAAGTTACTGGGTCGCACCGTTGTCACTCTTGCGCCATCCAGGTCTATTTGTACAACAGCTTGCAAAGTTCTTTGCAAAGCAGCAGTGACAGTAGCGATCGCTAAATAATTGCTCATAAAAAAAATTCAGCAATCAGCTTCGCAAAAAGCTGATTTATTCGTTTTCACAGTTTAGCTTGACAAAGGTTTCTTTTGATAATGACCAGATTCTGACCATTAAGCACTAACTAATCCCAGTTTTAAGGCTTTTACAATTGCTTGCGTGCGGCTGGTGACACTGAGTTTTTCAAAAATTGCTGTTAAGTGAGCTTTAACTGTAGCGACTGTGATGTAAAGGCGGCGGGCAATTTCTTCATTAGAAGATCCTTCAACGAGCCAGTGTAAGACTTCTCGCTCTCGTTCGGTTAAGTGAATGCTCCGACCGGAAAGATGCGATCGCCCTGCATAAAATTGAAACAATCGAAAGAAGCAAGCTGCAACTTCTGGCGATAAATACACTTCATTTTTCATGACGGTGTTAATTGCTTCGCACAGTTGAGTTGCCACCCGGTCTTTAAACACGTACCCGCTAGCACCCGCCTGCATCGCCCGAAACACCCATTCGTCTTCCCGGTGTCCTGAGAGAACTAACACTTTCCCCTTATAGGACATTTCTCCCAAACCAATCAAGGCGGTAATTCCATCTCCAGGGGGCAATTCCATATCCAGCAAAATCATCGCTGGCTTTTGCTCAGCGGTTAATTTTAACGCTTGCTCTACAGAAGCCGCCTCTCCAACAATCTCAAATCGAAAAGAGCCGTTATTACTCAAGAAGTCAAGTAGAGTCCGTATCCCCGCTCGGAAGCGTGGTTCATCATCCACGAGTAAAATCGAAATTGGCGCTGGTGCGGACATTTTAGAGAACCTCAAGGCGACTGTTCGTTTTAGAGGGTGAGTAACTCATTTATCATTCCCACTGACTCACTGAAAATTGCTATCGAGGTAGGGTGAAGGAAAACTGTGCCCCACCAGAAGGCAAGTTTTCTACCCAAATGGTTCCTCGATGGTCGAGGATAATTTTTTTTGCGATCGCCAAACCCAAACCAGTACCGCCTGGACGCTTAGAATAAAAAGGTGTGAATACTTGTTTCAAGTCTTCTTCAGAAAGCCCGGAACCGCAATCGGAAACTTCAACGATTACTTCAGATTGAAAGACTTGCCAATTACAAGTAATCATTCCCCCAGGGGGGCTAAAATGAACTGCATTACTCAACAGGTTGTCAAATACCTGTTTCATCTGCCATCGATCCCCTGCCAGCGTGACCGGCTTCTGCGGATAGCGGATATGCAGTTGTTTTTCTTCTAACCAAGGTTGCAGACCTTGGATACTTTCAGCCAATGTTTTCCGCAGCTCATAAGGTGCTACCTGTAGTTTTGCCTGCTGTCCGCAATAAACCAAATCCGTTAAGTTTTCAATTAACTCATTCACGGTTTCGCGAACAATCCCAGCCTGCTCTTGCAAGCAGCCAGATGGCAACCCTAAACATAAATTTTCGGCGTAAAGACTAATCAGTGCCAAGGGATTTCGCAGTTGATGTTCTGTACGACCTAGCACTTGCTCAAGTAATTGAATCTCAGCTTTTTGACGGGAACACTCGCGAGACATCACCAGGTAGTGACTCAGCAATTGAGCCTGTTTTTCTACGCCTTGTTGTTGCAGCGAAGAAAGGGGATTTTTACTCCATAACAGCAAATACCCAACTTCTTTGGCTTTCTGCTCGCTGAGAGGGCAAACATAAGTGTTGTAGCTACAAGCGGCGTCAGCAGATGCACTTTTAGCACGCTTGGTTATTTCGCTCAACTTCAGCGTAGGTAGGGAATCTTCCCACCCCACCTCAGCAAAAAATTTGGGCAACTCTGCGTAATTTCCTTGGCGCTCGTCTGAATAATAGGCTACTAATTGACGCTTTTGGGTATCTAAATCTTGGTAAACAATCCAGGCGGCTACAACAGGTAGTTGTGCGCCTATTTGTTCGAGATGGAGCTTGCAAATACTCCTAAGATCGGGAGGGTACGGTGTACCTAGCGAACCGAGTGTGGAGGAAGGTGGATGCACCTGTACAGCAAACCGTTTTATTCCAACCTTCATCTGTAACTCCCCGCCATACAGGATATTTCAGTAACGTTGAATCGGATGTAAGCACCACTGAATTTTCATTTTGCGGAGCTTGTCATCTTCCGCAAGAAATAAATGACAAATCTAGCTTAGTCGGGGATTTCAGTCTTCATCCGTATTTACACACATTTTTTAAAGTTTCGACCAAAGTCTAATAAACACTCTGGGGTTGTCTTCCTAATCTAGACCTATACAGCCTAAACACCCAGTCTTATGATCCCTGCTGCTGCCCAGACTTTGGCAGAAATCCTGGCTGAAGGGACTTCCCTGCTCAGTACAGAGCAAATTGATTTCAACCACCCTAGTATGCGGCAGGATGTAAGACCAGCACTGAACCTGTTCTGCTACAACATCGGGGAAAACAGTCAGGTAGACCACAGGATTAACCAGGAAAAACCGCATCCACCCACTTTTGGGAAGTATTCCCCATTATGGTTTGACATTTCCTTCCTAGTCAGTGCCTGGGATCGTACCGTCCTGGGAGAACAGCGTCTGCTGTCAGAAGCCTTGATGCTGTTGTTACGTTACCGCTGGCTACCAGAAGAGCTGCTAGCGCCTTCACTACGGGGTTATGGCAACTTGTCAATGACCATTTCTGCCGTTGGGCTTATTGATGCCGTCGCTCTATGGCGTGCGCTGGGGGTTCCATTACGTCCAGCTTTATATGTAACCGTGACAGTTCCCTTTAACCAGCTAGGACAAGGAGAACCAATCACACCTATAGAAGTAGTAGGGAATGGGGTAGTAGGTAGTAGGTCGTAACAATTACCTACTACTCTAGGGGCGATCTAGCAGGTCGCCCCTACCAATTACCGATTACCAATTACCGATTACCCACCACTAATCAAGGAAGACTACGCTATGCCAATGGATTATTTTGCTCCTGGTGTCTACGTCGAAGAAGTAGACCGTGGTAGTCGCCCGATTGAAGGCGTAAGCATGAGTGTTGCTGGGTTTGTTGGCTTTACCGAGGATGTACGCGGTGATGCCGAACTGTTCAAACCCATGATGATTACCAACTGGAGCCAATACCTAGAGTATTTTGCCAAACAAGGCTCCGATGGTTACACAGACTTCAACGCCTACCTCCCTTTTGCCGTCAATGGCTGGTTTATGAACGGCGGTGGACGCTGTTGGGTGACTAGCATTGGTACCAAACTCCCCGGTTCGGAACCACCAGCACCGGAGGAAACAGCCACAAAGCTCAGAACCTCTGGAAATCGTCCCTCTTTGATGTTTGCGATTAAGGCATCCGAAGGCGAAGAGGATGGTAGCTCAGCTCTTGCCTTACCCGGTGGACGAGTCAATGTTTCGATCCTTCCCGATGAACCCAAAGCTCCTGAAGATCCAGAGGCAGAACCCCCACTCAACACGGGTGAATACTTTAAAGTCATCGTTAGTCGCGGTGGAGAGAAACTCGAAGAGTACAGCCACCTGACCATGAACCCGGACGTCGAGGCGCAAGTGGGTACCTATGTCATCACTGCGATTAATGAGGGGATTGGCGACCACGAGGCATCTCAATTTTTGTCCGTCACCGATATGTCCACCAGCGGACAACCCCTGTCTCGACGACCTGTCAACGGCACCTATGAAGTCAGCCCTCCACCCGTCATTTCTAGCCCAGAACGCTTTCCACGGGATGTAAATGGGGTGCGCGATGACCGCACGGGCGTCCAAGGGATTTTTGAAATTGACGAAGTTTCGATGATTGCTTGCCCCGACCTAATGCTGGCATACCAACGTGGCCTGCTGGATTTGGATCAGGTTCACGGCATCATGGAAATGATGGTTAGCATGTGCGAAAACAACGCACCCAGCCCCAACTATCGCATGGTGGTTCTCGACCCACCACCTTGCAAGGGAGGCGGCGAGCCTGTACCCCCTGAGCAACAAAAGCCTCAGCACGTAGCTCAGTGGTTAAGTAACTTCAATCGTCGTTCCATGTTTGGGGCGTTGTACTATCCCTGGATTAAAGTAGCGAACCCACGCAATGCCGGACGACCGATTTTGGTTCCCCCCTGCGGTCACATGATGGGGATTTGGTGCCGCACCGATGAGACCCGTGGCGTTTTTAAAGCACCCGCCAACGAAGTTCCTCGCGGTGTCTTGGGTCTAGCCTACGAAACTAACTTCCGCGAACAGGAACTGTTGAACCCGGTGGGGATTAACTGTATCCGCAACTTTGCTAACTACAACCGAGGTTTCCAAGTTTGGGGCGCACGGACTCTGGTAGAACCGGCTAATGTCCAGTGGCGCTATATCAGCGTCCGCCGCCTGATTAGCTACATTGAGCGCTCGATTGAAATCGGTACCCAGTGGGTTGTGTTCGAGCCTAACGATCAAGATTTGTGGGCGCGAGTTACTCGCACGGTCAGCAATTTCCTCGAACGACTGTGGCGTGCAGGGGCGTTATTCGGTGGTTCGCCTGGTGAATCCTTCTACGTGAAGTGCGATGCCAGTATCAACACCCATGAAACGGTAATGCTGGGTCGTTTGTATGTCGAAATTGGAGTTTGCCCAGTCCGACCAGCGGAATTTGTGATCTTCCGCATCAGTCAGTGGTCTCCTAACCAGTAGGTTAAAACTCTCAGATATCAGCTCTTGATCAAGAGCTGATATCTGAGCTGATATTGAAAAATTTGTAAGGAGGTTTTGAATAATGGCGATTATTACCGTTGAGAATTTTGAATTAGAAATTAAGGGCGTAGGTGACGGTTTACAGTTTAAAAGTGTTGACTTACCAGCATATAAGACTGACGTTCAACACGGTGATGCCCTAATGTCTGGTGCCAAGGGAGCTGTACGGCAGACTCTTACTAAGAAAAGGGAAGCCGCGGTTCAAATTACTTTAGTAACCCTAGCGAGTGGAGATGCAAAAAGCACTAGCTCACTGATGCGAAAGTGGTTGCTACAGTGTATGCCAAAAGCAGAGGATGGTGGCGGTTTTCCAACGAGTGCCAGGATGGCAGAAGGCGTAATTAAATCTTATAACTCAGCCGGAGAAATGGTGGACTCTTGGAAGATGAGCGGAGTTTGGATTTGTAAATATCAAATCGGGAAACTCAGTGCAGATGGCGGGTTGCTTGAAGAAACCTTTACGCTACAGGTTGACCAATTCGATCCAGCTTGATCTATCTAAGTCTGGGTGTTTGAGACAATATTCTTAATTTTGTTCGCTTTAAGAAGCGATCGCAAAAATCATTCCTTTGCACTTTGTAATTGATTGGAAGGTTATTTATGGCTGATGCTGTTGAGTTACTATCTAGTGATAACTACGATGTAGCAATTGGTGATATCAAAGACATCATTATCAAAGAAGTCAGTGGGATGTCAGTAGATATGTCCCCAAAGGGTGCTGATAATGCCATCGGTTCTGGCCCGAAGGGAAAATCGCTGGTTCTCAGTGTTCCAAGTCAACCGAAGTATGGCGAGATAACGCTCGTTTTGGTGCCAGGAGCGCATCAAGGCGGAAATGACGATAAGCTGTGGGAGTGGTACAAGGATTGTGCCTCGAAAGCTAACCTTGGGGAAGCTGCAAAAGCGCGAACTTTACGCAAAGAAATGACAATTAATGTCTATTACTCCGGTTCAGAGGGGAAGGTGGGGTTAACGTACAGCTTTGTAGGCGTGCTTCCCAATAGTTTTGATGTTCCTAAGCGGGACGCAGGAAGTAGCGAACTGGAAACTTGGACGCTTAAGCTTAACTACGAGCGGATGAAGTTTACTGTATCGGCGTAGAAAGAATTTTAAAGCCAACTCCCTGTAAAACTGCGCTGGTGAGGTGAGATGTTACACAGTCTTATTCACCAGTCATTGATTTATCAGCTCGAAAGCTCATTGGTTGTAAGGCGGTATCAACTGTGACAGACTTCCCTGAAATTCTCACCACTTGCCGATTTTTTCTAGAACTAAAACTAAATGGCAGCAATGATGCAGTAGACGGCTACTTTATGGATTGTAGTGGTTTTAAGTCTACCCAACAGGTGATAGAAATCTCTGAGGTGACACCTCAAAAGTGGGGAAAAGATGGGGAATCTAAGGGTCGAATTGTCAGTACAAAAATTCCGGGTAAGGTTAGTTACAGCAATATTACTCTGCGCCGGGGTCTGACTTGTTCGATGACGTTATGGAACTGGATTCAAGCTGTCCAGGATGGAGATTGGGCTGAACAACGACGAGATGGTTCTTTGGTGATTTATAATCAAGCGGCGGAAGAACAGTTTAGATTTGAGTTTCAACGGGCGTGGCCTACTAGCTATAAAATTTCTGATGTGAATGCGGCTGGGGGTGAGCTGGAGATTGAAGAAATAGAAATGACAGTTGAACAGTTAAAACGGATTCAAGTAGCAAGGAATGATTCAAACTGAGTTTGAATTTACTTTACCTAAGGGATATCTCGATGCGGATGGCAATCTGCACCGCAAAGGTGTGATGCGTTTGTCAAGGGCGATGGATGAGATTGTCCCTTTGCGAGATCCGCGTGTTAAATCAAATCCTGCCTACGCTACAGTGATTATTTTGTCCCGCGTGATTGTCCGCTTGGGAGCGTTGGAGGAGGTCACGCCTTCAGTTGTTGAAGGCTTTTTTGCTTGTGACCTGAATTATCTCCAGAAATTTTATCGTCAAATTAATGACCTAGAACAGGAAAATGCAGGATTGAAAGAAGCCACGAACCCCTCTGCAAATCCTGCACTGGCTTCTGATTCCGAGTAACCCGACGAGATGGACAGCGATCGCATCCAAACAGAATTTGAATTTGTCCTCCCTAGAGGATTGATCGATGCTCAAGGGGGCGTTCATCGCCAGGGGGTGATGCGTCTGGCAACGGCAAAAGATGAAATGTGCGTCCAAAAAGACCGGGGCGTTCAGGATAATCCAGCTTATGGAGTCTTGGTAATGCTCTCGCGGGTGATTACCTGTATCGGTACTGTAACCGAGGTAACGCCTACGCTGTTGGAGGGTCTTTTCTCGCGAGATCTGGCATATTTGCGGGAGTTTTACAATCGCATTAACCAGGAGGGGGAAGCTTACATTCCGGTTCAGTGTCCCCAGTGCAATCGTCAATTTCAGGTGGAGCTTTCTCTATCGGGGGAATTCTAGGCTACCCTTCGGACGTACTACGCCAAGAGGTAGCCTTGATAGCTTTTCACTTTCACTGGTCTTTAGAGGATATCCTTAATCTGGAACATCGCGATCGCCGGGATTGGGTGACAGAAATTAGTCAGCTGGTGCAGCCAGAATAAAGTAGGAGTAAGGGCTTGACCCTTACCCCTAATTCACTGCAATGCTTTCCTTTATCGGGTTTGCTTCTGAGTGATATCTACCACTAAGGGTTCTTCCGCCACTGTGCCGAGATTAACTAACTTTAACAAGTCTTTCCAATCGGTCTCTAAGGTGAAATCGCTAGGATTGGCGTTACGTAAGTCAGCTAGAGATGAGAGGGTGTCAAGCCACATCCCAGCTTCTGCATAGATTGCTGGGCGATCGCGCGGTGCTGCTTTCTTTAGATCATTCCTCAGGGCAACATTTGGTTGGACTCGTTGAATCCACCCTTCTACAGAAATATCTGCTCCCCGATCTTCAGCATCGCAAATCATTGATAACGACCAACGGTATTTTTTGCCAGCAACTAACGAGGGTGCATCCTTTTGAGGAAGGCTAACACTCACAACACCTCCTGTGCTAGGAATCGGCAATGTTGTTTCGTATATTACCTGCTGACTTGTTTCGCCGTCATACAGAATAAACTCTGCGTCCTGGGCGGAAGTTTTAGGAACAGCAACAAATAATGTCGGGCGAGCTGCTACAGTCAAACCTACATTTGTGCTGGGCAACAATGCCATGAGCGACTTTCCTTGGGCGGCGCAGCTGCTGCTACCACGCGATGCTCCCGGTTCTCTAGTTTTGGGTGCCCCAACCCTTGGCAGCCTAAATCTTAAGCGCCCTGCCACACGCATTTCCCTACGGTTCAGGCTGGGTTGTTGAATCGGTTTGCTTTTTGTGGTGGCGGTGGCTGGAAAGCTGGTAGCGATCGCACTAAGCCCCACAAACAAGGCTAAGGAGAGTGTTGTGAAATACACAGAAGACTTGTTCACCATAATCTTTAAGTTGTTGCAGTGGGTTTACCTAGCGAGCAGCAAGCGGAGTGCATACAAAGGGATCGAAACACTTTCCAAAGGGATCGCCTCCATGAGGCATCGTGCTTTGTAAATAAACTCGATCGCGACCGTAGTGGTTTTAGACAAAGACTCTTTAATCTTCAACAAAGTTTCCCACTTTTCCTGGCATATCTCTAGAAATTAGCGATTAATTTTGTCATGTTTCTTGCCTTGGTGGGTACTTAAAATCGCTGGTTTTTGCTTAGTACAAAATTTGATGTTATAACTACTATAAAATTATCTCTCAAGTTGGCACTTTTTCTTTCCTCAATCAAAAAAATTATCTATTTGTCCGATTTCTTCTCAAAAGCTTCATAAAGTTTTGTAGTCAATTAATTTTTTGGTTCTTGACGGCTCAATTTGCGGCTTAAACAATTTTCAAGGACACAAGGATACATACAAATTCTTAATCTTAATTTTCTCTGTTTAAGCTACACATTGAGCGAAGATTAAAACTCTAGCCCCTAGAGAGGAGGCGGCAATTATATGGTTTCTCAGCTCAGTTCAAAGATTCGCTCCCTGCTATCAAACACAAACAACCTACGCACAGCAGCTTTAAATTTTGGTGGACAAGTTGTTCTCACCAGTGTGGTGGCGACAAGCTTGGTCGTGGGAGCTAGGCAACTAGGGATACTCCAAGGACAAGAGCTGGGTGCTTTTGACCAGCTGACTCGGATGCGTCGTGATGAAGGTCCAGATAATCGCCTGTTGCTGGTGGAGATTACTGAGGGAGATATCCAAACTGAGAAAGGGTGGCCTATCTCGGATGCCACAATTGCCAAAGCGTTAGAGAAACTAGAGCAGTATGAACCGAGAGCCATCGGTATAGATATTATTCGGGATGTTCCGGTCAAAGAGGGGAATGCCAATTTATTGAAGATCCTCAAAGGAAGCGATCGCATTATTACGATCTGCCAACTCAGTGATGGTAAACAGGCAGGATTTCCGCCACCGCCTGGAATCTCACCAGACCAAGTGGGATTTGCTGATTTTGTCAAAGAACCTGATGGATGGGTTCGCCGCAGTCTCTTAGTGGCAAATCCTCCAGTCCCGAACGCTCCCTTAGAGAACCCCCATCTTTGTAGCGATCCCGAAGAGCAACTCACCTCCTTGGATTTGACCCTAGCACTCATGTACCTGCAAGCTGAGGGAATCGAAGCAGAACCTTCAGATGACGGGAATCTGAAGATCGGTTCCACTCTCTTCAAAAGCCCCGATCCGAATGCTGGCGGATACCGGAAAGCCGACACGGAAGGGTTGCAGATGTTGATTAACTACCGTTCGGCAAATCTGCCTGCCCAAAAGATAACGCTTACAGATGTACTCAAAGGCAAGATAGATCCAGCTTTAGTCAAAGATCGGGTTGTTTTGGTTGGCTACACCGCAGTTAGCGTGAATGACGACTTCAACACGCCCTATAGTGCTGCTCAAGAAGGCACTCAGAAAATGCCCGGAGTGGTCATTCATGCTCAGGTTGTGAGTCAGATCCTCAGTGCAGTTCTGGATAAACGACCGCTATTTTGGTACTGGAGTGAGTGGGGCGAAATTGGATGGATTTGGGCCTGGTCGTTGGTGGGAGGCTTAGTGGCATGGCGGATTCGGCGTCCCTTGCTCTTGGTGATTGCGGGAGGGGGAGCGATCGCCCTCTTGTTTGGAACTTGTTATGTTTTGTTTCTCAAAGCAGGATGGATACCCCTCGTGCCCCCAGCATTGGCACTGGTGACAACGGCAGTCGGCGTCGTTTTGATAGATAGAGGATACGCCAAAGCCATCTATCAAGGCGTCAAAGGGTTTTTAAAAATCGATATTGAGATTGACCAGGAAAAGAAAGAACGCCAAGTAGCGGAAATTACAGAAAGTGACTACTTCCAAGAGTTGCAAGAAAAGGCGAAAAATCTCAGGAGTCGAGAAAGCAATTCTTCTGAAAAAACAACTTCTAAATTAAAAGTCGAGAGGGCAGAAGCGGCTGAAACAACGGCAGAAACCGACTACTTACAACAGTTGCAGCAAAAGGGAAAAAGTTTCAGGAATCGATCCAATGATGGGGAAGCAGAAGCTACCACTGAGTCAACCGTTGAAATCCCAGAAGCCGCTGAAACAACCACAGAAATCGACTATTTACAGCAGTTGCAGCAAAAGGGGCAAGAGTTAAGAAATCGATCCAATGATGGGGAAGCAGAAGCTACCACTGAGCCAACTGTTGAAATACCAGAAGCTACACAGGCAAGCCAAGCCACTGAAACAACAGAAGAAATCAACTACTTACAGCAGTTACAGAAAAAGGGTAAAAAGTTAAGAAATCGGCATCATGATGGGCAAGCAGAAGCTGTTGCGGAATCAAACGTTGAAATACCAGAAGTTGCATTGGCAAGCCAAATTACTTCTCCTGTCGAAGAATTAAGCAATCAGCAGGACGGACAGGGAGAAGCCGCAATTGACTCCAATACCTCCACCCCAAAAGTCCTCCAGCCAAGCCAAGAAGTTGAAGAAACCGAAGAACTCGACTACTTCCAGCAGTTGCAGCAACGAGCAACCTTGAGAAATTGGGAGGAAGATAGGCAAACCCAAGCTGCTACTGAGTTAAATACCTCAATAGCAGATGTCACACCAGCAAGCCAAGAAACTGAAAGCGAAGAACTCGATTACTTCCAGCAGTTGCAGCAACGAGCAAACTTGAGAAATTCGAGCAGCGACGGGCACGCAGAAACCACTACCGAGTCAAATTCCTCAACAATAGAAGTTCTAGAGACTAGCCAGGAAGCTGAAAGCGAAGAACTCGATTACTTCCAGCAGTTGCAGCAACGGGCAAAAACCGTGAGGAATACAGAGACTGAATCTACCTGATGGCGGCGAGATAAAGCGCTATTAGAGGACATCTACCGATACATCGAACTGAGTATGCTACGCCGGATGCGTAGGCTCGCGATTCACATCATTAGCTGAAGAACAAGGAAGGAAAAGATGAATCAGGATCGAATCGATCAATCACCCACCGATTCCAGCGGACACCAAACTGATATTGGTCTGAATATGCTTGATATGATGAATTTGCCCGATGACCTGCAAAAACTCGTCAACTGGATGATGCGTCAGAAAAACGTGACCTTGCCGGAAGTGGCAGCTCACACTGGCGAAAGTGAGGAAGTTGTCCGCACCCAGTTAGAAGCTCTAGTCGCTCAAGGCGTCGTGCAAGAACTAGAAGAGGGAGAAACACTCCGCTACCGACCTCGCCTTGCCTCTAAACAGCGAAGCAAGCTATCTACAAATATCTGGCAGAACCTGGAGTGAGTAAACGAAATAAGCGCCTATCAAGCTGTGGGAATTAGCCTAAACGCAAGTTTTTATTACCTTGATAAGGTTGTAATCCTATTTGGGTTGTGAGGCGCTAGATTAACCCTTCTTCTAGCCCCTCCTTAACGCTTGAAAAAAGGGCATCTGAGAATCTATATGTTGCAACCAAAAGACAAAATGGTATAGCGTATAAGCCGCACGGTTCATTCCCCGCGCCCTTGAGTGGGCTTTCTCGATTGTTTTCTGTTAAGGATGAAGAATCCTCTCACATATTGAGGTAAACCATGTCAAAAATTGTGTCCATCCACTCATTCCGGGGTGGCACCGGCAAATCAAATTCGACGGCGAATCTGGCAGCTTTAGTGGCTCGCTTTGGGTATCGCGTTGGTATCGTTGATACCGATATTCAATCGCCAGGAATTCACGTGCTTTTCGGTTTCGATGAGCAGAAGATGGTACACTCTCTCAATGACTACCTGTGGGGTCGCTGTTTAATTGAAGAAGCTGCTTATGATGTCACCTCAGTTTTAAGAAAAACTGGCGTTAAAGGCGGCAGCATTCATCTGATTCCTTCTAGTATCAAAGCAGGGGATATTACTAAAGTTCTGCGCGAGGGATTTGATTTTGGTCTCCTCAATGACGGTTTCCAAGAGATAATGGAAACCTTGAATCTGGATTATTTATTTATTGACACCCACCCAGGTCTTAACGAAGAAACTCTACTTTCTATTACTATCTCTGATATCTTGGTGCTAATTTTGCGTCCAGACCGCCAGGACTTTCAGGGGACTGCTGTAACGGTGGAAGTAGCTCGGAAATTACAGGTGCCTAAGATGTTACTGCTAGTAAATAAGGCACTACCCGTTTTGGATTTTGATGCCTTGAAGCAACAGGTAGAAAAAACCTACAATGCTCCGGTGGCCGGAATTTTGCCGCTTTCAGAAGAGATGATTCAAATGGCAAGCAGCGATCTCTTTTGCCTGCGGTTTCCAGATCATCCCTTGAGTAAGGTGATGGAAAAGGTTGCCAAGATGATTATGGCTTAATAGGTAATTGTTAGTGCAACCGAAAAAACAACTGATTTGTAGGGACGGGTTTGACAAAATATTGGTGATTAGCTAAGCATATTGATAAACTCCCCTACACTATGGACTTTTGCTAATTTAATTAATTGCCCGTAACCATTCGCAAAATAGTTTGGGGAAGTTGGGTTATCTGCTGCCAAAGGTGTTGGGGGTCAATGCCAAAGAAGAGTTGTAAAACGAGAACAACTGCCGCAATTAAAATGGCTGTGCCGATGCTGGCTTTCACTACCTTAATGAGTAAGGTGAAGACTAACCAGGATACAATGAGTGCGGCAATTAGAATGATTAAATCTACTGGCATGGACGTTACTCTCAAAGGTATTCATCAGGCTGGAGAATTTTGACAAGGTAACAGAATCTTTGCTTTGCTAGCTCGAAAATACAGAGATAGTTTTCGTGAAGTCACCTTTGCGAACTTCATTTACCAGGCTTCAAGCTTTAGTCTGTAGGAAACTTGCTTTTAATTCCCGATCGCCTGTCTAATTTTCCCCGAAATAGCGATACTTTTACTTTGATTTACTCTCCACCGGGCATATAAAGCAGACGCCATTGCCCCTTCACTGTGCCAAAGACGGCTTGATATTCAAGGGGAGAATAAGCAAAGCGATTGGACATGTAGCCCGGTTTTCCATTTGGCAAAATTACCGCAGTCCACCCGTTGATGGAACTGTAATCTTCGCCTCGTTGCGCCCGTTCTCTGGCCCGTTGTTCTTCGATTTGACGATTGACTTTGACGACTTCGTTTGAGAGTAAGCCGACTACTGGACTCTCTAGGCTGGGTTGCGATCGCACGTTCACATTTTCACCTACAACGATGACGCGGCTTAATTCGTAGGAAACGCCATCGGCAGAATTCGGTGCGGGATACTGTTGAGCAAAATCGCGCGGTACGGTGTTACAAATCCAACCTGGAGATTGGGGGTCAACGTCCGGTTGCCCCTGGTTAGTGGTTTGAAAACAACCGGCAGCTAGGGCTTTTTCTAGCCATCCCCAGATTGGGGCATTGTGATTTTCTAGCTTCAAATCGGGGAGGGTGCTGATGCCGTGACCAATGCCAATTTGGTTGGGGGGCAAAATGGATTGCAGAAACTCAGCATCGCGCGATCGCACTGCTTCCCGCAACTGTTGCCGAAATTGAGCGAAGTCACTTTCTGGGTTTACTTCATCTACCAGAACGATGCGTTGATGGGGAAAGTTATCCAGCTTTGGCTGTATTGCCACATCCGTTTGAGTCTTTATCTGTGGCGTTGTGGCTTCAACTGCATCGTTGTTGGTTTTAACGGTGGAAGCGATCGCAGTTGGTTCTGGGATCGAAGTTGATTGCGGTATATTTGTTTCTATGCTTTGTTGGTTCTGTTCCCCAGTTTGGCGACCGGCTGTTGCTAGAGTGGCACCAGTAATTGCCGAAATCGCAACTACCCCCATAATCAAAAAGTATATTTTTTTCATAACTAATGCCGATAACGTCTTTTTGTTACCTACAGTTGAGACTCTAGGATTTCAGGCAAAGTTATTAAATTTTTGTTTTTAAATACATGAATATGCCGGGAGGCTGATGATTGGCGCTCCCAGCAAAGGTCGTATATTATTTCTCTTCTACATACATTGGAGGCTCAATCGCAAAATTGTTTAGCTGCCCCGCTTCATCCAGGATGTAACCCTCGGTCGTATCTAAACCAGTTCCTTCTTCTTGTTCTCTAGCTGCCTCAACTTGGTGTTTATTCAGCTCTTTATCCACATTAGATGGAATCACCGCATCTGCTGCATTCACGCCCAATACTGATTGCGATAATTGAACTCCAATGTGGTTGTTTCCTGGTGCCCCTCTTCCCGGTTCTGCTTCGCTAGGATCTTCTGGCAATACTGGATTTTGTTCGTCGCTCATGAATTTTTCTCCTATGTTATTTTAAGTTGAGCGTAGTCTGTCTTATTACCATGTTTCTATTTATGAAGGTAGCTTAGTTAGTATCGCTCTTTACTCTTTCGCGGGTATTAAATTGGTAAAGGCAAAGGTAGAGAGGGCAGCGGCATTGTTTGATAGCCAGAGGCTTGGCTTAACGCTGGATAGGCGAGATTTCCTCTGACACGGAAAAGACGCGATCGCATTGAACTCCTCTCAGCACGTCGGTAATTATAGGGAAATCGCAGCCAGAACCAAGCTTAATCCTTTCACAGTAAAATAAATTTAAAAAATCCATCTTAGTGCGGATATATCGGTAAGCACAATGAATAGGATTAGCAAATCTGATTGTTCTAAGAAATCGGGTTTGGGGTACTGTAACGCAATTTTCAGTTTATTTCGCTCGTTTTGCGGAAATTGTCTTTCAATTTTCCGGTTTTATAATAAACACGCTAGTAAACAACTCCTTTCATGGCATCAATCGCCCGCAAAAACCTATTTGAGGATATTCCCCGCTTCCTGGCAGCTCAGGCGGGGATTATGTTTGCAGTTAGCTTAGTCACTATTCAAACGGGTATTTTCAATGGATTTACTCGCGCTACGACTTTGCTAATCGACAATTCCAATGCTGATATCTGGGTATCCTCAGCGGATATGATTCACATGGAGCTGACACTACCCATACCCGCGCAGCGAGTTGTTGAGGCTCGACGGGTAGAAGGCGTAGAACAAGCTGAACCGCTGATTGTCCAAGCATCTTTGTGGCGAGATTCTCGGAACAAGATTTCACCGATGAGAATCATCGGATTCAATCCAGCCGGAGAATTATTTAGTCCAGGGAAAGTTATTCAAGGAAGTTTGAGTGCCTTAAAGCAGCCTTACACGGTGATGCTGGATAAATCTAATTTGCGTCCTTTGAACATCAAACAAATTGGCGATGTTGCTGAAGTTGGCTCATTTAAGGCACAGTTAGTTGCTCTGACGCAAGACACTCAATCAATTACATCGAATACTTTTTTGTTCACCTCGTTGGAGACTGCCAACGCTTACGCAAATTCCCGCGTAACGACGAGTTTAAACTGCAAGCTCCAATCGGGTGACATAAAGTGTACCAGTGCGTCGGCGAGTTTTAATAACCCACCCGCTGCGAATAATCTATCTGCTCCTGCACCCCAGAAATTAACTCCTACTGATTTAATCACTTATGTATTGGTGCAGGCAAAGCCCGGTCAAGATTTACAGCAACTCAAGAAAAAGTTAGAAGCAGCACTACCAGATACCCGCGCTTATACGAAGGCTGAAATGGCATCGCAGACGCGGGTTTTCTGGCAGCAGCGCACGGGAATTGGGTTTATTTTGGGCTTGGGTGCCGTTGTTGGCATTATTATCGGGATGGCGATCGCAGGTCAGATCCTCTACGCTTCTGTATCTGACCACTTAAAGGAGTATGGTACGCTCAAGGCGATGGGAGCTTCTGATTGGAAAATTTACGGTGTGATTGTCGAGCAGGCGCTCTGGATGGCGGTTCTGGGCTATATTCCCAGCATGGTTCTTTGCCAGGGGTTGGGAGCTTGGACGTTTGCTACTCAGGGAATCATCATTTTAATCACGCCTGGAAGTGCGATCGCCATCTTTGGGATTACGACTCTGATGTGTGTTGGTTCAGCTATCTTCGCTATCCAAAGAGTGACTCGTGTCGATCCGGCTATTGTTTTTAAGGCATGATTTCAGAATTTTGCCGCTTTAGGATAATAGTCGATGGTTTTCAGGAACCTGATATACTCAATGACCATCAATAATAAATGTAGATGTCTGTTTTATCCTAACTGATAGTGAGTTGAACTTTATATTGGCAACAGGGCAGAACAATTAGAAATTAAAACATTATACAAACCTATTTTGGAGAGTATGCGTACTTTAAGTAGGTGAGTGTAATTCAATCTCACTTGAAACGGTGAGGGGAGCAGGGTTCGTACTACCTAAAGTCACACCTACTATTTAGTCTCTAATGTCAATCTCTATAAAATAGATTGATTCCTGCTTGCTATTCAATAGTCGAACAGCCTTTATCTAGAGTAGGAGGCATTAATGTTCGGTTTCTTCTTAAAGTCTGCATCTGATTCTTTCCTTCGATGCTTCCGTTGAAATTTTGTCCGGAGTATGGTTACTTAAGACAGATTGCATTTAGTAACTCGTTGTAGTTTAGACCTAACGAATAGAAATTTTGATGATTCTTTCCCAAAGCAACCGTACTCAATTTGCCAGTGTCCGAAATCTAGATGCTATTCCTTCTATGAGTTCGCTTCAGGCTCACAGAAAAGCCATTATCGGCATCGGAGTAGAAATGGTATTCCAGTCGGGAGGATCGCGTTTCCAAGCCCTTAAAAGAGTCAATCTGGAAATCTTCAAGGGCGATATTCAACTATTGATGGGGCCATCTGGATCGGGTAAAACGACCTTACTCTCAATTTTGGCTGGGATTTTGACGCCGACTGCTGGCAGCGTACACTTGCTGGGGGAAGAGATTACAAGGATGTCTCGGAGCCAGTTAGCAAAGTTCAGACTGGAAAATATTGGCTTTATTTTTCAAGGATTTAACTTGTTTCCGGCGCTGACTGCGGCTGAGAATATAGAAGTAGCGCTGAATCTGAAAGGGATTCGGGGACGAATGGCACGGCAACAAGCACAAATTTTGCTAGAACAGGTGGGATTGGCGGATAAGGCGAAAAATTTACCCCGCGATTTATCTGGGGGACAAAAACAACGGGTAGCGATCGCTCGTGCTTTAGCTGGCAATCCTCAGTTGATTATGGCAGATGAGCCTACGGCGGCTTTAGATTCTCACTCCGGACACGCTGTGATTGAGTTACTGCGTCAGCTCGCCAAGGAAGGCGGTTGCACGGTTCTGATGGTGACACACGATAGTCGAATTATGGATGTTGCCGATCGAGTGTTGCATCTAGAAGATGGAAGGTTGAAGGCATAACATCTAATTTGTGAATCGGGTCATTGATAGTTTGTTGCTGTTTGGGAATGGGGAATTGGAAATGACATTAGGCGTGCCTTCTTTCCAATTCCCCATTCGTTTTAAGAATTATGAGAGCGATCGCAACTTTAGATGAGAAGGCGGCTGAGGTTGGATGCGATCGCTTCAACCGAGTAGTGTCCCTAATGCGATCGCCTTAAATATTATTTCCTGGGAAAAACTCTTTGACGACTGCGGCAACTCCCAACGCCGCAGCTGCTACAGCGCCCCATTTAACCGGCGGATTCTTATCCAGCCAGTCAGTAAAGGAGGGAATCGTTAGATTGCCAAAATCTCCTTCTACTTTGTCATGGCTGAGAATCGGCTCGTAAAGATTATCTGGCGCATCTTCAGACTTTGGCTCGTTGGTTTTCTGAAAATTGAAGCCGATGAGAACCAAAATTTGATCCACCAGTCCCGGTGAGATGCGCTGAACCACATCTAACAGCTTGCCCACATCCCCCACAATAAAGTCACGAGTGGGGTGTTCGGCTACGTAGAGGATCGCATCAGCAACAAGGTTCGGCTCATAGTAAGGCGGTATTCCCGTCGGCTTGACGCCTAATTTTGTGCGACCGTTGTTGTAGAAGGGCGTGTTGATCACGGATGGCTTCACACTCGTCACACTGATGGGGATTCCCTCATGTTGCAGCTCGACGCGCAGGGATTCTAGAAAGCCCTCAACCCCGTGCTTTGCTGAGGAGTAGGCACTCTGGAGAGGTAATGAACGCCTGCCTTCCATTGAAGAGATGTGGATCAGCGCCCCGCGTCCCTCGCGCTTGAGATGGGGTAGCGCCGCCATTGCACCGTATACCTGCCCCATCAGGCTAATATCGATGATCCGCTTAAACTCTTCCGGTGTTGTATTGTCGAAAGTGGCAAAAACGCCCGTGGCGGGGCAATGCACCCAGGTATCGAGTCGCCCGTATACCTGCACGGCTTTATCTGCGATCGCTTTTACTTGCTCGAAATCCGTGACATCAGCAACGACTGCGACTGCTTCACCGCCTTGTTGCTGTATCTCATCCACCAAAGACTTTAACCCTGGTTCGCTGCGAGCTGAGACGACTACTTTTGCGCCTCGGTGGGCAAACTGCAAAGCTGTCTCGCGCCCGATGCCGCTAGAAGCGCCAACGACGGCGACGACTTGCTCTGTGATTGGCTTTAATTGCATTGTTGCTCATCCTTTTATTAAAGTTGCTGACGACAAACCATTCACCTTTGCAGCTCAATTGCATCCAGGAACGTTGCCTTAGTTGTCAAATGTTAAGTTCTATTAACTAAATTAATTGACTCACGGCGGGTTACATCAGTCTCAGGGTTGACCTCAAGGTTGACAATGGGGATGGGAGTAGCGCCCTTTGCCTAGATTTTGCGATCGCAGGGTAGCCCACTTTTACAGAAGTCAGCCCCAAATTCGTGCAGGCGATCCACGAGTGGATTTTCCAAAATGAGAAAAAAAGAAAACAATTTATTTAGAGCCAATACAGAAGCAAGAAGGAGGGAGCAAATTTTATAACAGAGCGATAATAGACTAGAAAATATAAGCGAGTTAATACTTTAATAACTTTATGAACACAACAACAATTACTTTACCTTCTACCCTCAAATTAACGATTGACTTGACAGACGAGCAGTTTTTCCAGTTATGTCAGAACAATCGGGATTTAAGATTTGAGCGCACAGCATCGGGAGAATTAATCATTATGCCCCCTACAGGTAGCGAAACTGGAAATCGTAATATCGATTTATCGTATCAACTCCAAGCTTGGAGCCGACAGAGCAATCTAGGGCTTGCCTTCGACTCTTCGAGTGGCTTCAAACTGCCGAATGGTGCAGATCGTTCACCTGATGCGTCTTGGGTAAGACGCGATCGCTGGGATGCTTTAACCTCTGAAGAACAACAGGGATTTGCGCCTCTATGTCCTGATTTTGTAGTTGAGTTACTTTCTCCTAGTGATTCAGTAAAAATCGCACAGGCGAAAATGAAAGAGTATATGGAAAATGGTGCTCGATTGGGTTGGTTAATTAACCGGAAAAACCAGCGAGTAGAAATCTATCGCCAAGATCAGGATGTGGAAATTCTAGAGAATCCGGCAACTTTATCAGGAGAAGATGTTCTTCCTAGATTTGTATTAGATTTAAAACAAATTATGTAGTTTTAGACAGGATCGTGCCATTTTTGTGGAAAAGCTATCGCAGTCGTATGTGAATAAATGTTATTAATAGCCGCGAGTGTTTACAGGCGATCGCAAAAAGTCTTGTAAAATTTTGCCATTCGATATAATGAACGGATGTTGGACTTTAATACCCTCTCTGAGTTCTCACGCGCCCACTGTATCGCCATTTGCGCCTTTCTGGTTCCGACCAACTTGGGTGCTACCATCTGGACAATGATTCTTGCTGCACTTTGTCGCCCTCCAGTTCAGGTGTGGCGGAGTGCTGGAGTAGCAACCATATTTGCTCTGACGATGGTGCTGCATGTCTTTACTTGGTTCCAGGTTGGGGTGGTAATGCCTCCTACCTATATCCTGCTATGTTTGGGAAGCACCTGCCTGGTCACAAATATTCTAGCGATCGCCTACAACTACAATACAGTTGTCCTCCGCAAACGCTACCCTAACACTCCTAGCGCTATCAACCACCCCTAAGACAGCTTCCTATCGTCAGTGTTGCCTCGCCTTTAGTTTGATGCTTGTAGGAACAACGTTAGGCAATGCTGGCTTCTGATGGATGTGCGCTCACACAGATGTCATCCTAGGTTGTGTCAACAAAGATATTTTGTAGCTTGCTAGCCAAACTCCAAGTACTCTTCCAGGATTAGTTTATACCTGTGGATTGAATGGCGCTCTTAACCAACTGAATCGTAGTTGCTTAACTTTTTATAGCTCCATTTATTACTTAATGATGACTCATGGCTAATTGCTAAGTATAGAAAAGCAATTAGCCATTTATTTTTTTCAGAAAAACAGTTTTTTAAAAAAGTTCGTAAAAACACCTTAGAAAATTATAAATAAATGTAAACTGTTGTCAATGCCTTAGGGTATAATTCTCTTGATAGATCACAAAAGCATAGAGTATGAATTAGCTTTGTTATAGTTATCACTGAGAAAACTATGCTAATTTCATCCAGACCAGTAAAAGATGTATTCTATTGCCCAGAAGAATCTAATTTTTATTCTCAATGTTTAGAAAGTTTAGTTTTAAATGAGGGCGCTCATGGTAAAACTATCATCGAATTTGGCGCAGGAGATGGAACTCCAGTCATTAACTCTTTAATGAGAACCAGATTTGATGGAATCATACATGGATTTGAACTCAATGAGTTAGCTTGGAAAACTGCCAAATCAAATATTCAGGAATACGAACTCAGCGCCCAATATATCATCCACAATACTTCTTTCTTTGAGGCATCTCTTCCCAAGGCTGATTATTTGATCTCAAATCCACCATACCTTCCAGCACCAGACGAGAATATTTACCAACCTCTGTTGCATGGCGGTACAGATGGTTCTAAAATTGCCAAACGGCTTTTATCTTTAGATTATGAAAACGTCTTACTAATGCTCTCTAGTTATTCTAATCCAGAGGGCTTCATTAATTATGCAATCATGCAAGGCTACTCGATCGCTAATTTTATCGTCTCGCCTCTAAACTTTGGTTATTACAGTTCTGAGCCAAAGGTTAAAAACACAATTAGAGAATTGCGAGAAAAGAAGATGGCGTTTTATTCAGGGAACATCTATCTTTTGGCTGGAGTTTTGTTTAAAAAGCAGCATAAGTGTCAGGTGGATTTATCTACCGAGCTGATTCAGATCATGACATCTTTGTAAAAGCTTGAACAAGGAGTGGGGAGAGCGATCGCTAAAGAATCTTTCCCTGAACCCAAAAGCTACTTTAGACGGGAACGAACCAAGGGTACTGAGAAGTTAACAGTTCTCAGTGCCCTATTCTTATTGTTTAACTTCTAACTAAAACTAGAAAAATTCAAATTTATTCTCGTTCTCAGGGTTCAACCCTGAGAACGAGAAAGGAAGGCGACTGATTGTTAACAAGTCGGCAAGTATTTTAGGCAAAATGTATTTTATCGATTGGTCTCTCGATCGGCTTCTCTTGCCGATCGTGCGATCGCTACACCAGCGCGATCGCCCATTAGCTTCTCTTGGTCATATCCCAGGACAATTTCCCAAGCATCATTCGGGTACTTGTCAACCAACGGCATCGCCACATCATCTAACATCCATTGACCGTGACGTTCGTCTTCCCGAATGTGCAGTTCCCAGTAACCCATTGCTGCATCAGAAAGTTTCAACCGTTGCGCTGCGGCTAGATAGGTTTTGTATGCCGCAGGACCTGCCACTTCAAAATAAGTCAATCCACCGCAGTAACGCAAGAAATAAATTTTGCGCTCAGTAACGAGAAAGTTATGATTAGCGCAGGCTAGCACTTCCCAAGGTACTAAATCGAAGTAGCCCTCTGGCTCTGTGTTCATGCCAAACTCGTCAAGCATCTGGGCAAAAAAGGTAGAGTGCTTGCGGGAAAGGCGACCGTTGCCGTACTCTTCCAACAACACTTTGACGAGGGTACATTGTACTGCGTTGGCGGTGCCCCCCAGAATGCGCGACAGGCGGCTGCCTTCAACTAAGCCATCAAAGGAACCAATTGCCAAGATTCGGCGATAACCAGCCTCTGTTGTCTGCTCCCGCAAGTAGCGACTACCTTCCGATAGGGGAGGATCTAAGTCGGCTGCACCACGCTCGCTCAGCGCTTGCTTGACATCGGCTGGGGAAAGTTTTTGGAGTGCTTCTACATCGAAGTGTGCCAATTCCCACTGCTGCCAAGCGGACTCGATTTGGTTGCGAACTTTTTGCAACCAAATTGAGCGCTCGTTGGTGTAATGCCGCAGATCGTCATACCAAAACAGCTTGAGCCGATTGATGCGATACAGCACGCGCTGCAAAAAGAGGTGTGCGGCTTCAACTAGCTCATCACCACTTCCTACCTTATAAGCCGCCTCAATTGCGGTAGCGATCGCACTTTCAACGTCGCTTGCTAGTTCAGGCTGTGCAGCCAGCTTGTTGTCTAAATCTTCCATTTCGAGCAATTTTATAAATTGCTGCTCAGATTCGTTGTAGCTTGTGGCTGTTTCTTGACTCGTTGCCGTATTCGTTGGTTGAAAATCAGTAATCGCGACCATAATTGCCCATGAATTCCGTCTTTGCACTTTTTTGATGCTAGTGCTGTCCGGTTGGAACAATTGTCGGTCTGTGGGGGGAACTTGCCACAGCCAAACGTATTTCTACCTAAATATATAGGTGTTTGAAGATTAACCACAAAGACACGAAGACACAAAGAAACTTCGTGCTTTCTTTGTGTCTTTGTGGTTCAACAAAACATTTTTGCTATGGCACTATGCGATCGCTGCCACCGCAGACAGTAATCCTTGGAACAACCCCATCCCATCCGTACCGCCTAAAATCGGATCTGAGGCGCGTTCTGGATGAGGCATCATTCCTAGCACGTTTCCTTTTTTATTGCAAATACCCGCAATATTATTTAAAGAGCCGTTATGATTCTCGCCGTGATAGCGGAAGAGGATTTGATGGTTGTCTTCCAGGCTTGCCAAAGTATCGGCATCGGCGTAGTAGCGCCCCTCACCGTGGGCAATCGGGAGGGTAATGACTTGTCCGGTAGAATAGGCTTGCGTCCAAGGGAGATGGGTGCGTTCGACTTTCAGGGGAATGCGATCGCAAATAAAATGCAATTCTTGATTTCGAGTGAGTGCCCCTGGCAGAAGTCCCGCCTCCGTTAGCACCTGGAACCCGTTGCAGATACCCAAGACAAACTTCCCTTGCTGGGCGTGTTTAATCGTTGCTTGCATCACCGGAGAGAAACGAGCGATCGCGCCACATCGCAGATAATCGCCGTAGCTGAAGCCACCCGGAATCACTACCACATCGAGATCGGAAATATCCGTGTCTTCATGCCAAACCATCCGCGTTGGCTGATGTAGCAAATCGCGAGTCACATAGGCGACATCGCGATCGCAATTAGAACCCGGAAACACAACAACCCCAAATTTCATATTGCTAATCGCTAATGGAAGACTGGCTAGCCAGAAGTCATCAGTAGCGATTGGTTCTTCACAAATGACCCATCGCTACTAACTACCAACTACCTAGCCCCTATTATCCTAAAAGAATATCTCTGTCTCTATCTGACCCGACATCTCAGTTAGGTCAAACCGATAGTTTTCCGTTACCGGATTCGTTAACAACTGATCGCACATCCGATCTAATTGATGCCGCGCCTCATCCTCACTTTCTGCCATCAGAGTCAGTTCAATATACTTTCCGATTCGCACCTGCTCAACATTGGCATATCCCATATGCCCCAACCCAGACTGTACCGCCGTGCCTGCTGGGTCTAAAACTGAAGGGCGCAGAGTCACGTAGATTTTCGCTTGATATTTCCGATTCACAGCCATTCCTATAAATTATTCCCTTAGATAGGTGATATTTGTTTTATTCTAAGGGGGGAAGGGTGTGAGCTGCGTGAAGTTCTCGCAATTTAAGCTGGAAAGAGATAAAGGTATCAGCGACAACCTGAAACATATTAAGGATATCTTGCAAAACTGAAGACCATGAAAGCCCAACGCACCCGCAGTCAAGAGCGTATTTTGAATCTGCTCAAGACGATGAACCGAGCTGTCTCAGCTCAAGATATTTATGTAGAACTTCGCAATCGTAGCCAAAGCATGGGACTAGCAACCGTCTATCGTTCCCTGGAAGCCTTAAAACTGGATGGTGTCGTCCAGGTACGGACATTGGCAAGTGGCGAATCGCTCTACAGTTCCGTGCAACAAGACAAGCACCACCTAACTTGTTTGCAGTGCGGAGACTCGATTCCCATTAATCAATGTCCAGTCCATGAATTAGAGAGCCAGCTGCAACAATCGCACTCGTTTAAAATTTTCTACCATACTCTGGAGTTTTTTGGACTGTGCGATCGCTGCTGTGTCGCTCAAGTTGCCAGCGATGCCCTGGATTAACTATCGTCGCCTAAATCTAAAAATTGAGCTTGGTTCGTGTCTCCGACAATCGAGCGAATGCCTTCCAACGTAGCTGGGATAGTGCGCGGGTCCATAAACATCACCTTGCTGCTACCGCTCTTGCCAATCGCCATCCCCATTTCTAGATAATTCTGAGCCAGTAGGTACTGGAGAGCTTCCTGGGCGTTGGGGTCGGTTTTGAGCGTTTTAGAAATCACTTGCAGCGCTTCAGCAGTAGCCTGAGCCTTGAGAACTTGCTGCTGCCGTTCCGCCTGCGCTTTGAGAACGATCGTCTTTTGTTGCCCTTCTGCCTCCAGAATCGCGGATTTTTGGCGAGCTTCTGCTTCCAAAACTTGCGCCTCAGCCTTCCCTTTAGCAGAGTTAACGGCTGATTCGCGTTCGCCCTCAGAGGTGAGAATTGCCGCCCGCTTGCGACGTTCCGCCGACATTTGCAATTCCATCGATTCTTGCACAGCCTTGGAGGGAACGATATCTCGCAGTTCTACCCGTGTCACCTTCACTCCCCAAGGATCGGTAGATTCGTCCAGTTCTCTGAGCAAAAGTTCGTTAATTTGAGTCCGGGCAGTAAAGGTTTCATCCAGTTCCAGCTTGCCCATTTCCGAGCGAATCTGCGTCAGCACCAAATTCACCATTGCTGACTGGAGATTTTCCACTTTGTAGTAGGCTTTCTCCAAATCCAGAATGCGCCAGTACACGACAGCATCAGCGGTAATCGAAACGTTGTCGCGGGTAATACATTGTTGGGGAGGAATATCGAGAACTCTTTCCCGGACGGTTGCTTGGTAAGCGACTCTTTCGTAAACCGGGATCACGAAATTCAGACCGGGTTTTAGTTTTTTGCCGCTATATTTACCTAAAGTTTCGACTAAAGCTTCGTTTCCTTGAGTAACCACTTTGACGCCTGAGAGGGCAGAGCCGCCTAAAACTAAAGCAATTAGTAACCCAAAAAATCCTTCCATTGTGAACCTCGTTTTTACAATATCGCAGATTGATAAACCCTAAAATTAGGATTTCAATAGGTGTTCTGGAAGCACGATGAGAGTTGTGCCTTCCCGTCTGACGACGTACACTCTTTGATTGGGAGCGATCGCCAGTTTCTCATCTTCACATCGTGCCTTCCAAGAATTTCCTTCGTAGAGTACCCGCCCCATCTCTCCTGGCAAAATCTCTGTTAAAGTCTGACCCTCGGTTGCATCTTCCATCGAAGACACCTTTCGCCTCGGCATCAAGCGATGACCCAGGTAAACGAAAGCAATTGAAAACACTAACCAAAGCACCACCTGTAAAGCCGCCGGTAATGGGAGCAGCATGACTAACAGTGCCACCACGAAAGCGCTGACTCCCATCATGAAAGCGGTAAAAGCTGTTGGTACAACTAGCTCTATCGAGCAAAGGATCGCCCCTACCAGTAACCACAACAAAGTCGGGCTGAATCCGAAAGGCTGGATCGACAGCTGCATCAGTAAAGGAGAATCAAACAACCCTGCTAAAAACCAAATTGTCATAAAACTCAATCCCTGCTTGATATCCCGGTAAGGATAGTTATCAAGGTAAGATGAACTATTCCAATGAAAGCCAGTTAGGATTGGGAAGGCATCTTGCCTTTCTGTTTACTACAACATTTCAGCTATAAATTTCCTAGAACCCAGTGGAATTTTTCCTTAAGAATCTCTTGGAAGCTTTTTTATAAAAATTTCAGTTTATGAACAGTTCCCAGTTGAAGAGCGATCGCTATCTTTGGGCAACTGGCTCAGTTGCTGCAACGATCCCGGTCGGAGAATTCGTGCAAGACAGATATCAAGTTGTTGCACCTCAAGTTTGGCTCGATACTCAACCGACACAGCCGCCTCAGATCCCCGAACAGTTCCCGGAAAATCTTTACCCTTACCTGCGCTTATATCCCCAGCGGTTTCATCTCCCCGAAGTCTATGGATATGCAGCAGTGGGAAATTCTCCATCCCCGACTGAGATTCTGTTGCTAGAAAATGTCCCGATGGATGCCACAGGCAAGCTATTTCCTTCCATTTTGGACGCTTTGCCCCAAGCATCGGCAGTCCGCCAGATTTACTGGCTCTGGCAAATTCTGGAACTTTGGACGCCGCTGGCGGAATTTGGAGTAGCTTCTAGCCTTTTAGTTGCGGACAATCTCCGAGTGGAAGGGTGGCGGTTGCGGCTGTTAGAACTTTACGCCGATCCCGTCAGCGATCCAGAGATGGAAGTTGCCCATACAAACAATGGGAATGGCATCTCCGACCACAGGCAAATCGGAGGAAGTCGGCGGGAAGAGAAAAAATTTCTGCCTCTTACCTTGAGCCTTGAGCCTTTTGCCGCTCACGCCTTAGCGGAACCGACCGGGGATCAAATAGTCGCGGGGTTTAGCCCAAGTCTCCGGGATCTGGGCCTTGTTATCGCGAGTTGGTCCCGATTAATCCAGGCATCAGCGGTGACGCCACTTTTAGAAATTTGCGAACTGATGCAAGCCGAAGATGTTACCGAAAGCGCGATCGCCGAACGGCTAAATCAGCTATTACTGGAGCAGGCAGCGGAACTCCCCTTGCGCTTGCGGGTTGCCGGTGCTACCGATACGGGTCCCCAACACGATCATAACGAAGACACCTGCTATCCCACGGCGCGGGATTTGCTAGCAGCAGACTTCACCCAAACAACTGACACGCTGATTCCCCACTTGAGCATCGTTTGCGATGGGATTGGCGGTCATGAAGGTGGAGAAGTTGCCAGCCAGCTAGCAGTACAATCCCTGAAACTGCAAGTGCGGGCACTTTTGGCTGAGGTGGCAGAGCAAACGGAAATCGTGCCACCGGAACTGGTGAAAGAGCAACTTGCGGCAAGTATCCGGGTAGTCAATAACCTCATTTGTGCCCGCAATGACGAACAAGGACGAGAGTCTAGGCGGCGGATGGGAACGACGCTGGTGATGGCTCTCCAGCTGCCCCAGAAGGTGACGACAGCTAACTCTGGTGTGGGGAATGCCCACGAACTCTATATAGCCCATGTTGGAGATAGCCGCGCCTACTGGATTACCCCCCATTCTTGCCAGCTGCTGACAGTAGACGATGACGTTGCTGCCAGGGAAGTGCGAATGGGGCGCAGTCTCTACCGGGAGGCGTTACAGCGACCCGATGCCGGGGCACTCACCCAAGCGCTAGGCACGCGGGATGCCGAGTTTCTTCGTCCGAATGTGCAACGCTTCATTGTGGAAGAAGACGGACTGCTGCTGCTGTGTTCTGATGGTCTGAGCGACAATAACTGGGTTGAGCGATCCTGGACAGATTATGTGGAGCCGGTGCTTCAGGCTAAAATTCCCCTGGAGGCGGCAGTCCAGTCCTGGATTGACTTAGCGAATCAGAAGAACGGTCACGATAATACTTCAGTCGTGATTACTTACTGCCGCGTTTCCCCAGAGTATCCAGTGCTACTCAATTTTGGCGAGATCGGAAATCTCACCTTGATGCCGAAAGCTAGTCTGCAAGCTGAAGCTGAAGACGTGAAGTATGCTGAAGCGGTGCCAGTGGAAATCGTTCCGGCAAAGCCAAACCGACTGCGCCGAGGGAAAGGGTTGGTCGTCGCATTGGGAGTCTTCCTCCTACTGCTAGGGGGCAGTGCGGCTGGGTTATATGCTTGGTGGAAATACAATCCTCAAGGGTTCCAGCAAATACGCGATCGCTTGTTCAACCCCGCACCGTTGCCCGTTCCAGTCCCCGAAACTCCATCTCCCGCGTCGAGTGTGCCACCATCGCCGCAGAACTCTCCTTCTCCATCCACACAAGTGCCGCCCCCTCCCGAAAATTCAGCGTCACCAGTTCCCTCAGTACCCCCTCCCGAAAATTCAGCATCGCCAGTTCCGTCAGCACCCCCTCCAAGTCCATAAAGAGGAAGTTACCGTCCTGTGCAAGAATATTAAGGTTGTTCACAATAGCACAATGCTTGGGTACTGGTAAGAGCCAAGCGTCTTGATAGGCAACGCTCCCAGCTCACGCTTGGTGGAAGCAGTTATTCCTCAAAAGAAGGCTGCACCAGTTTGACTCAGATACCCAACCGGAGATCAAGAAATGAAAGTAGGCGATCGCGTCCGCGTTATCAAATCTGTGATTGTTTACCACCATCCTGAAAATAAGGGTAAGCCTTTTGATGTCAAGGATCGGGAAGGAGAAGTGGTCTCAATCATTCACGAATGGCAAGGCAGACCCGTCAGCGCCAACCTTCCAGTTTTTGTCCAGTTTGACAAAAAATTTAAAGGTCACTTCCGCGAGGATGAGCTAGAAACTCTAAATTAGGCTCATGGTCAATGGCTCATATTCGCGATTAGCTATGAGCCATTGACCATGAGCCATTGACTATCATCGCCTACCGCGATTAAACCAGCCGAATATATTGATGTCACCCCGCATTCTCTGCAACTCTTGCCGGTTAGCTTCCGCTGTCATCTGATACCACTGGCAGTAACGCTCAAGTTCCTTTCGGTACTCGGCTTCCCGGTAAAAGTCATGAGTCATTTGGTAGGTGGCAAAGATGTCCGCTACGGGGGGAGGTGCTGGAATAAAGTGTGGGAATTCTTTTGGCATTTTTGAAGGTTGGAAGGTTGAAGGTTGGAAAAATAATCGCTTCAAACTACTGTCTAAACTTTTTAAAGCCAGCCTTTAAGGCGATAGATCCCTGTTCCAATGTATTCTTTTAACGCTCTGGTTGACCTGTGTAACCGCTCGGCATCTGGTAAAACATTCAGGATTCGAGCTTGCAGGCTCCTGTTGGATTCGAGAAGGTCGGCTTCTGTCACCAAAAAGTCGGTGGGTGCGGGGATGGCTTGAATTCCCTGACGCTTGAAAATCAGGAGCGATCGCGGCATATGCATTGCCGAAGTCACTAATAATACTCGGCGAATCCCCTGCTTTTCTAAAATTTGCCGCACATTCACCGCATTTTCATAAGTGTTTAAAGAGCTAGGATCTTGAAGAATGGCAGATTTAGGGACGCCTAATGTTTCTAAAATTACAGCCATATCCGCAGATTCCGGTGCCCCACTGCCCCGCCAGTCGATGCGTCCGCCGCTAGCAATCACGACAGGAGCTTTGCCTTCGCGGTATAACTGGGCACCATAGAAGACGCGATCGCCTTCTTCGCTCAAATCTACACTCGGTCGAGGCGGCGAAGCCGATTTCGTAGCACCGCCCAAGATAACAATCGCCTCGGCTGTTGGGAGTTCAGAGGGTGGGAGATTTTGCCATTCTAGCGATCGCAATAACGAGTTCTCCACCCAGCCATTACTCCCCACCAGCAAGGCAATCAATGCCAAAACAATCGGCACCGCCGCCCAACGAGGGCGTTTCCACAGTAATACCAGTGCCACAATCATTAGCACGCAGGCAATTCCCAAGGGATAGATAAATAGCGGTAGCAGTTTTGAGAGAAACAAAAACATAGAACAAGGTAATTAGTAATTGCTATACCATTTCACCTTAAAGCCACTAAAAATCAATGCCTCAGCGTGTCTACGGACAAGACTTGTACGAGCCAAAATCTAAAATCCAGAATCTAAAATCCAAAATCTAAAACAGGATAACTTCCTGTCCCCCTTTTGCGCCTCTGCTTTTCATCCCCAGCAGAATCATTCTTCCCGGTTATCTTCTGTGTTGTCTTCCCGGCTATCTTCTGTGTTGTAGGCTGTATTGTTTTGTTGGTTATTTCCTAGGTTGCCCCGGTCGCGACGACCACTTAAGCCACGATATTGTTTTTTGGGTTTACCATAGCGTTTTCGGTTTGCCGAATTATTCCGATTCCGCCCATTGGAACCTTCTTTCGTCTCCTCTGAGCGTACCTGCCGGGGTTCATCTTTGGCTTTTGACCAGGCAACCACCCATGCCCCTGCAAAACCCCCAACCGCCCCTAGAAAGATGCTCAAGGGCACCCGATACCCCAGCATTACAAAGCAAATTAGAAAAAACAACCAGTACTTCAACCCAGCAGAGAACCCACTTGAGAGTCCCAGGGATCTGAACCCATTGCCTTTGTTCGTCATAAGTGTCTGGCTAATCCAAAAGTGGCTAACCGAAGAGTGGTTGAATCCTTCAATTAGCCACTTTTCGATTAGCTATTTAATTGTGACTCCCAATCCTGAGTCGTGTCTAAAGTTTTCACGTAGGCTTGTTCGGATTGAGTAAAAGGTTCAGCAGTGGCTTGTTGCTTCGCCAATAGGTCAACGGTAGCATCAGAAACATCACCAGTACGGGAGGCGAGACGATCCTGGCAAACTTCCATTGGTGCCGTGCAGTGGAGGATTTGCAAAGGAATTTGGTGAGCAGTGGCTTGAGCGATCGCATCTTCTCTCAACTTCTGCCGATCGTACTTCGCATCCAAAATCACCGACCAACCTTGGCTAGTCAGCATTATCCCCAATTCCAACAACCGGCTGTAGGTCTTCTGAGTCATCTCATCGGAATAAAGGTCTGCCCCCCCTGGTTGTTCTAAGGGAACGCCTCCTAAATGTTTCCGCAGCGCATCCGAACGGATGTGAATTGCCCCCAAGCGCCGCGCCTGGAGCCGCGCTACCGTACTCTTCCCGGAACCCGATAGACCAGACATCAAAAACAGCTTTCCTTGGCGGGAGGAGCCACTAACAGAGGCATACGCCGGGGACGGCGATCGCGTGTATTCCCACGCCAGTTGGTAATATTGGGCAGCAGTGGCGGCGGCTTTTTCCTTATCCACGGCGGGAACAGCCGGATCGTTCAACAAGAAAGAAGTCACCTTCGCCCGTACATAAGCTTGACGACTCAAGTACAAAGGCAACACCTGCAACCCTTCCCAATCTCCCATCTGCTCAACATAAGTATTCAAATAGGCATTGCCGAGGTCTGGACGCGATCGCGCATCCATATCCATCACTGCATAGGCAATGTCGAACATGACATCGACAAAGCGAAACGGCTCGTTAAATTCAATGCAATCAAATAGCAGAATCTTGTCTTGCCAGAGACAAATATTTCTCAGATGCAAATCTCCGTGGCATTCCCGAATCCAATTATTTTGAATTCTGCTTTTAAATAACTCCTCTCGCTCAGCAAAGAAAGAGTCTGTATACTGCCTGGTTTCCTCGTAATGTTCCTGAGTTTGCGGCCCACCAATATAGTTTTCAGTTTGCCGATAATTTTCATCAATGGCATCCCGAACTTGAGTTACTTCTCCAAATTTACGAATATAGTCATCTGTGTGCGCTTTTTCATGGAATTTGGCAACAACCCGTCCCAAATCCTCCATAAGTTTTTCCGTCAGCAAGTCTTGCTCAAACAGATTGCTGAATAAGCCATCTTGGGGAAACTGGCGCATTTTCAGCACATATTCCACCGGCTCGCCCGATCCATTTAAATGAAATTGGTCGTCTGTCTGAGTAATGGGCAAAATTTCTAAATAAATTTCCGACGCACCGCGCTGATTCAGGCGGATTTCTTCATTACAAAAATGCTGCCTTAGCTCTAAGGTTGAATAGTTTAAAAAGCCAAAATTCATCGGCTTTTTAACTTTATAAACCAAATCACCCGTCAACAACACATAAGAAACGTGTGTTTGAATCAGCTCAATTGGTTGCGTCACCGGATGAGGATAAAAACTCGGCTGCAACATCTGCTGAATTAAAGGGGGAAAAGAAGCTTCTGTCATATTTTTTGCGTTCTATAGCGAGAAAACGTATCGCTTCACTAATGTGTCTTTACGGTTAAAAAAAAGCCAGGGGCTTAACCCCTGGTTTTCAAGGCAATGAGAAACAAACTGGCAAAAAGCCATCGTCTCATGCTTCAGATTCAGTTTCCGACTCAGTTTCTTGATCTTCAGCTTGGACTTGAGGTTGGAGGACACTTACAGTCACTTGATCTGGCTCACCAAGCGCTGTCACCCCAGGTGGCAAAACGAGTTCGCCGATATGCAATTTATCTCCAATATGCAAATTAGAGACATCAATCTCAATCGAATCAGGGATGCTTTCAGGCGCACACCGCACCTGAAGTTCGTTGAGTACGGGGTCTAATACGCCGCCTTCTTGCTTAACACCATAGGCTTCTCCTACATAATGCAGGGGCACTTGCACATCCAGATCGCCATGAGCCGCGACCGCAAAAAAGCTGAGGTGATACAGGGAGGTTCTTTTCCAAGGATGCGTCTGCACTTCTTTGAGCAGTGTTTTACCACTCCAAGAAATCTCAGGAATGTTGAGCTGAATCAAGGTGTTATTAACAGAGGCACCTTTGAGTAAGGTTTCAGCCTTTTTGGCTTCCAAAGTCAACTCAATAGATTCAGTTCCTTTGTGCCCGTATAGGACGGCTGGGACTAATCCACTGCGACGAAGGGCATTCGGCTTGCTCCCTTCAGGGCGCTTTTGACATTCAACTGTATGTTCCATCTTCGTTGTTTGTGAGTTGCTAATAGTGACTTGGTAATTGGCATCTTCATGAAAAATTAGAAATTAAAAATTAGAAAATCGTCTTTCTTCAATTTTTAATTTCTAACTTTTAATTTTTTCGCCTATTACCGATGTGATGTTACCGGCGTGCCATTGGCGTGCAATAGCGCCCGCTTGGGTCCGTGGATCGGATCTTCTACTATAATCGTTTGATCGCGGCTAGCACCGAGGGAGACGATCGCAATTGGGACATCCATCAGCTCTGCCAGGAACTTGAGATAATCCAACGCCTGCTGGGGTAAGTCTTCCAGGGTACGGCAGTCAGCAGTGGATTGTTTCCATCCGGGCAGAGTTTTGTAAACCGGCTGACAGCGGGAAAATTGACGAGAGTTGGTGGGGAAGTCTTCGGTGCGATCGCCATCAATTTCGTAGGCGACGCAGACGTTAATTTCCTCTAGTTCGTCGAGAACATCTAGTTTGGTGATCGCGAGACAGTCGAGACCGTTAATTCGCACGGCATAACGACCGATCACCGCATCAAACCATCCACAGCGGCGCTTGCGCCCTGTGGTGGTGCCAAATTCCGCCCCGCGATCGCACAACATTTCTCCGACGCTGCCATTCTGTTCGGTGGGAAATGGCCCTTCACCTACCCGCGTCGTGTACGCTTTCGCGACCCCAATCACGCGGTCGATCATCGTTGGTCCCACCCCAGCACCCACGCAAGCGCCACCGGCGACTGGGTTTGAGGAGGTAACGTAAGGATAGGTTCCGTGATCTAAGTCTAAGAGCGTTCCTTGGGCACCCTCAAACAAAACATTGCGCCGTCGCCCAATCGCGTCGTAAATCTTTAGGGAACTATCCACGATATGCGGACGCAAGCGCTCGGCGTACCCCAGGTACTGCTCGATCACGATTTCTGCATCCAGGGGCGGTAAGTTGTAAAGCTTTTCTAAAATGACGTTTTTATAATCGATCGTCCATCGCACCTGTTCGCGCAACCCTTCGGTATCCATCAAGTCTAAAACCCGAATGCCGGTTCGCTCTGACTTATCTGCATAAGTGGGGCCAATCCCGCGTCCGGTGGTACCGATTTTATAGCTACCGCGTCGCTCCTCGGATGCCTGGTCAATTAACCTGTGGTAAGGCATCGTGACGTGGGCATTCTGAGAAATCAGTAGATTACGGGTAGATATCTTCAGAGCTTCTAATTGATCCAGTTCTTCAATCAGAACCTGCGGATCGATGACCGTCCCACAACCAATAATGCACTCGGTGTCCGGATATAAAATTCCAGAGGGAATCAGGTGCAGTTTAAAGGTCTGATCCTCCACCACGACGGTGTGCCCAGCGTTGACACCCCCTTGGTAACGTACTACGACATCTGCTGATTTACTCAGTAAATCAGTTATCTTACCTTTGCCTTCATCGCCCCACTGGGCACCGATCACAACTACGTTAGCCAAGGGTTTATTAAAAGAGCTAGAGTTTTCACAAATTACAATTATTAACAGATGGTGCTACCGCTGTCAACTTCAGGTTAACAATTCGCAGCTTCACATCTATAAAAGGGGCGCACCGCGCACCCTTAGCAACTAACAAGATAACAACTCCACAACTACGGCAAGAGGTTCCTGTGTCTTTATATGCTGAATTACATCGCCATCTAGGCGGTTCTGTTGTACCTCGTATTCTTTGGCGGTATTTCCATCGCAGCGATTCTGAACTGGCTCAACGATTTCCGAACTATCCAGAGTTTGAAGAATTTTACACGCGACCCCGCAATACCCTGGATGAGTATTTAGAACTACATACGCTGGTGGAAAGTACGCAAACGTCAGAAACTTTGCCCTATTTCATCTATCGGCTGATTCGGGGTGCTTATATCTTTGAGAATTTGGCTTATTTGGAGCTGCGATATACACCGTATCTGCGTACGTCCGAGCATTTAAGCCAATCAGAACGAATTGACCAAATGGCGACAATTGTGGATATTGTCGGCAAAGCCAGTCGGGTGCCTGAGTATCCGATTGTGACCAGCCAAATTCTGTGTATGCACTCGCGGCTCCCTTATGAGGTGAACCGGGCGATTGTTGATTTGGCAGCACAGAAGAAGGAGTATGTCTGCGCGGTGGACATGGCGGGAGGAGATGCCCAAATTTCCGAGCGTCTAGATGAGTTTGTCCAATTGTATAAGGATGCGCGATCGCTCGGTGTTAAAACCACGGGTCATCTCTACGAAACCCCTTCTGGCTGTTATCCGGAACTGCTGCCGTATTTGATGCGAATTGGTCACGGCATCCAAATCCCCCTGCAATACCCAGAATTATTACCACAATTGGCTCAACAAAATCAGTGTTTGGAAGTATGTCCTACCACGTACTTAAAAACAGGCACGTTGGAGGATATGCGTCAACTCAAACTGGTGTTTGACCGCTGTTTTGAAGCGGGTGTAGATATTGCCATCTGTACTGATAATGCTGGATTACACAATGTGCGTCTGCCTTTTGAGTATGAGAATCTGCTGACACTGGATATTATTGATTTTGAACAGTTGCAAGCTTGTCAGGAGGCGGCATTCCGTCATGCCTTTGCTTGGCCTTACAGC
The DNA here is from genome assembly GCF_039961955.1 of Trichocoleus sp. DQ-A1. Lineage (NCBI taxonomy): Bacteria > Bacillati > Cyanobacteriota > Cyanophyceae > Leptolyngbyales > Trichocoleusaceae > Trichocoleus > Trichocoleus sp. DQ-A1. The sequence goes on from NZ_JAMPKE010000004.1 coordinate 290,503, forward strand.
CAACGTCCGGCATCACTTTTGACAGGATTGCTGCACCCTGCATCCACGAATGTTTTATCAGCCAGTAGTTAGGACATTAATCGAGAAATCGATAGCAATTCTCATTTTAATTAAATACGGCACAAGAACCTAATTTATTCTTCTTCTCGATGCTGACTTATCTCCAAATCGCTAAAGTCGAGTTGTCAGAAATGAGTGAATTCAATACTTGCGAGTTGGAGGAATCAATGAGTGTTTGAGCTGGCGATAAGCGATCGCGCAGTGTCAGCATCGACCGGCTTCGAGAAGAAATATCCTTGGGCGTATTCGCATTGAAGCGATCGCAGTTGAGCAAGTTGCTCTACGGTTTCCACACCCTCTGCGATCGCATTCATTCCCAGATTGTGAGCCAGCATCACGATTGTCCGGACAATCTCCAGACTCTCATTATCCCCTGCCATCTGGGTGACGAAAGATCGGTCAATTTTCAGCTTATCGATGGGAAAACGACGCAAGTAACTTAAGGATGAATAACCCGTCCCGAAGTCATCCATATACAACTGAACGCCCAGCTTTCTCAGTCGCCAAAGCATCGCTGATGCAGATTCAACATTTTCCATAATGGCGCTTTCAGTAATTTCTAGTTTTAAGCTGCTAGCATCCACGCCAGTTTCCGCGAAAATTTCAGCGATGCGTTCCACTAAATCAGGTTGAGAAAACTGTTTACCTGAAAGATTTACGCTGATACTCAAAGGGATAGAACTCGGAAATTGAGTCTGCCATTCGCGCAATTTGGTACAAGCTTCGCGCAGTACCCACCAGCCAATCCGAGTAATCAATCCGGTTTCTTCTGCAACTGGAATAAACTCTCCCGGAGAAACAAGACCGCGTTCTGGATGTTGCCAACGTAACAGGGCTTCAAAACTAACAACCTGGTTAGTTTGCAGAGATACAATCGGTTGATAGTGAAGAAGAAATTCTCCCCGTTCAGTCGCTCTTTGCAAATCAGTTTCTAACTGAAGCAGCGCCACTGCACGGGCGTGCATATTTTTATCAAAGACCTCATAACGAGCCTTCCCCAGTGCCTTCGCTCGATACATGGCGATATCAGCATCGCGCAGGAGATCCTCTGGATGCTCATAACCCCCATAGTCGGGGTAAGAAGACCCTGCCCCTACAGCAATGCCAATACTGGCGGTGGTAAATACTTCATGCCCGTTTAAATTTAACGGCAAAGTCAGTTCCTGATGGATGCGATCGGCAACATGGGTAGCATCGCCGATCCCATTGATATTTTCCAGCAGAATCGCAAACTCATCTCCACCCAGACGCGCTACCGTATCGCCGTGGCGAAGGCTTTTTTCTAGGCGTTTAGCGATCGCAATCAGCATTTGATCGCCGACAATATGTCCAAGGCTGTCGTTGACATTTTTAAATCGGTCAAGATCCAAAAACAGGACGGCAAATAAATAATTCTCGGAATGCTTTGCTCGCTCAAGCGCCCGATGCAAGCGCTCCATAAACAAAGCTCGGTTGGGCAAATCGGTAAGAACATCATAAAACGCATTGTGCAGCAGTTGCTCTTCCGCTTGTTTGCGCTCCGTAATATCCATTTGAATGCCAACAAAATGAGTCACAATACCCTCGCTGTTGTAAATCGGCGAGACATTTAACTCATTCCAAAAATGGGTGCCATCTTTACGGAAGTTGCGTAAAACAACAGTCGCAGCTTTTCCTAACCGCAGCGCTGTTCGCAGTTCCTGTAACCCCGATTGATTGGTTTCTTCTCCTTGCAGAAAACGGCAATTTCGTCCGGTGACTTCCGCCGCCGTATAACCTGTAATCCGCTCAAATGCCGGATTCACATAGATAACAGGTAAATCGGGCAGTCTGGCGTCAACGATAACAATCCCATTACTACTAGCAGCGATCGCGCGATCGCGCAATCGGGAAGTTTCCTCGACCCGCTGGCGTTCTGTCACATCCCGAATCACCAACACCCAATTGCTCGTTCCTAAACCCGCCTTGGCGATCAACGGTTGAGCGACGACTTCAAAAACCTGGCGCTGTACTCCCTCCAGCACCACCTCATGGCAAAACTTTCCCTCGCTCGGTGGCTGTAGCAGCTTCTCTAGAGACTGCTCTCCTAAAAAAGTCACAATATTGCTCGGAGTAGAACTCTGGTTTTGTAAGAGCGCCAGATACTTCCAAGCCGCCTGGTTTGCCAGAACAATCCGCTGGTTGGCATCCAGTAGCAGCACTCCCTCCGGCAAATTTTCTACCAAGCTCTCTAAATGTTGTTGTTCAGCAGCCAGCAGCGTCCGCAACCGCTGAATAGAGGCAGAAGCCTGGTTCGCCACCGTGTACAGCAATCGTACCTGCTCTTCAGTAAATGCTCCCTCCGCTTGAGCTGCCACGAATAGCAGTCCCACCACTTGGTTGCCTTCAGCATTAATAATCGGCACTTGGAAAGACGAACCCAAACTGCGAATGGGCGATCGCGTTCCATCAAATCCCTGTGGCTCTATCGTTGTAATTGGGCATTGCTCCGCCTCTAGTTGGGTATTTTTCCCCCTCATGCGGACAAAAGTTTTGAGCAGCCGCTGTTGGATTTCCTCCTGAACTTCCGGCGCGAGGGTGCAATTCGGTTGGATGAAAACATGGCACAAGTCTTCAGTCATCAAGATGCTCGCTGAGACATCATGGGGCACGGCACGATGCAGGTGTGCCAACATCAGTCGCACCAATTCTTCGTAGTTTAAGGTGTAACCCAGTTGCCAAAAAAGCTCGTACAGCATCTCCAAAGTGCGGAAGCGCATCTGACTCGCCTCCAACTCTCGTGCCTGCTGTTCCAAAGCACTGACCAAACGCTGTCGCTCCATCACGGACTCTATATACTTCAACTCGGAGCCATCCACGGGTTGCAAGACCCGATAATCCTGAATTTCTATTGGATCTATCTTTAGGAGGAGGTCTTCCTCATCAATTTTTTTCAACATAATACGAGGCTTTTTATAATTCAGCAAAAATTTTAAGGAAAGCAGCAAAGCTACAAGCAGTTAGTCCTCAAGCAAATAAGAAACAGCATCAAGGGCGCTCTTCGCTAGATGCGAAGAAAGCGATCGCCAGTCTGCAAACGTGCGGCAAATCATGGCTAGCAATAGATGCAGCCAAAAATCCCAGAATTTAGCAGACACCCTTGGCGTTGTCTTTACGAAATAACTCCCCGATCGCGGTATTTATCCTGGCAGGTACTCCCTTAGCGCTTTCCGGGAGAGCCTACCAAAGGCTTTTTATTGATTTTGGCGCTTCAACAATCTGACCACGGTCAATTTGTCTAATGATATTGTTCCCTGTTTTGTAGTATTCGTCGATACACTATGTCAAAGATGGGGGGTTCTACCCATACCAGAGGTTGATCGATTTGGTGGAGTAGGATACAGCTTTCCAGCCTTCTTTCTCGTTATCCGTAGGAAGGCTCTTTTTAGTAAAAGCAACCAGATATAAATTTAAATTTCTCCGTAAAAGCCTTCTTGGACGCTAACTCCCTTCCCTTGGCGAATCGTGTAAGGATAGGGGCGGGTGTCAGAGTGAGTCCCTCTAGATTTACGGACTTGAAGTACCCGAAAACCTTGCCCCGTCTGACCCATCTCACCCCAGTTTGGAACGTACACATCCAGAACGACATCGTAACTATTAAGCAAGCTGTAAAGAATGCTCTCATTGAGCGTTTTGGGGAGAATTGTGTCAAATAATGCCACATCCAGTTGCCGCAGCAGACGGTTCTTGCGTTCGATGAAGGTGATGAACTCATCCGGAGCATATTGGACAGCAAGCGGGGTCAGAGAATCTGTAATCAACCGACAGGGTTTGGGCATTGCCCGCAGGTGACGCTCGATATCGTAGAGAAAGCGTTCCATATCAGTCAGGTCAATATATTCTTCGCTAGAGAAAGGATGAGTATCTAAAATACGCAGGTGTTGCGATCGCAAATAAGACTCGATCTCGACTCCGAACACTTCCATTTGTTGGCGTAGCAAGTAGCTAGGAGCCTCTGTGGCAATAAAAAGAGAGCTTTCCCCTCGTTGCAATCCCTCAATCGCAAATTGCTGAGCGAGCGTCGTCTTGCCGACTCCCTGTTCTCCCCGCACCAACCAAGCAGAACCGTAGAAAATTCCCTCCCGTGCGATCGCGTTTAACGGCGAGAAAGCCAGTAGGGGCGGTGTCTTCATTCCGCTAGTTTTTTGCTCAGTCGGTGCCAGATATAACACCTCAATGCCCTGATGACCGATTTCCATGCGGTGGCGACCTGGCACATGGTCGGCGGCTCGCATTTTGTAAACTTCTATGTAGCGTCGGCGCTGAAGACCATTGACATCTGTGGAAAGGACAATCGTCCCATCCACCACGGTTTCTTCCACCCCAAAGCGAGAAAGGCGGTTCACTTCGCCTGCGGGAATATTCGAGATCAGGAAACCCACCGCACCAACCCGCTGCACCAGCGTAGACAATTGGAAAGTTTTTTCCCGCTGCACTGCCAAATCTTTCACTTTGTGCAGGAAAACAGAAAAGGAATCGACCACAAAGCGCGAAGGCTGGAAACTTGCGATTTCCTGCGCCATGCGCTCTAAGTGTTCCTCGACCCGAATCTCTGTTTGGGGAATAAAAATGATGCGTAATAAGCCTTTTGCTTCCAAATCTCGAGGATTCCAGCCGAAACCTTCTGCCATCCGGAACAAGCGATCGCGCGTTTCCTCAAAAGAAAACAGCAGTCCCTTCTCTCCCTGATGAGCGCCATTCACGAGAAACTGCACGGCAAGCGTCGTCTTACCCGTTCCAGAGACACCAGAAAGGAGGATAGAGCGCCCTCGTGGAATGCCACCGCGAAGAATGTCGTCTAGTCCCTTAATCCCTGTAGATACCGACTCGCTTTCCCCCTCCAAACTTGTTTCCCGACGTTTCAGCGTCAGCATCGAACCCAAAACCTGCACCCCCCCATCGGTGAGCGCAAACGGGTAAGGCACCATCTCCGTCGCTCGACCGCGCATTTTGTATACCTGGAGAAAACGCTGCTGTTCCCCTTCCTGGAGCGCAATGTTTAGATAAATAATGCCATCAGCTACCGCAAATTCTGCCCCTTCACCAATATCCGAGCGGTCATATTCCCCTAATAAAAAGGCGGTACACCGCGCACTCGCTAGACGAACAGAGAGGTCATAACAGAAGCGACGAAAATCGCTAACTTCATTCGACAAATCGCGGATGGCTTTAAAGGAATCAATCGCCAGAATCTCCGGCTGGTGTTTCGCTACGCTAGCAAGGATATAGTCGGCTAATTCGGGCAGGGAATGCTCGCGGATGAAAGGCCCGATATCCTGATACAGTACCTGCTCCCCGAACACTTCTGCATCAAAGAAGCTGAAGCACTGCATATAGCGCACCACCTTCAACGTTGGCTCAGAAAGGGTCGTGAGGTAGAGAACTTTGGCAGTGCTGTGATTTCGGATGTGGTTGAAGAGCATTTGCTGCACCAGGATTGTCTTACCCGTCCCCGGTTGTCCAGCAACAATATTTAGCGAATAAACAGGGATGCCTCCGCCCATTACAGCATCTAAGTTAGGCACACCTGTCGGTATTAGTTTGATATTGCTCATCCCTCAGCCCTTTTCCAGTTGTTGTTTTAACTGCTGCACGAGGGGTTCCACCTTCCGCAACAGGATTCCACCCGTTAAATCGATCAGTAGAGCCATTACGTTATCAGTAAAAGCCATCAGTCCAGCTCGGACTTCTGTTCGCTCCAAGGCATCTAAATTTTTCTTCAGTCGGTCGAGGCAAATTCCACCGCTATCAATAGTAATTTCTTGGCATAGCGGATGGTCTCGGCTTGCTTCTAAAAGGGCACTCCGAAAAACGGCAACCGTCGCCGTCTCGCCAATTAGACCGACAATGCGTTCCCATAGCCGTTCTAAAAGTTCGCTAAAGATTTCTAAAGTCTCTTGTTTGCCTGCTTCTAGCATTTCTGCTTGGGCTTGACGCAGTGTTGTCTTTTGGCTATCTTCATCCGTGGATTCTGTCATCTCCAACCTTCTCACGGCTCCTGTTCGCCGACGCCAGACTCTCCAGAAGACTTCTGTTAAAGTCTGCTTGACTTTGCAAAGAACCCTAGTCCGGTAGCATGTTTGTAAAATTTACCGTGCTTTTTATTACTGATTTCTACCAGAACCCTCTCTGCTAAGGTCAATTTAACGGTAATTTCTTTATTTTAGGCTCCGGATTCTATTGGAAATGGTAACTGGCGGCAGTTGGGCCACTGGCTCCGCTTGAGTATGGAGAGGAAGAAACCTCCTCAATTGCCGTGAACGGTGGAATTGAGGACGGTTTTTGGTAAATCTACCCAACTGAGATGTCCTTAATTGGGGGAATTAGAGGGCTTGAATCCACTCTTTGACATCGTATTCAGTCCAGATGCCGTTTTGCCAGTAGGGGTCAGCTTCAATTAACTGGCGCACGGCGGCTTCATCTTCCGCCTCATAGATGCCGAAGACTTTAGTGATGTCCTTCGTCGGGCCAATCGTCATCAGAATACCCGCTTCTTTTTGGGCAGCAAGACCGTCTAGATGCGCTTGCCGGTAAGGCGATCGCTTTTCCAAAACATCCTCGCAATAGCTTCCCCACATTACGTATTTAGGCATGGTTAATAGCAGTAAAGTTTTGAGTTTCGAGTTTTGAGGGTTAAATCAACATTCAACCCTCAAAACTTTATTTAACTTCTCAGATTAACGCCGAATTTCTCAACGAGAGCTTCGCGGACTTTTTGATGCACTGGCTCGACCTCTTCATCGGTAAGCGTGCGATCGCTAGCTCGATAAACTAAGCGAAACGCTAAGCTGCGCTGTCCTTCCGGGACATTTTTCCCTTGATATTCATCAAACAACTCGACCGATTCTAGTAGGGATGTCCCCTTGTGTTTGTCTGCAATGGCAGCTTTCGCGATCGCTCGTTTCAAGTCTGAGACAGAAACCTGAACCGAGGCGAACAAAGCCAAATCCCGGCTGGATGCTGGAAAGGTGGAGTAAGGCTTGAATAAAGGCGTCCGGTTTTCCTCTGCATCCAGGTAATCTAAGACAACATCCAAATCCAGCTCAAACACGTAGACTTCATCAGGCAAGTCTCGTTCTTGCCGGAGTTGGGGATGGAGTTGCCCAAACGTTCCCAATCGGTTTCCCTGTACCCACAAAGAAGCCGTGCGTCCGGGATGCAGCCGTGGATCGCGGCGGTCTGGTTGATATTCTACTGGCAGGCTGAGTTGCTCAAATACACTTTGCAACACTCCTTTGGCTTCAAACCAAGTCATCGGTTGTGGCTTGCCTCCTCGCGTCCAAGTGCCTTGGGTAAAAGTGCTTCCCCCTAAAATTCCAGCAACCGAGTCAGCTTCGATCAGTCCATCCTCTTCCCGCCAGAAGATCCGACCCATTTCAAACCCGTTTAACGGACCGTTACCCTGTTCTAAGTTGTACTGGAAGGCGTCAATCAAGGCGGAAATCAGCTCAGTTCGCAGAGACGAATATTCTGCAAACATGGGATTTGCGATCGCGACTTCTGTATCGTTCTTAGTTTTCGCCACTGAGTAAGAGTAATGCATGACTTCTGTCAATCCGGCTGCGCGGAAAGCTTCCCTCATCTGACGCATCAGCATCTGATCGACAGAAAGGTACCCCGGTTCAGTCTTATCTGGTAGGGTGTCGCAGAATTTGTTATAGCCGTAGAGGCGAGCAACTTCTTCAATTAAATCGATTTCTCGCTCCAAATCTCGGTAGCGATAGGGCGGTACTTTCACCGTCCACTTCAGGGATTCAGAAGGATGAAGCTTAGAATCTTCTTCATTCGTCCTGGTTCCGCCTTCATCTTTTTTCGTCACTTGCTGTAGCTGACACCCCAGCGCCGTTAGGATGCGCTCCACATCTTCAGCGTGAACTTCCCCTGTAGTTTCAGTATCTCCCATCTCTACTGGGCCTAAAACGTGATTTACCCGGTCTAGACGCAGTTCAATCGAACGACTCCAAGTTGAGGGGTCGGGTCTGGTGTCGGCAATTTCTTGTGCTACGGGAGTGCCGCCTGCAAACTCCGAGAGCAGCGCGATCGCTCGTTGACAAGCAATTCCCAATTCTGCCTGATTGACGCCCCGCTCGTAGCGCCCAGAGGCTTCTGTCCTTAAGTTTTGACTGCGTGCCGACCGGCGGATTGCCACCGGGTCAAACAAAGCAGCTTCTAAAATTAAATTTTCAGTCCCCTGATACACTTCTGTTTCTTCACCGCCCATGACTCCCGCCAGCGCTACTGGTTGGTCGTTGGCAGTAATCAGCAGATTTTGCGGTTGCAAGGTACGGGTTTGACCGTCCAGGGTTTTTAGGGATTCCCCTGTATTGGCAAAGCGCACCCCAATCTGGAGCGGTGAGGTTCCCCCGCCACCACCACTTGCCACGGATTGCAAGCGATCGCGGTCAAAGGCGTGCAACGGCTGACCCCATTCCAGCAAAATATAGTTGGTAATATCTACCACGTTGTTGATGGGTCGGACTCCAGTGGCTTGTAATCGCCCTTGCAACCATGTCGGAGAAGGCGCAATTTTGACCTTTTCGATGACCGTCCCGATGTAAGCCGGACACGCTTGACCCGAAGCAATTCGCAACTTCAGACCGCCATCCCCCTGCGGGATTGACACTTCTGGGGCTTTTGGAAGTCGCAGGGCGGCACCCGTCAGCGCCGAGACTTCCCGTGCGACGCCGACCATACTCAAAGCATCAGCACGATTTGCCGTTGATGTTAAGTCTAAAATCACATCATCTAAGCCCAGGAGCGATCGCACATCGCTACCCAGTTGAAGATTTTCCTGCCCAAAAATATGAATTCCTGCGGACTCTTTTGCCAAACCTAATTCAGCTAAAGAGCAAATCATCCCCTCAGAAGGAACGCCCCGGAGTTTAGCCGGTTTAATTTTCAGATCAACAGCAGGTAGATAAGTCCCGATGGTGGCGATAGGCACATAAATATCTGCTCTGGCATTGGATGCCCCACAGACAATATTTAAGGGGGACGTTCCCCCCACATCGACCGTACACACCCTGAGTTTATCTGCATTCGGATGGGGTTGAATCTCTAGAACTTTCCCGACCACCACCCCATCCGCCCAAGTGCGGCGGTCTTCAATATCTTCTACTTCAAACCCAGCCATTGTTAGCGTGTGCGCCAACTCCGCCGGAGTCATCGTCAAGTCAACCAATTCTTGTAGCCAGTTCAGAGAAATACGCATTTACGCTTAAGCTTTTACTTACCTCAGCCCGATCATTTTACCGTTTTGTACAGCTGAAGCATTCCGGCGACGAGTGGGGAAAGCCAAAGATAGAAATGCCCGCAGACGCAGCCTTCTGGGAGAGTCTTCCGGGAGGGTGAGTGCGATCGCTTCTCCAGGTGAGCGTGTTGCTTAGCACCATCCCCCTCAGCTTCTTTGTTCCTTTGTTCTGCCAAAATTTTGCCCTCCCTTCCAGATAGCATGAGTGTTTTAGGGGTAACACCAATCACATCTAGCGCTTCCGGATGTGCTATCAAAGATATGGAAACAATTTTTGTGCTTAATCCCGATCCGCTTCTTTTGTTCGCCAGTTGTTTGATTACAATTTAATACCGTCTCTAACTGCAATGTTTGAGAAAAATCTTGGCAGTTGCAGGAGTACATCGTTTTTCAATTCTTTAAGCAAAGATTAATCGTCTTTAGCAACTCTTTAAAGAATTGTCCGTAAATGTACCATGCTTATTGTTTATTAATGCCTCGATAATTTAAGTTAGGGTAGCAATATCCGGTTTCAGCATCCCGGTGAGTCTGCATGAGCTACTGCCTCAATCCCGCCTGTCCAAATCCGCAAAACCACGACCACGCCGAAGTTTGTCGGTCCTGTGGCTCAGAACTCCTATTACGAAAGCGCTATCGAGTCAGTCAAGCGCTGGGGCAAGGAGGTTTTGGAGCGACCTTTTTAGCTGAGGATGAGTCTTTGCCTGGGGAGCCAAGTTGCGTAATCAAGCAACTGAGACCAGCAACGACTGTAGCCCACGTTTTACAAATGGCACGCGAGCTATTTGAACGAGAAGCCAGAACCTTGGGGAAAATCGGCAATCATCCCCAAGTGCCACGGCTGCTGGATTACTTTGAAGACAACCAGCAGTTTTACTTAGTGCAGGAGTATATCAGCGGCTTGACGCTACAGCAGGAGGTTAAAGGATCGGGACCTCTAAGCGAAGCTGGTGTCAAGCAATTCTTAAGCGAAATTTTGCCCGTCCTGCACTACATCCACAGCCAGCAGGTGATTCACCGGGACATCAAACCCGCCAACTTGATTCGCCGCGAACAAGACCGCAAACTGGTTCTGATTGACTTTGGAGCAGTGAAAAACCAAGTCAGTCCGACAACGGCAAACAGTAGCTCCGAGCAAACCGCTTTGACGGCTTACGCAATTGGGACACCTGGATTTGCCCCGCCCGAACAGATGGCAATGCGCCCGGTTTATGCTAGCGACCTGTATGCACTGGGAGTCACTTGCGTTTATCTGCTGACTGGAAAATCGCCAAAAGACTTAGATTACAACCCTTCAACGGGCGAAATGCTCTGGCGAAAGCAACTTCAGATCAGCGATCATTTTGCCGATGTTCTCAAGAAATTGCTAGAGGTTTCGGTTCGTCATCGCTATCAGTCTGCTGAGGAAGTGTTGAGAGCGCTTGACCTTGAACCGTATCTCGACAGCTTGGAGCAAGGCTTAACGACTAAACCCAATAGCTCCCAGCGACAACCACAAACAGGCAATCGCTACACCAACTCTGGAGACTTAAGCAGTCCAACGCTTTCCTCAGCCCCTTCGACTGGCACTTCCGCCTCAGAACGTCTGGCGATGGCAATTCGAGCACGTCGAGAAAAGTTAGGCATGACCGGACCGCAAACCGGGGGAAGTATGTATAAACCAAGTCCTGCTACCGGCTCTGGTTATCCGCCGACGATGCTCAAAAATAGCGGTTCTAACGGCAATGCTAAGTCAAAACTTCCTGCCAAGTTGGATGCTGTTGGCGTGTTAACTGCCTACACCAAAGGTAGACGAGACTTTGCCTCTCAAGATTTAAGCGCGCTGAACCTGCAACGAGTTAACCTATCAGGAGGCATTTTTCATCAGGCTAAGTTAGCTAAAACCAACCTTCAGGGCGCTGACTTGTCAAGTGCTGATTTTGGCAGGGCGAATTTAGTTGGGGCAATTCTGAAGGAGGCAAATTTGGGCAGGGCTTACTTCAGCACGGCAAATTTGGAAGGAGCTGACCTACGCGGTGCAGATTTGAGCTTTGCCTATCTCAATCATGCGAATCTCCGAGGCGCAAATTTGTGTGGTGCTAATCTCACAGGGGCAAAAGTTAGCGAGGAACAGCTATCGCAGGCAAAAACGAATTGGGCAACCGTTTTACCGACTGGCAAAAGAGGTTTTTGGTAATTGAAAGGAACTAAGCGCAATAAGTTTTGAGTAAGAAGGGAGTTCTGTAATTCAACACTGAAAACTTTAAAGTTTTTACCAATGACTCTTTGGGTTAACCAATTGGTAGAACTTGCACCGGCTCTCCAGATGCAATGAAGGTTTGACCTGCTGGTAAAACAGCCAGACCATTAGTTTGAGCAAGATTAATTAAATTACCGGAACTGTGACTACCGCCAGCCAAATGAAATTCATAAGCACCGTTTGCTAAATTCATGTTGCCCCAGAGGTAGCTTTCTCGTTTGCCGTCTGAACGCAAATCGTGATGCGATCGCGCTTGTACAAACTTTGGCTCCCAGCCATCAGCAAGACCCGCAAGTTTTCTCACGGCTGGCTGTACAAATCGCCAAAAGCTCACCAAAGAGGAAACTGGATTGCCCGGTAGACCGAAGTATAAAACAGGACGCTGGGCGTTGGGAAATCTGGCGACGGTTAAAGGTTTACCAGGTTTAACCGCAACAGCACGGATATGAATCTCCGCACCGAGTTGGGCAAGAATTTCATCTACATAATCGTAGTCGCCTACGGAAACGCCGCCGGAAGAAATGACCACGTCAGCGGTAGCGACGGCTTGCGCGATCGCTCTCTTGAGTGTCTCTGGTTCATCCCTAATAATCCCCAGCATTTGAGGTTCTGCGCCCGTCTGTGCCACTAACGCAGCGAGGGCGTATTGATTGGAGTCTACAATTTGACCAGACTTGAGGGGCTGATCGGGTGTCACCAATTCGTCGCCTGTGGACAGAATTGCTACGCGAGGGCGTCGGTAAACGGGTAATTGAGTACACTGAGCCGCTGCTAAAATAGCGATTTCTGGAGCATTGAGTTTAATTCCCCCTGGCAAAAGCGGAGTTCCCGCCTGGTAGAAAGCTGCCCGGTGACGCACAAAGGCTCCTAATTCTGCTGGAGCTGTGAAGATAAACACTTGCTTCTCCTCCCGTCGCGTCACTTCCTGCATCACTACAGTGTCAGCGCCCTCTGGCATCACCGCACCTGTCAAAATGCGGGCGGTTTGCCCAGTTTGGAGCGATCGCTGCGGTTGATATCCGGCTGGAATCTCTTCTACAATTTCCAGCACCACTGGCTGTTCGGCGCTAGCTCCCTGCACATCGGCAAATTGCACCGCATACCCATCCATTGCTGAATTCGTCCAGTGGGGAAAATCCAACTCGCTCGTCACCGCAGCCGCTAGAATCCGACCATTGGCACCAGAGAGGTCTACAACCTCAGCATCCATCTGGTTATCTAGAGGTTGCACTAAATCGAAAATGATTGCCTCTGCTTCTTTAACCAACAGCATCGCCATCAATCCAGCCTCTTCTCAAGAATTGTCTAAAAAATTGTCAGTTAGTAGAGACGCTGATTCATCGCATCTACAGGTTAGTTGCATTGCCTAGTGGCTCTTTTAACCAAGATATCGGTGAGTCGCTTTTGTCTATCCAATGAAACCCGCCGATGCCAGTTAGTTGGTGGACGCTTTTTTGGAGAGCCGTACCCCTACAGTCATCGCTATCAACACATTCATCGACAACAGACAAAAAGCGGTTAGGTGAAAGCTTAATATGGAAATAGACCGTCGGAAAAGCTATTTTTCATGCGTAACGAACTGACCAACCGCCGATTACCTAAGGTGCCAATTGAGCGACGGTGTATTGCTTTTGCGATTGATTTTCTAATTATTTGGCTCTTTAGCTTGCCCTTTGGGGCAAATACTCCGGGTATCCCGATTGCACAAATCTTGGTTTTCATTATCGCATGGCTAGCTGGGCGAGTGCTTCTGGTTGCGCGAAATCAGGGACAGAGTGTGGGACGCTGGGCTTTGGATATGAAAGTCGTCGATCCCAAATACCGCAAAACTCCTGGGCTTTTTGAGTTATGCAAGCGCGAAGGGATTCTGGGATTCGCTGCTGTTTTGGCGATGGTGGGACTGACCATTGGGGTGTCGAACGGGGTCTCTTTACTGCTGCTGATCAGCCCTCTAGCAGTGGATTGTGGAGTGGCTTTTGCAGATGCTGAGTGGCAACAAGCTTTTCACGATCGCGTTGGGCGAACTTGTATCGTGCAGACGCGCCGAGGTTATTCTTTAGATATCCGCGTCAAAAAATTACTTGCTCAAGTGACTCGTCGTATGAAATAATATTGGTTTGTGTTTAATTTTGTCCTCTTGAATTTTGTAGAAATAGCATTATGGCAAGTAAGAAGGGGGCGCGCCTGATTGTGACGTTGGAATGCACCGACTGTCGCACCAACATCGCCAAGCGATCGCCGGGTGTTTCCCGATACACAACCACCAAGAACCGCCGGAACACGACGGCGCGGATTGAATTGAAAAAGTTTTGCACCCACTGCAACCAACATACCGTCCACAAAGAAATTAAGTAATCATCAGTCCTGAGTCATTAGTTTTTGATTAATGACCAATGACTGCTGAGTGCTGAGTGCTGACAATTAACAACGAATCACCAACGATGACTTACTTCCGTCGCCGCCTTTCCCCAATTAAACCTGACGAACCTATCGACTACAAAGATGTCGATTTGTTGCGGAAATTTATTACAGAGCGGGGTAAAATACTGCCTCGCCGAATTACAGGTTTAACAGCAAAGCAACAACGAGATTTAACCGTAGCAATTAAGCGGGCACGCCTTTTGGCTCTGTTGCCCTTTATTAACCCTGAAGGTTAACTCAATTTTGGATTGGGGATGGGTGGATTTTGGACTTAGATCGAAAATCTACAATTTACAATCGCCACGCCGCTAAACTGGTAGATAGATGGGCTGTCCAATGAATGCTACTGCGTAAGCCAAAAACTTGTGGAGAAAGGAACGTTAATTGAGTTTCGGCTGCATGGAGAGCGGCGTCTTGCTGTTGCAGAACGTCAAGAAGGCAAAACGCACTGGATTGTGGTAGACGAGAAAGGTCAATCCCACACCATCCATCCCCGACAAATGACCTATAAGATTGCAGGTGAAAGCTATAAACCTGCACAAATTTCCAGCTTCCTCCAAGAGGTACAGCGCTATCTGGACCCAACTGGCTTGGAGGTAGCATGGGAATTATTGGTAGAGGATGGAACGAGCGTTACAGATGTGGAAATGGCGTCAGTGCTGTTTTCTGACAAAAGTGCCCCCCTATGTTACGCAGCGTACTATTTGCTATCTGAAGATAGACTTTATTTCAAGCAAAAAGGCGATCGCTACGAGCCGCGTCCTGCTACTCAGGTAGCAGAACTAAAACATCAGATAGAAGTCGAAAAAGAACGGCTCTTGCGGCGGCAAGAATTTGTAGAGCGCGTGCAAAAGGCGCTCGCTGGCGAACAGGTAGAGTGGGAACGCCGCGAACGTCAACGCCTGGAAGCCATTGAAAAATATGCGGCTCTGTTGACAGATGTCGTTCGTGCTGGACTCAATCAAGAATCTCTGAATCGCGCCTATCCCCCTCCAGCACCTGTTTTGGAAACAATGAGCGAGCTTGGACGCCCTGGAACTCCCCAAGCTGCGTTTCAACTGCTGGTGGATTTGGGATTGTGGAGTCCTCACGAAAATCTATATCTGCGGCGCAGTCAGATCCCCGTTCACTTTCCAGACAAGGTGATAGAAGTGGCTAAGCAGTATGCTGAGTTCGCGCCGAACGATTCGGATGAGCACCGATTAGATCTGACTCATTTGAAGGTGTACACGATTGATGATGAAAGTACAAAGGAAATAGACGATGGATTGAGTATGGAAACCCTCGCCGATGGGCGTCAGCGGCTTTGGATACACATTGCCGACCCCTCGCGCTTGGTTTCCCCAGGAGATGAATTAGACTTAGAAGCTAGACGGCGTACCACAACGTTGTATTTACCGACGGGGATGATTCCGATGTTCCCGCCGAGTTTGGCAACCGGGCCGATGAGCTTAGTGCAAGGAAAAATTTGTTGGGCGCTGAGCTTTGGCGTGCTTTTGGATGAAAAAGGTGCCGTAGAGGACTATTGCATCAGTGCCAGCTTAATTAAGCCGACCTATCGCCTGACTTACGACGATGTGGATGAGATGCTGCAACTGGGTATCCAGGCAGAACCAGAGATAACAGCGATCGCTTCTTGGGCGAAACGTCGCCAATCATGGCGGCAGTCCCAAGGCTCGATTAACATCCATATGCCAGAGGCGATGATTAAAGTAAATGGTGACGAAATCATCATTGAAATTTTGGAAGACTCACCCGCACGCCAATTGGTAGCAGAGATGATGATTCTCACGGGTGAAGTGGCTGCCCACTACGGCAAAACTCACAATATTCCTCTGCCCTTTCGCAGTCAACCCCAACCCGAACTTCCCTCAGAAGAGGAACTATTGCAGCTGCCCGCAGGACCTGTGAGATTTTGTGCAATGCGGGGATGTATGCCTCGTAGCGAAATGAGCCTCACGCCGGGTCGACACGCCGGTTTGGGGCTGGAAACCTACGCTCAGGTAACATCTCCAATCCGCCGCTACAGCGACTTGCTGGCGCATTTCCAAATAAAGGCGCATTTACGCGGCGAACCCACGCCATTCTCAGCGCAAGAGTTACAAGAAGTTATGCTGGGTATCGGCACCGCCTCCCAAGAAGCAAGGTTAGTAGAACGCCAGACAAATCGTTATTGGGGGTTAGAGTACCTGCGGCGTCATGGCGATCAGGTTTGGCAAGCGCTGATGCTGCGATGGTTGCGAGAAGATGACCGATTAGGATTAATTTTGTTAGAAGATTTGGGATTAGAGTTGGCGATGCGGTTCACCCACTCAGTGGCACTTGGCGATCGCTTAGAAGTCCGAGTCAGCCATGCCGACCCCCGGCAAGATGTCATTCAGTTCCGCCAGCTTATCGATCAGGAAGCTCAGCCAGCGGGCACGTAAAAAAATAGTGCAAAGGATTGATTCGACAGGACTGAGTGAGAAAATAGTGCTGAGGACTACCTCAAGAGGAAGAAACAGAAAATAGATTTCACGTTTCCCCTGATGTTTATTTTTTACCTCAACGATCGGTCTTCAGCTTTCAGTCCTCAGTCCTTTCCAGCGGGGCGAGAAAAGACAAGCTATGAATAACATTCGCAAAACTATCGCCATTGTCGGAATCACCACAGTAATTGGTGGAATTCCTACTGCTGTCTACGCTCAGTTGCCGCCCAGCCAGTTACTGAGTGCAGCTGATAATAATAAGGCAACGATGAGCGCGGTTGATTTATACAACCGGGGCGTTGATAAACTAGACGCCGGTGATTATGAGGGGGCGATCGCAGACTTTGACGAAGCGATCCGTCTTGCTCCCCAGGATGCAGAGTCTTATTACAACCGGGGGTATGCCCGTCACATCCTCGGAGCTTATCAGCAAGCGATCGCAGATTACACTGAGGCGATTCGGATTAATCCTGAGTACGGAAATGCTTACGGCAACCGGGGATATTCCTACTATCTTCTCGAAAATTATCAACAAGCGATCGCTGATTCTACAGAGGCGATCCGACTCAATCCCAAAGATGCAAGTGTCTATATTAACCGAGGCAATGCTCGCGACGATCTAGGAGAAACTCAAGCCGCAATTGCCGATTTTAACCAAGCTTTACAAATCGACCCCAAGAATGCCAGAGCTTATTACAATCGGGGTTTAGCTTACAACCGGCTAGGACAACATGCCAAAGCGCTTGACGATTATACTCAGACGGTAAATTTAGATTCTAAATTTGCTGAAGCCTATTACAACCGCGCAATCACCTACTTACGATTGAATAATCGTCAAGCCGCAGTTGCAGATTTTAAGAAATCCGCAGACCTTTTCAAGTCCCAAGGAAGAACAGAAAGTTACCAAGACGCCCTAGAAGCGACAAAAAACCTTCAACGGTAAACCTACGTTCAATTCAAAGTAGAAGGCAAAAGACAAAAAAACGAAATTATGTTTCTTTTTACGTTTAACTTTTTACTTTTGCCTTATTTCACCCGTTCCTGAAAAGTATCAGGTGGGTGCTTAGCCTACATTGGATGCCGAAATAGCAACAAATATTAAGCTGCTAAGCAAAGCGATCGCGCCAATTCCCATGAAGAGATAGTTGCGCTTTTGATCCTGGGTTGGCGGTTCTGCTTTGTAAACTTTTGGTTCTACTGCAAAATTGTTCAAACGTCCGCCGTCTTCGGTTGTATATCGCATGAATGATATCCTTATCTGGGATTTATTTTGTAAATAATTGTAACAAAGAATCGGGTCAATGTACTCTATCTTTTGCATGAATTATTTACACTACTTCCGCCAGAGGAGAGAATCTTGGTACCGACTAAGTGCAGGAGTGCCAAGGAGAGGTTGAACTTACATTCTCCTCAGCCCCTTTAGCCTTTAACTGGTAATCGTGCCAGTCAGGGGAGAACTGGGGTTGGCGTAGACTTTTACAGGGATTCGTCCGGCTTGATAGGCGAGACGCCCAGCCTCAACACCCAGAGCCATTGCGCGACCCATCGCGGCAGGATTTTTTGCCCCAGCGATCGCACTATTGATCAACACGGCATCAGCCCCCATCTCCATTGCCTGCGCTGCCTCACTGGGCGTAGCCAGTCCGGCATCCACCACCACTGGCACCCCAGCATTCTCAATAATGATTTCAATATTCGCTGCATTCTTGATGCCCTGTCCGGAACCAATCGGAGAACCCAAAGGCATCACCGTCGCACAGCCAACCTCTTCCAATCGTTTAGCCAGTAAGGGGTCAGCATTGATATAAGGCAGAACTGCAAAGCCTTCCTTCACCAGTTGCTCTGCCGCTTCCAAAGTGCCAATTGGGTCGGGCAGGAGATACTTTAAGTCAGGAATCACCTCTAACTTGACAAAGTTATTGTCTTCTTGACCCAAAAGTTTTGCCATCTCCCGCCCCAGACGCGCCACTCGAATCGCCTCTTCAGCCGTTTTACAGCCAGCCGTGTTGGGTAGCATCCAGATTTTTGTCCAATCCAACGCTTCAGCCAGCCCTTCATGTCCGGGCGCTTTTGTTTGTACCCGGCGCACCGCCACCGTAACAATTTCGCAACCGCTAGTCACAATACTTTGCTGCATTTCTTCGATGCTGCGATACTTGCCGGTACCAGTCATCAGGCGAGAGCGAAAAGTCCGACCCGCAATAATTAAAGGATCGGATGGCAGGGTTTCCAAGGAATGATTCATCTGTAGGGACGAGCCTTGAATTCTCCCGGATTCAGAAGGATGGCTTATTTGAAGCATTTTGGGGGTTGCATTGATGGGTTTAGATCCAGCGTAGAACCTGGAGTAGTGAAAATGGTCTAACAGGGGATCGGACTTTTGCTCCCAAATCAGGTCTGCCACTAAGGAAGCCGTCACGGGTGCCAGCAAAATTCCGTTGCGGTAATGACCCGTTGCCAGCGTTAAATTCTTGCAGGCGCTAGAACCGAGAATCGGCAACTCATCGGGTGTCGCCGGTCGAAATCCCCACCAAAATTCTTGGATGGGAAAGTTCTGCAAAGCGGGATAAAGGCGAATCGCGTTTTCCAATAAGGTTTTGATTCCGGCTGGAGTGTTATGGGGTGTGAATCCCACATCCTCGCTAGTGGCTCCCACGATCAGTTGTCCATTCCGACGCGGCACGATGTAGATTTCCTCACCAAACAGCACCCGCTTGAGAGGCAATCCCTCCTGGCTGCCACCAGGCACTTGCACGGACAACATTTGACCTTTTTTCGGGCTGACCGGAATTGGCAATAATTCATTTGACCAAGCCCCAGTGGCTAAGACATAGTGTTGAGCGCGAAAATCCCTAGATGCTGTTCTGACGCAGTTGATTCTCCGGTTCTGTTGCTGGAGGGCTTCAGCTGCCACGCCTTCATGGATATCTACACCTAATTCCCTCACTGCCACCCGCAAGGCTTGAACTAAAGCCCGATTGTCTACTTGACCATCTTCGGGATACCACCAACCACCAACAACGTCTGAACCCAGTCCGGGTTGAATTTGATGAATTGCATCTTTATCTAACCAATGTGCTAAGGAGTGAGGACTGAGGGCTGAGGACTGAGGATTGAGATAAACGGGTGCCAAGATGCCGCTAGGCCAATAGCCGATAGATACCCCTGCGATCGCTTCCAGTTTGCTTGCCCAGTCCGGATACAAATCCCGACTCCGCAGACATAAATCCAGCATTGCGCCCGTCGGAATCCCTTCTGCTTGGGGTGCTAGCATTCCAGCAGCAGCATGAGCCGCTGCGGAGTTGAAGTCGCGGCACAAGACGGTGACGGTTGCCCCCCGTAAGCGAAGTTCGAGGGCGATCGCTAAGCCAATCGCACCGCCGCCGATGATGAGAATGTCACTTTCTGTATTCATATAGATATAGTTGCTTTAACTAAAATCCGACTCTAAGGCTTTCCATAAATCAACGCATACGCCTTAGAAAAAGATGGCGTCCTAATTTAAGCCTAGTCAAGAAGCGTTGCCAATGAGCGGTAGCGATCGCTTTAGTCTTGGTCATGGCGACGGATTGCTTCGGAACACCAGGCGCTCCGCAAAACCATCCCTCCTCCCCTTTCGGTGATTGATGTTAGCCTCTTCCCGCCCCTCTGCGATCTTCTCCCTGACTGTGAACTCAACTCGGATTCCTAGAAAACAGTCTCTCAAAAATTAATAATTATTCATCAAAATCCCCACTTTACTTGCAGATGCCTCTGTGACCCTTTTGATTAGCCATCTGCTTCAGGCAGTGTAGCCGATTAGGCGAAGTCAATCCGAGTTATAGGTACAGTTTAAGACTTTCTCGACGAGCGCCGTTGTTCGCAGAGTCCTAAATAGCCTCAAATTATCGGTTTCACGTTGTAGCGTGAGCGTCTTCTCTTCGCCCCGACCTTTTTGTCTTTTGTTCCACATTCTTAATTAAGAGAGTAACAAACCTCTTAAAAATTTAAATTGCAGCTTTATCAGCATTTTTAGCAAAATAAAAACATTAAAGAATTATCTATTTTCTCAATAATCGCGATTAGTACCTAATCCATTCCTCCATCCCCTTTATTTTCTGCGGCAGTTGGACAATAATGCAGTTCATACCCAGATAAAAAGCAATCTACGGCTGGCTTTCTTCGGCAGCGACTTTATTCATGCCCTGCCTAACACCAAAGACAACCATCCTGGTTTGAAATGAAACTATAGGAGACGAAGCGCGTGAAACTGTCAGTATACGGAAAAGGCGGAATCGGCAAATCCACAACCAGCTGCAATATCTCTGTGGCTCTAGCCAAGCGCGGCAAGAAAGTCCTGCAAATTGGCTGTGACCCCAAGCACGACAGCACCTTCACCCTGACCGGCTTCCTGATTCCCACAATTATCGACACGCTTCAAGAAAAGGACTACCACTACGAAGATGTCTGGGCTGAAGATGTCATCTACAAAGGCTATGGCGGCGTTGATTGCGTAGAAGCAGGGGGTCCCCCAGCCGGTGCCGGTTGCGGCGGTTACGTGGTAGGCGAAACCGTGAAGTTACTCAAGGAACTGAACGCCTTCGATGAGTACGATATTATTCTGTTTGACGTACTCGGTGACGTGGTATGCGGTGGCTTTGCAGCTCCCCTCAACTATTCGGACTACTGCTTGATTGTCACTGACAATGGCTTTGACGCCTTGTTTGCAGCCAACCGGATTGCCGCTTCTGTCCGTGAAAAAGCTCGGACTCACCCCCTGCGTCTCGCCGGATTGATTGGCAACCGCACTGCTAAGCGCGACCTGATCGAAAAATACATTTCTGCGGTACCAATGCCAGTGCTGGAAGTGTTGCCGCTGATTGAAGACATTCGCGTTTCCCGTGTTAAGGGCAAAACTCTGTTTGAAATGGCAGAGACTGACCCCTCGCTCAACTACGTCTGCGATTACTACCTCAACATTGCCGACCAAATTCTGGCGCGTCCAGAGGGTGTTGTGCCGAACGATGCTCCAGACCGCGAGTTGTTCTCCTTGCTGTCTGATTTCTACCTCAATCCCACCAAGCCAGAGGTGAAGACTGAAGAACAAGAGCTAGATATGATGATGGTTTAGGGAGCTAAGGATGGAGAATGGATCAATGCTTTTAGTGTCAATCTTGACGTGCGTATTGTTATGCACCATTCTCCAAACCAAATTATTTTCACCAGCATCAGCATCAAGTCCAACTGTGAACACCGAGCAGCTATGTCCTGAGCAGCTACGTCCTGAGCAACTACGTCCTGAGCAGCTACGGGAATCGGTCAGAGCCAAATGGCTAGACTACTATCGAAAAAATCACTACTGGCTCAATCGTCTGCAAGTCTGGGTGACATCTGAAGGACAAAGACGCCCTACCTCCAGCTTCATTTTGGCGACGCTATCGACTCTAGACCCGCAATTTAATGAAATGCTTCCCCTGATTGTGGATCTCAATGCAGATCCCGACCGAATTGTGGCGAGCTTTGGGCTAGACTTCGATCCCGACGATGAGCTAGAGGCATTACCGGCGGCTCCCGACGATGAGCTAGAGGCACTATCGGCTGAAAAAACAGATACAGAGGAAGTCAGAATGCTACCTCCATCTGCTGTCAATGTTGCTCAATCAGCCAGTCGTATCGCTGCTAAGGTGGATGAATCTTGCGAGGGAGTTTACAAAAAGCATCGCTTTCCTTGGCAGCGTTAAAAGTTAACACCAGTATTGGCAGGATGAGCTAACAGAAAGTATGACTTTTTTTGAAAACTTTACATCTGCTTTGAAGCAGAAGTTGTTGGAATATTTTCAAGCGAATCGTTCCTGGAGCGCTCTGTAAATGAAGCTTAAGGATGCAGAGATTGTCGCTCGAATCCCAAATCCTGAGTAATTTGTCAATAGTTATGAGTCATTAAATCAGAATTTTTTTGTCTCTGGAATGACTAATAACTAATCACCTTTTGACTAACAATCAATTAAAAATTTGAGAGGAAACCTTTACTATGACCCTTGCGAATACAGAACCGGAAGCGCTTAATTTTGAGTGTGAAACTGGAAATTATCATACATTTTGTCCGATTAGCTGTGTAGCTTGGTTGTACCAAAAGATAGAAGATAGTTTCTTCCTAGTTATTGGTACAAAAACCTGTGGCTACTTCTTACAAAACGCGATGGGGGTGATGATTTTTGCGGAACCCCGCTACGCGATGGCTGAATTGGAAGAAGGAGATATCTCCGCTCAGTTGAATGACTATGAAGAGTTGAAGCGGCTGTGTTTGCAAATTAAGCGCGATCGCAACCCCAGCGTCATTGTTTGGATTGGCACCTGCACCACCGAAATCATCAAAATGGATTTGGAAGGCTTGGCACCCAAGCTAGAATCCGAAATTGGCATCCCCATTGTGACGGCTCGCGCTAATGGTTTAGACTACGCCTTTACTCAAGGGGAAGACACCGTACTGGCGGCGATGGCTGCCCGTTGTCCCGATAAAGCACCCGTGGTAGAAACTGAGAAGAAAGAAAGGAATGCGATCGCTTCTCTGCTCAACTTCGGCAAGAAAAAAGAAGATGTTGCCGCCGATGAATCGGAATATGTCAAGCATCCGCCACTGGTTCTCTTCGGTTCTCTCCCCGATCCAGTTGTTACCAATCTGACACTGGAACTGAAAAAGCAAGGCATTAAAGTTTCTGGTTGGTTACCATCCAAGCGTTACACCGAATTGCCAGTTCTGGAAGAAGGGTACTACGTCTCTGGCATGAACCCCTTCCTCAGCCGCACTGCTACCACCCTGATGCGTCGCCGCAAGTGCAAACTCATTGGCGCACCCTTCCCGATTGGTCCCGATGGCACCCGCGCCTGGATTGAGAAAATCTGCTCGGTGTTCGGGATTGAACCCAAGGGGCTAGATGAGCGGGAAGCGCAAATCTGGGAAAATCTGGAAGACTACGTCCAGTTGATTCGCGGCAAATCTGTCTTCTTCATGGGCGATAACTTGTTGGAAATCTCTTTAGCTCGTTTCCTGGTGCGCTGTGGCATGACTTGCCCGGAAATCGGCATCCCCTACATGGATAAGCGCTATCAAGCCGCTGAATTGGCGCTGCTAGAGAAAACTTGCCACGAAATGGGTGTACCAACGCCTAGAATTGTGGAGAAGCCGGACAACTATAACCAAATTCAGCGTATTTACGAACTGAAGCCAGATTTGGTGATTACTGGTATGGCGCACGCCAACCCACTGGAAGCACGTGGTATCAATACTAAGTGGTCTGTTGAGTTCACTTTTGCTCAGATTCACGGCTTTACAAATGCTCGTGACATTCTGGAGTTGGTGACTCGTCCGCTGCGCCGGAATAACAACCTTAAAGATTTGGGTTGGGATAAGTTAGTGAGAGAAGAAGCGAAGATTTAAGAACCTCGCCCCTTGCCTCTCTCCGCTTTTCGGTGAGGGGTGTAAGAGATAATCAATAGTAGGAGCGATCTGTGCGATCGCTCCTATTACTTTTATCAGTAAAGTTAGGTCATCTTGATAGAAGGGTCGAATTGCGATCGCTTTTTTACCCAACTACAGAGGACGCGAAGGAAGAGAGGAAGCACTCGCAAACACAGGATAACTATATGAACGTGAGTTCGGGATAAAAAAGGGCGGAGCAGATACGCTGAAAGTGCTGAGTTCTCAAGTATCTACCCGCCCATGCTTAGTTTAGAAGCTTTGTTTTGCCACGTCGATGATT